>DATJJM010000041.1:0-24228 GCA_035492535.1 Acetobacteraceae bacterium | reverse complement strand
CGTCGCAGCGCGAGCTTCAGGTTGCGCGTGCCCTGTTCCACGCCGTCGTCCAGATCGCGGAAGTCGCGTTTCTCCCAGACCTTGACCGCGCGGCGATGGCGGGACTCGTGCTGGCCGATGCGCACGCCCTCCGGGTTATAGCCGAATGCGCCGAACGGTGACGTACCGGCCGTACCGATCCACTTGGAGCCGCCCTGATGGCGTTCCTTTTGCTCGGCGAGCAACTCGGCAAGCCGCTGCATCAGTGCGTCGAAACCGCCCAACGCCTCGATCTTCGCCATCTCTTCGGGCGACAGCAGCTTCTCCGCAAGCTTGCGCAGCCACTCTTCCGGCAGGTCTCGTGGCAGCACGCCTTCTGGCGCTTCCAGGCCCTTGAAGCATTGCGCGAACACGCGGTCGAACCGATCGAGGTGGCGCTCATCCTTCACCAATGTCGCGCGGCTCAGGTAGTAAAAATCGTCGACGCTCCATTCCGACACACCGGCCTTCATGGCGCCAAGCAGCGTGAGATACTCGGTGATCGATGTGGGCAGGCCCGCCTGCCGAAGGCCCTCGATCAGGTGCGCGAACATCAGGCGTTACGCCTCGCGAGGAAGGCCAGGCGTTCGAACAGGTGCACGTCCTGCTCGTTCTTCAGTAGCGCACCGTAGAGTGGCGGTATGACCAGGTGTTTCTCGTTGGTACGCAGCGCTTCGGTGGGCAGGTCTTCCACCATCAGCAGCTTCAGCCAGTCCAGCAGTTCGGCGGTGCTGGGCTTCTTCTTCAGCCCGGGAACATCGCGCATCTGGAAGAACACGTTGAGTGCCTCGCGGGCCAGATCGTGCCGCAGGTCCGGATAATGCGTCTGCACGATGCGTTCCATCGTTTCCCGATCGGGGAAGCGGATGTAGTGGAAAAAGCAGCGGCGCAGGAACGCGTCCGGCAGTTCCTTCTCGTTGTTGGAGGTGATGATGACAACGGGGCGATGCCTCGCCGCCACAGTCTCGCGAGTCTCGTAGACATAGAACCGCATCCGGTCGAGTTCGAGCAGCAGATCGTTCGGGAACTCGATATCGGCCTTGTCAACCTCGTCGATCAGGACGACCACCGGCTTGTCGGCCTCGAAGGCTTCCCACAGCTTGCCGCGTACGATGTAGTTCGCGATGTCGTGCACGCGCGGGTCGCCAAGCTGTCCGTCGCGAAGGCGGGAGACGGCGTCGTATTCGTACAGCCCCTGTTGCGCCTTGGTGGTGGATTTGATGTGCCACTCGATAAGTTCGAGCCCCAGCGCCTGCGCAACTTCGTGCGCGAGCACGGTCTTGCCGGTGCCCGGCTCGCCCTTCACCAGCAATGGCCGCTGCAATGTGACGGCCGCGTTCACGGCCACTTCCAGGTCGCGCGAGGCGATGTAACGTTCGGTACTCTTGAATGAGGCGCTCACTCCGGGCTCCTTGTCCGTCCGGGAGGCGAGTTTCGGGCCGGAACGAGCAGCCTGCAAGCTTGGAGGGAATTTTCGGATGCCGACGACGCGACCTTATGGCTCCTGGCTTTCGCCGATCACGTCGGAGTTGATCGTTGCGGGCTCCATCGGGCTGCTCGGCGCCCGGTTCGACGGGGCCGACATCTACTGGCTGGAAAGTCGGCCGCGGGAGCAGGGTCGCAGCGTGCTGGTGCGCCAGCGGCCTGGCAGCACGCCGGAGGACGTGACGCCGGCCGGGTTCAATGTCCGCTCGCGCGTCCACGAGTATGGCGGAGCAGCGGCAACGGTGCACGAGGGGGTCAGCCTGTTCGCCAATATGGCCGACCAGCGGCTCTATCGCCACGCTCCGGGCAGCGATCCGGTTCCCCTGACGCCGGATGGCGGCGTGCATCGCTACGCGGACGGCATCATCGATCCGCAACGCGGCCGCTGGATCGGCGTGCGCGAAAGCCATATCGGCGGCGACGTCATCAACGCCATCGTCGCGGTCGATCTGGCGTCGGGCGGCCCAGGCAATGTCCTGGCCGGCGGCAGTGACTTCTACGCGGCGCCACGGCTTTCGCCGGACGGCCGGCAGCTGGCCTGGCTGAGCTGGCAGCATCCCAATATGCCGTGGGTCGAAACCGAGTTGTGGCTGGCGGATGTCGATACCGACGGAGTGCCTGCGGCGCCACGCATGGTCGCAGGAGGGGCGGGGGAGTCCGTGCTCCAGCCGGAATGGTCACCGGATGGCGCGCTGCATTTCATCTCCGACCGCAGCGGCTGGTGGAACCTGTTTCGGTTGAATGGCGGGGTCACCGAAGCGCTGTGTCCGCGCGAGGCGGATTTCGCGCAACCGCCATGGGTGTTCGGCATGTCCAGCTACGCGTTCGTCGGCCGCGATCGCATCGTCTGCACGTTCTGGGAGAACGGACTTGGCCGGCTGGCGCAGCTTGATATCGCGAAGCGGGTGCTGGTTCCGATCGATCTGCCGTACACCGACTATGGCTCCCTGCACGCGCGAGAGGGTGAAGCTGTGTTCCGCGCGGCATCGCCGCACGAGGCGTCGGCGATCGTCCGTCTCGATCTGGCCAGCGGCAAGCCAGAGGTGTTGCGGCGCTCCTCGGTAATCCAGCAGGAGTTTGCCGGCTATTTCTCCGTGCCGGAGCACATCACCTTCCCCACCGAATACGGCCGCAGCGCGCACGCGTTCTATTATCCGCCGGCCAGCCCGGATTTCGTCGACGAGGCCGGCGCGCGCGCGCCGCTGCTGGTGAAATGCCATGGCGGCCCGACGGCCTTCTCGCCCGGCGTGCTCGATCTGCGCACGCAGTACTGGACGAGCCGCGGCATCGGCGTGCTGGACGTGAATTACGGTGGCAGCAGCAGCTATGGCCGCACCTACCGCGATCGGCTGCACGGCCAGTGGGGCGTTGTCGATGTTGACGATTGTATCAACGCCGCCCGCTTCCTGGTGCAGCGAGGCAGCACCGATCCGGACCGCATCGTGATCACCGGCGGCAGCGCCGGCGGCTACACCACCCTGATGGTGCTGACGCGCAATGCGTTTGCCGGGGGCGCCAGCCATTACGGCGTGAGCGACGTGGCCGCTCTGGCACGCGACACGCACAAGTTCGAATCGCGCTATCTCGACTGGCTGATCGCGCCGCTGGCTGGCAATGAAGAACTCTACCGCGAGCGTTCGCCGCTGCATCACGCGGACAGTCTGAGTCGACCGGTGATCTTCTTCCAAGGGGATGAAGACAAGGTCGTGCCATCGAACCAGACCGAGGTGATGGTGGCGGCGCTGCGCAGCAAGGGGGTTCCGGTCGGATACCTGCTGTTCAGCGGCGAACAGCATGGTTTCCGCAAGGCGTCGAACATCATGCGTGCGCTCGACGCTGAGTTGTACTTCTATGCAGCGCTGGTGTTTCGTACGGGGCTGGCGTTCTAGCGACCGTGCGCCGCAATACGATAACAGAGGATGCAGATGACCGACCTGATTGAACGCAAGGCGTTGAAGCTGCTGGTTCAGGCAAATCAGAGGGTGAGCGAATTGGTGGCCGAGGGACTGTGCGATCAGCCGCAGAAGAAGCTCATGCGCACCATGCTGGCCGAATTGCGAATGATGTTGGATGAGTTCGAGGATGCGTATTTTCCTCCGGATCGGTAGGGGGCTGGCGTTCCAGATGTGCCATCGTGCACACTCCATGCCCGCTTGCGCGGGAACCAGATAACGAATGGAGGAAACATCATGCATATCAGCCGCCGCGACCTCAGGGTGGGTTTGCCGATGCTCGGGATGTTTGCCCTTGGTGTCTTGCCGGCCAGGGCCACGGAAATGTCAGCGGACGAGGCCGCCCTGGCAAAGCGCCTTGAAGCATTTCGTGCAGCACAGTTCTCGCACGATGCGAAGGCCCTTGGTGAGCTCTGTGCGGAGCAATTGAGCTACAGCCACTCGGACGCACATATCGAAGACAAGGCGACGTTCATCAAGAATGCCACGTCCGATAAGTCGAAATTCCTGTCGTTGGACTACAAGGATCCTTGGATCAGGGTGGTAGGCGATACCGCGATTGTCCGGTTTCACTGGGTTGCGGAGAGCGAAACCATTGCGGATGGCAAGAAAAGCGCCACCAATCTGCACATCCTGATGATCTGGCAGAAGCAAGCAGGGAACTGGGAACTGCTGGCTCGCGCTTCAACCAAGCTCTGAGGGGGCGAAGGCGAGGGGTCAGCTCCCTCGCTCTTGCTGCATGCGCTAGGCTGCGATTCCCTCGACCGGTTCTAGCGGCTGTCGTCCCCGGATCATGTCTGACGCCTTTTCCGCGATCATCATCGTGGTGGCATAGGTGTTGGCGGATGGCATGCTCGGCATGATGGACGCATCGGCCACGCGCAGCCCCTCCATCCCGTGTACGCGCAACTGGTCGTCCACCACAGACGTGGGATCCGTGTCAGGCCCCATGCGCGCCGTCCCGATCAGATGGTAAGCAGTGGAACCAAACTGCCTGGCATAGGACAGGAACTCATCGTCGCTTGTCACTTCTGGCCCGGGGAGCGTGTCGCTGTCGAAATACGACGCCAGTTCCGGCGTGTGCAGCAGGCGTCGCGCCAGCCGCATGCCAGCGATCAGTACCCGGCGATCCATCGGATCAGCCAGGTAGTTTGGCTGGATGATCGGATCCTCGAACGGATCGGCTGATCGGGCTCGCACATACCCGATGCTTTCCGGACGATGCTGCCAGACACCGCACGTCATCCCCGGATAATCGTCGAGCAACCCGACAAAACCCTGCTTGTAGCTGGCCGGGCTGAACACGCCCTGCATGTCGGGCTGGTCCATGCTCTCGTCAGACTTCCAGAACCAGTGCACCAGCGATGGCGTCACCGCCAGGATGCTCGGCCGCCCCATCGCCCAGCGCACGATCTGTCCCGCCAGTCCCATCCCGCGCGACATCTCATTGATGGTGATGCTGTTCCGCACTTTCGCCACCACACGCACCGAGTAGTGGTCGCGGAAATTCTCGCCCACGCCGCGCAGGTCGTGCACTACGGGCACGCCGATTGATCCCAGCAGCGACGCGGGACCAATACCCGATATTTGCAGCAGCTTGGCGGTGTTCGCGGTGCCGCAGCTCAGGATGATCTCGCGCCGCGCCTGCACGACGTGCTCGGTCCGATCGCGGTCATGCACATAGCGCACACCGACCGCGCGCTTGCCCTCGAACAGCACCGCGGCAGCTCGCGCGTTGGTCCGTATATCCAAACGTCCCGTCGCTTTCGCCGGATGCAGGAACACACGTGCCGCCGAGTGGCGCCAACCACGATGGATCGCGCGCTGGAAATAGCCGACGCCGGCCTGGTTGTCGCCGCTGTTGTAGTCGGCGCAGCGCGGAATCCCCATGCCGACAGCACCGTTCATGAAGGCCTCGCAGATTGGATGGAACCAATCCATGGTAGTTACCGGCAGGTTCCCGTCACGCCCATGAATCCTGTCGTCGGCGATGCCGATGCGGCGCTCGGTGCGCTTGTAGTAGGGCAGCATATCGACATAACCCCAGCCGCGATTGCCGCGCTGCGCCCAACTGTCCAGGTCGGCGCGCTGGCCGCGGTTGTAGACCATGCCGTTAATCGAACTGGACCCGCCGAGCGTGCGGCCCTGCGTCGTGGGGATCGGGCGCCCGCCACTTCCTTCGGAAGGCTCGGTCTTGAACTGCCATGTGTAGTCCGGGTTGAACAGCATCTTGATGAAGCCGGCCGGCACGTGGATGTACGGATGGCGGTCAGGCGGTCCGGCTTCCAGCACGCAGACGGTGACGCCCGGCTGTTCGGTCAGGCGATTGGCCAGGACCGATCCGGCGGCACCACTGCCGACGATGACATAGTCGAATGTATCGCCGGCTAAGTTCTCCATTTGTTTCCCCTGGCGGTTTGATTGTGCTGTCGCTTGATCCTAAGCTGTGCACGGATGCTAAATCCAGGCCGGGAGGGAGATGGAACCATGGAGTACATCTGCGACGCTCCGGGGGACAGGACCTGGTTTCGCCTAGTCAGCGAGGGCGAAGCAGTGATGGAATCCGAGCTGATGCGCCATGCCGTGGAGAAGTATTTCCGCCGCGAGTGGGAGAAGGCGGCCGAGAGCTTCAAGCCGCTGACCTCGGTGTTCATCGAACAGGACATCGGCAAGCGCGATCATATTCAACGGGAAATGCCCCTGTTCCTGACTTTGCGGGACGACGAAGGTGCGCCGCTGGTCACCGCAATGCTGCCGACGGGCGGGCGGCGTGACCGCTCCTTTGGCTGCATCATCGTCGGGCCCGGCAACAGCGATCCCTACAAGCAGCACGCCGATGCGATCGAAGCACTTGCAGAACACTTCGACATCCCCCTCGATCGCTCCCATTGCTACCCCTACAGACGCGAATAAGGAGACACATCATCATGGGCTATACGCTCGAGCAGTTCGCCGCGAAGTGTCACGATGCGCTGAAGACCCAACCGGGCACCGAGGGCCGCAAGGCCGTCTGCGCTCTGGTGAAGGACGTGCTGAAGGACGGTGAGTTCGTCGCGCAGTACATCCCGGAAGGCACGCCGGAGCGCAAGGTGCTGTACGAGGATCCAGAGCTTGGCTTCACGATCCTGGCGCACGCCTATGTTGGCGCGAAGAACAGCAAGCCGCACGACCACGGTCCTTCGTGGGCCATCTACGGCCAGGCTTACGGCGAAACGATCATGACGGACTGGGACTGCCTGGCGCGGCCGGCCGACGGACAGCCTGGCAAGGCAAAGCATGTGCGTGACTACGCGATGCGGCCCGGTGATGCGTACCTGTACGATGTCGGTGTGCTGCACTCGCCGCGGCGCGAGAATTCGACGCGGCTGCTGCGCATCGAGGGCCTCAATATGGACAAGGTGAAGCGGTTCCCGTACGAGGCCGTGGATACGGTCAACGCTGCGGCGGAATGATCTGCTTCTCTTCGATGACGTAGGACTTGATCCGGCCTATGAACAACGCGCCGTCGTCCGTCAGCCGCTTCATCTCCGGCGTGGCGGCGGCGCGGGCAAGTGCCGCTTCGTCATCGTACCAAAGCTCCGCAATGCCATCGACGTCCACGTCCGTCTCCGGGATATCGGGGCGGGTGCGCGTGCCGATGATGTGGGACTGCACGTAGCGGCGCACGCCCGGCACCGCGTGCGCCAGCGGGCCATGGATTTCCAGCCAGTGCTTCACGAACTGTTCGTGGGTCAGCCCGGGCTTGCGGGTGAGCAGGCCGATGACTTTGATCATGCGGCCTGGTCCATCGTCGAAAGCTCGCACGCCACGGTGGTGCGATGCATGTCGCGGACCTCGGTGTTATCGAATGGACGCGCCCGATGCATGGTGACGCGGTTGTCCCACATCACGAGGTCCCACTGCTGCCATACATGCGCATAGACAAACTTGCGCTGTGTCGCGTGTTCCGTCAGGTCGCGCAGGAAGGCGCGCGCCTCCGGCACAGGCCAGCCGAGGATCGAGCCGGCGTGTGACGCCAGGTACAGCGACCTGCGTCCCGTCACCGGATGCCGTCGAACCAGGCGCTGCTTCACCGGCGCGAATTTTTGGCGTTCGTCATCGGTGAAGTCGGAAAAGCCCAGCACAGCACGCGAGAAAAGCTGGCTGTGCTCGCAGATCAGGTTCTGGCACTCGGCCTTCGTTTCGTCGTCCAGCGCGTCGTACGCCGCGCGCATGTCAGCGAATTCGGTGTTGCCGCCTGCCGAAGGGATGCGACGCGCCGACAGCAGCGAATACTTCGCCGGCACCGCCTTGAATGAGCTGTCCGAGTGCCACAGCCGGTTGCCAAGCCCGAACAGCCGTCGCCGGTCATCGCGCGCAAGGATCTCGTTATCCTTGTTGAGGTTGGAGATGTCGTTCACGTCCATCGACAAGCGACGCTCGGACCCTTGCGCGATATCGCCAGTCGCCTGCTCCAGCGCGCCGAAGTTGCGGCTGAACGCAAGCTGGGTCTCATCGGTGAAGTGCTGGTCGTGGAAAACCAGCACGCCATATTGATCCATCCCGGCCGAGATCGCGGCGGCCTCCGCGTGCGACAGCGGCCGGGTGATGTCCACGCCGGACACGTCGCCGGCGAAGAACGGACGCGCGACCGGGTCGATCGCGCGGATCGATACGGTCACTGGATGGCAACTCCCATCGCGTCACCGAAGCGGCGCGCCGGCTCCAGCGGGTCGCCGTACTTCCGGTGCATCGCAGTGTGATACGCCGCCGCCAGCAGCAGCCTGTCGCGGTCGGCGTGCCGGTTGGTGCCGAAATCCATCAGCATGCACTGGGCGATTTCCTGGTTGTGCGGATCGTTGCCCATCTTGGCTGCCGCCAGCGCGATACGCTGCACCAGCGGTCCGCGATCAGCCACGTTGTCCAGATAGGCCTGTGTCCACGCCAGGCTCTCAGGACCGTTCAGTGCACATACAGCCGCATCGACACGCTCGAGTAGCTGTCCTGCGGTCAGCTTGTCTGCGCCACTCGGCGGCTTGGCCGCCACCGAATGCACGTCATTGATGCCCTTCTGATGGCCCGCGACGCGGTTGAGGTAGGAAGCCAGCAGGTAGATCAGCCGCAACCGCCTCGGATGATCGAAGTTGTCGAAGAACCAGGCCAGCGTGTTGCAGTACTCATAGCAATGGTGCGGCATGGAGAAGTCGTTGGGTTCCGTCGTCTGCAGCACGATCTGCGATGCGGCGATCTGCATGGCATCCAGGATGCGCCGCGGATCCTTGCCGGCTTTCAGCAGCTTCGTGACGTAGTGCAGGTTGTCGGGTTCCTGGCCGTGCAGCAGCACGTCGATCAGCCCGGCACTCTCTTCCTGGTTCAGCGGCTCCTTGTTGGTGCGCAGCAATGCAACCTCGGCTTCGCTCACGCCGCCATAGGGGACAGCGTGGAGCGCCTCGCCCTCGATGTTCATCTTCACCAGATTGCAGGCCATCTCGTACGTCGAGTACCAACGCGGCCCCACGGCGATGTCCAGCGCGCCGGCATAAAGCACGTGATGGGCCGCCGGATTGTCCCAGCCGATGGCATTGCCGATCTCCACGGTGGACCGCGCGCGATAGGCCTTGTGGCCTGTCGTGTAGGAGCGGTTGAACAGCATCCGGTCCTGCACGTCGATCAACCCGGCGAACACCAGTTCCGCCAGCACCTCCTTGCGATTCGGCACATCCTCCATCAGACCTAGGAACATGCGATACGCGTCGATCACCTGTCCGCGATGCACCAATGTCATCCAGTTGTTCAGGCGCTCCTTCAGGGGCCCTTCCTGGCGCAGCGGTTCCTGGTCGGGCCAGTAAACCACTGGCTCCGGCGGCTTCTCCATCACGCCGAGCTTGCCGCGCATCCGGGTGTAATGGCCCGGTGCCTTGTCGATCTTCTGGTTCCAGATATCGAGCCCGCTTGGGATGTACCAGATCGTCTGTGCCATCGGCAGCATCGCCAGATCCTGCGGCACCATCTTCGCCAGGTTCACCGTGGCGCGAGCGCTCAGCAGGCAGTGATCGTTGTTCACAAAATTCGGATAGCCGTCGTCGATACGCTCGTGATACGGCACATGCGTATAAGGAGCATGGATCCGTACACCGGCAGCGATAATTTCATTCAGCGGACGCCCCGCGCGAACGAGATCATAGTAGATATTGCTTGCGCCAGCCTGGTCGCGCGCCAGCACACGCTCCTCCAACTTGTCATAAAGCGTGCTCGTTGCGCGATCGACCTGCATGTCCATCTTGGTATCCTCCGGCTCGTTTGTCGATCCTACGCTTGACGGGCCGGTCTCGACAACCATGCTGGCGGTAACGGGAGGAAACAAATGATGCCTTGGACGATGAGCGTTGTGGCTGGCACGGGCGAGCAAGGCTATGCAGGCGATGGCGGTGCGGCCTCGCAGGCTTTGCTCAACAATCCATTCGACCTGGCCTTCGATCCCGCCGGAAACTTGTGTTTTTCCGATACCTATAATCACTGCATCCGGCGGATCGACGCCCGATCCGGTATCATCACCACGATCGCCGGGACGGGCGAGGCCGGTGCAGCGGGCGACGGCGGTCCCGCAACAGGCGCGCAGATGAACCAGCCTTACGGTATCGTCATCGATCGCGCAGGCACGATCTATGTGGCGGACCGGCTCAACAAGCGCGTGCGCCGTATCGACGCCAACAGCGGCGTCATCGCGACGATGGCCGAGCTGGTGGAACCGAACGGGTTGGCCCTGGACCGTGATCATCGCCGTCTCTTCATCGCTGATGTGGCCGATCACCGCGTACAGGTGATCGAGCTTTCGTCAGGTGGGATCAGCGTTTTTGCCGGCACGGGCGAGGCGCGGCACGATGGCGATGGCGGCCTGGCGACGTCGGCCGGCGTGTTCGGTGCGCGCGCCGTGGCGCTGGCACCGGACGACTCTCTGTATATACTGGAGCGGCAGGGCAGCAGCTTGCGGCGTGTGCGGAATGGCGTGATCGAGACGATCGCCGGGACGGGCGCGCGTGGCTATGCGGGCGATGATCACGATGCGCGCTACGCGGTGTTCGATGCGCCCAAGGAGATGGCGATCGATCGCGATGGCAACGTGTTCATCGTCGATACCGAGAACCACGTGATCCGCCTGATCGACGCGCGCAGCTGGATTGTCACGACGATATGCACTGGTCTGGCGCGGCCGCATGGCGCGGTCGTTGGTGCGGATGGTGCGGTTTACATCGGCGATTCAGAGCACCACCAGCTTCGGAAGCTGGTGCGGGCGTAGCTATCCCTCGGCCGGTTTGTCCCGCAGGACATCCAGCGCGACCAATCGGCCGTCGCGCTCGAAGTGCCAGAAGGTCCAGCCGTTGCAGGCGGGCGCGTTCTGAACCGCCGCGCCCACCTTGTGAATCGAGCCCCGGAACGATCCGGCCACCACAGTGCCATCCGCCGCCACCACGGCACTGATCCGCCGCATGCGGTCGAACAGCTTGGTGCCAGGCGGCAACAGGCCGCGTTCCACGAGACTGCCGAACGGTACGCGTGGCGCGTCGCGCTTCGACACCGCCCCCGACAGCCCTTCCTCTGGCGCTGGCTTTGTCGCGCGGACACGCCCGATGGCCGCCTCGGCGTAGGCCGGATGCCGCTCGATGCCGATGAAGTGCCGATGCAGCCGCTTCGCGACCGCTGCTGTCGTTCCGGTCCCGGAAAACGGATCCAGCACAATGTCGCCTGGCATGGTTGAGGCAAGCAGCACGCGATGCAGCAGCGCCTCGGGCTTCTGCGTCGGATGCAGCTTCAGGCCGTGCTGGTTGCGCAGCCGCTCCGCGCCGGTGCAGAGCGGAATCCACCAGTCGCTGCGCATCTGGATGTCGTCATTCAGCGCCTTCATGCCGGCGTAGTTGAAGCGGTAGCGCGAGTCACGTCCGCGCGCGGCCCAGATCAGGGTCTCATGCGCGTTGGTGAAGCGCCGGCCACGGAAATTCGGCATCGGGTTGGCCTTGCGCCAGATCACGTCGTTCAGCATCCAGAACCCCAGGTCCTGAAGGATCGCGCCGATGCGGAAGATGTTGTGGTAGGCGCCGATGACCCACAGCGTGCCGTCCTTGCGCAGCAGGCGGCGGCATTCCGTCAGCCAGTCGCGGGTGAATGCGTCATAGGTGGCGAAGTCGGAAAAGCGGTCCCAGTCCTCGTCCACGCCATCCACAAGGCTGTCGTCCGGCCGCCGGAGCTCGCCGCGGAGTTGCAGGTTGTAGGGCGGGTCAGCGAACACGCAATGCACCGAGGCCGGCGGAAGCATGCGCATGAGCTGCACGCAGTCCCCCAGCATGATCTGATCGAGCGGCAGTTCGCGGACGACTTCCACTTGGCTCCCGGGCGGGAAAGATGGCAGCACCATGGTGGCGGCCGAGCCGAAGCCGCGTCAATCACCGTCAGCAGAGTCGGTCATCAGGTCCAACGTCATCTGGGCGACCGTGCCGAAGCTTGGCCGGTGGTGGCGGGTGGGCCCGAGCCGGCGGATCGCTGCTACGTGGAACCCGGTCGCGTAGCCGGCATTGCTGTGCCAGCCATAATCCGGGAACCGGACCCCGAGCCGTGTCATCGCCCGGTCACGCAGCACCTTGGCGACGATCGAGGCGGCGGCGATCGATAGCGACCGGCCGTCACCGCCGATCACGCACTGGACCGTGCAATTCAGGGGTGGAGGCTGGTTGCCATCGACCAGTACGACGTCGGGGGGCGTGGGCAGGCGGGAAACAGCGCGGGACATCGCCAGCAGAGCCGCCCGCAGGATGTTCAGCCGGTCGATCTCGGATACCGAGGCGGCGCCGACGCCGATTTCGGCGCGTCCCGATGCCCGAAGCGCGTCAAAGGCGGTCAGCCTCTGCTCGGCGGACAATTTCTTGGAATCGTCGAGCAGGCCGGCCAGCCGGCGTGGGACGCCCGACGGAAACACCACCGCCGCGGCGACGACAGGGCCGGCCAGTGGGCCGCGGCCCACTTCGTCGACACCGGCGACCCGCCCGCCGGCACGCTTTTCGAGGACAAAATTCGGCACGCCCGATGGCTAGCAGCACGCCAGGAGTCTTGGCCAGTTCAAGGTGAGACGGCGAGCTGACCGACCAGGTGGTTCACAAGGCTGCGGACTTTCGGCGAGCCGGCTCGATAGGCGGGGCTGACCGCGTGGATCGTTCCGGGGACGGGCTTGTAGTCGGGGAGCACCTGCAGAAGGCGGCCGCTGTTGATGTCGTCACTGACGAGATACTCGGCACTGAGCAGGATGCCTGCGCCCGCACGAGCCGCCGAGCGCTGGAGCAATGCATTGTTGATCTGCAGGCGCCCGTAGATCGGTACCTCGCTCTCGCCAAGCGGACCAGTGAACGCCCAGCTTGCGGCTGTACTGTCGGTTCCAATGATGCAGAGATGCGTACTCAGATCGCGTGGTTCTCCCGGCATGCCGTGACTCGCGATATAAGACGGCGCGGCGCAGAGAACATAATCGAGAGCGATCAGCGGCCAGGTTACCAAGCCGGTCGCTGCCGAGGGGGCAGTACGGATTCCCAGGTCGTAGCCTTCTTCGATGAGATCCACCGAACGATCCGACAGTTCTACGTTCAACGACAACTCAGGATGCCGTTGCATAAAGTCGACGACGAGTGGACCGAGACGCGTGCTGCCAAATACAACGGGTGCCGTGATACGCATGCTGCCACGGAGCGGCGCATCGGCCCTGGCGGAAACCCGTGCCGCTTCCATGTCCTCCAGGATGCGGGCGCACTGGCTGTAGAAGCTTTCACCGGCAGCTGTGAGGGCCACGCGGCGCGTTGTTCGATGAAGGAGGCGCGTGCCCAGCCAGCACTCCAAAGTCTGCACGTGCTTGCTGGCAGTCGCCTGCGAAATTCCAAGTTCCCGGGCGGCACCAGAAAAGCTTCTGGTACTGGCCACCCTGGCAAAAACATTCATACTCGTCAGCCTGTCCACATTACCCATCCAGTGGGCCAGATCGCCCGGTGAGCGCATTGCTGAGCAACTGGATCATTCATTCTCTTAATAAACAGTTCAAGAGCATGAAAATGAGCGGGAAAAGGCCCTGTCAGTAGTTAACGTCGGCGGAGTATGCTTGCGGCGTTCATTCAGGCCAAATCTGGCCATGCCACGGACTATAGTGTAGCCGCCGACTAATTCAACATCCTGAGATATTTGCAGTCGCCCGCCGGCTATCGGACATCTGCCAGGCTTGCTTCGGGCAGCGACATCCAATCCGGGATGCGGGGAGTGATGCGGACGCCGTTGCAGGTGAGTGGATACGGCAAAGCATCGAGGCGCAGGATCGCAAGCCCTGCATGATCGCGTCCCGAGCGCATCGTGCCGACCTCGGAACCGTCACGCATGACCGGCGTGCCCGGCGCGGGGAGGTCGCCGTCAATGGAAATCGGCACCAGGCGCCGCTTGAGCAGGCCGCGATACTTCGTCCGTGCGGTCAGTTCCTGGCCCATGTAGCAGCCTTTGGTCCAGGAGACGCCATGCAACTCATCGAAACCGGCTTCCAGCAGCACGGTCTTTTCGGCCTCCATGTCGCGTGAGCCGGCCGGGAGACCAAGGCTGAGCCGGTAGCGGTCCCAATCGAGCGCCACTGCGGTCGTGGGCAACGGCCCAACGGAGAGAATTCGCCAGCCAGCATCCGGCAACCGGGGATCCGGTGCAGCGATGCCGGCAAATGCCGCCGTCCCCTCCCATGCCGCGTAAACGCCCAGCTCGGCAGCCTCGCGCAGGATCACCTTGGAGCGCAGGCGGAACCGTGCCAGGCGCTGCATGATCATGGCGATCTGCTCCCGCTCGCAATCGAGCAGGAGCCGCTCGGCATCGGCGAAGATGAAAAAGTCGGCCAGCCACTTGCCCTGGGGCGTCAGCAAGGCTGCCCAGACCGCGCGTCCCGGGACTGCGTCGGCGACATCGTTCGATACCAGGCCTTGCAGGAAGGCCACCCGATCGTCACCGGAAACTTCAATCACGCCGCGTTCGGGCAGGGCAGCGACACGTGTCATACAGGAAGAGTGGGCGTTGTCGCCGCCGGTCGCAAGACGGTGGCGCACCGGCTGTTCAGGCCGTTAGATAGCCAACCCGGATGAGTGTCACGCCCGTGCCCCAGTCAGAAGAGCAGACGGCGTCTCGCCTGACGCCGGTCTTGGTTTATCGTGACCGGATTGGCACTCGGTCGGAAGTTCAGTTTCTCCGACGGCAGTACCTGGGCTTCACCCAACTGTCGCCTGTCTGGGTTGGACGTCATGTCATGCCTGACGCGCCCTTGCTTGGCGGCACGGTGGCGCGGTTGGGTGACGGCGGCGCCCTGGGTTGGCTCGAGCGCCTGCTGTTCCGCCACTTCGGGTTCGTCCCGAGGCTCGGTGTCGGCGCGACCGCGAATGTCGTCCACGCGCAATTCGCCCGCGGCGGCGCGCTGGCTTTGCCGCTGACCCAGGCACTCGGCAAACGGCTGGTTGTCACCCTGCATGGCGGCGACGTGAGCAAGAACCGGAATTGGCATGGGACAGTGCAGGCAAGACGATGGCCTGCTGTGGTGGCGACCGCGTCCCGCTTCGTCTGCGTGTCGGCCGCGGTGGCAGAGACGGCGATCCGGCACGGTGTGCCGCGAGGCAAGATCACCGTGCTGCCGATCGGGGTCGAGGTGCCGCACGTGGCGCCGAAGGTACCGGGCGGGACGGGGCCCTTTCTGTTCGTCGGTCGATTCGTGCCGAAGAAGGGGATCGACATTCTGGCCGACGCGGTCCGCCGCCTGCATGCGAGCGGTGCGCCGGTGCGCTTGCTCTGCGTTGGCGACGGGCCGCTCCGATCCACGCTGGAGGCGGTGGCACGGGAGACGGGGACCGTCGAACTGACCGGTTGGCTGTCCCCCGCCGAGGTCACGCGCAGGATGGCGGGCGCGGCGGCGTTGCTGGTCCCGAGCATTGTTGCGCCGGATGGCGATGCCGAGGGGCTGCCGAGCGTGATCCCTGAGGCGATGGCGCAGGCGATCCCGGTGATCGGGTCGGCAGAGGGCGGGATCGCCGAAGCGGTGGAACACGAGGCGACCGGATTGCTGGTCCCGCCGGGCGATGCGGGCGCGCTCGCGGCCGCGATGGGGCGGCTGGCGTCGGAGCCGGAATTGCGGCATGCCCTTGGGCAGGCGGCTTTCGCTTACGTGTCGGCGCGGCTGAATGCGCAGGTGCAGTCGGCCGCCCTGGAGACTCTGTTGCTGGAGGTCGCGAACTAGATGTGCGGGATTGCCGGACTGATCCTGTCGAGCGGGGCTGCGCCGCCGGATCCTGCGACACTGTCGCGGCTGATCGACAGCCTGCATCACCGCGGACCGGACGGTACGGGACACGCGGTGGTTGGCCGCGTCGCGCTGGTACACAACCGGCTGTCGATCATCGACCTGGTCACCGGTGACCAGCCGCTGTTCGCTGGTCCGGCCAGCCTGGTTTGCAATGGCGAGATCTACAATTATCGCGAGCTGCGCGTGGCGATGCCGGACGTGAAGTTCGCGACCAACAGCGACTGCGAGCCGCCACTGCATTTGTCACTACGCAACGGCGCAGATTACGCGCAGCAGCTGCGCGGCATGTATGCGATCGCGATCCATGAGCGGGCACAGCGGACGGTGACGCTGTCGCGCGATCCGTTCGGCATCAAGCCGTTGTATCTGGCGCAGGTCGATGGCGGACTGGCCTTTGCCTCGGAGCCGCAGGCGTTGCTGGAGGCTGGGCTGGTGGCGCGCAAGGTGCGCCCTGCCGCGCGCGAGGAATTGCTGCAACTGCAGTTCACCACTGGCACAGAGACGATCTTCGAGGGGATACAGCGGTTGCGGCCGGGCGAGACGGTGACGTGTGCCGATGGACACGTGCTGGATCGGCGGCGTGTGTCGCACATCCCTCAGGGTGGGCCAGAGAACATCGACGAGGACGAGGCGCTGATCCGCCTCGATCGAGCTTTGGAGGAAAGCGTCGATCTGCACCAACGGAGCGATGTTCCGTATGGCATGTTCCTGTCGGGCGGAATCGACAGTTCGGCTCTGTTGGCGCTGATGGCGCGACTGAACAGCCAACCGGTCCTGGCGTTCACCGCTGGGTTCGATGCGCCAGGTGCTGTTGACGAACGCGACCATGCGGCGATGGTGGCGAAGGCGCTGGGGGCGAAGCACGAGACGATCGAGATCAGTGAGAAGATGGTCTGGCAGCATCTTCCGGAGATCGTTGCGTGCATGGACGATCCGGCGGCCGATTATGCGATCATTCCGACGTGGTTCCTGGCGCAGCGGGCGCGGCAGGATGTGAAGGTTGTGCTGAGCGGCGAGGGGGGTGACGAGATCTTCGCCGGCTATCCCCGGTATCAGAGTGCCATGAAGCCCTGGTGGCGTGGCGGCCGGGCGATGTGGGCCCGCGGCAGCTTCGATCGCGTGGATGTGTTGCGGTCGCGGCCCGCGTCGTGGCGGGACGGCATCGCCGCCGCGGAGACCGAGGCTGCCGAGCATGGGTGGTCGCGGCTGGCGGCAGCGCAGGCAACCGACATGACCGACTGGCTGCCGCATGACCTGCTGTTGAAGCTGGATCGCTGCCTGATGGCGCACGCGGTGGAAGGGCGCACGCCCTTCCTCGATCCCGGCGTCGCGACGGCGGCGTTCCGGCTGCCGGATGCGATGAAGCTGCGTGGCGGGATGGGCAAGTGGATCCTCCGCAAGTGGCTGGAGAAGCATCTGCCCGTGGCGCGGCCGTTCGCGCCGAAGCAGGGGTTCACGGTGCCGGTGGGCGAGTGGATCAAGGGGCAGGCCACGCGGCTGGGGCCGCTGGTCGCGGCGCAGCCGGGTATCGTGGAGATCGCCGATCCGGCGAAAGTGCGGACGCTGTTTGCCGGCATCCGCCGCTGGCGCCATGGGTTCGCCTGCTGGAAGCTGCTGTTCTATGCACTGTGGCACCGACGGCACATCCTGGGATTGCCGCCGGCAGGAGATGTGTTCGAGACACTGGCCGCGACATGAGCGACCGCAGCCGATTGATCCGCGACATCGGCATCAATGCAGGACTGCCCTATGCCACGTATCTGCTGTTGAGCCACGAAGGTGTGCCGACGGTAAAGGCACTGGCAGCCGGCGCAATATTCCCTGTGTCCGCAGTCATTGTGGGCTTTATCCGAGAGCGCCGGGTGCAGACCATCGGCATGATTGTCCTGGTGGCAACATCGGCCTCTATTCTTGCATCACTGTATTTCACCAGTCCTTTCCTGGCATTGGCCAAGGGTTCGGTGTTCAGCGCGGCGTTCGCGCTGTTGCTGCTCGGGTCGCTGTTTGCCCGGAGGCCGCTGGTGTTCCACCTGACCGCTCTCAGCCAGGACCCGGAGGACCGGGCACAGGCTGAGAAGCTTTGGCAGACGGAGCCTCGCTACCGGCGGCTGATGCGGCGCATCACGGCAGTCTGGGCAGGCGCCTTCATGGTAGAAGGCAGCCTGCGCCTGGCACTGATCCCGCTGTTGCCGATCGCTCTGTTCCTGCCGGTCAGCGAGGCGATGGCGCTGGGCTGCGTCGGTCTGATGATCGCGTGGACGTGGCGCTACGCCAGCCGGCAGATGGAACAGATCGAGGGCTCGGGCGGCGTTCCCGCTACTCCAGACTGATCGTGCCTGCCTCGGGTCCCTTGGCACCCTGCACAACGCCCATGCGGACCGTCTGGCCTTCCTGAAGAGGGCCAAGGCCGGCGCGTTCCAGCACGGTGGCGTGGATGAACACGTCCTTGCCGCCGGACTGCGGGGTGATGAAGCCGAAACCCTTGTCGGGGTTGTACCACTTCACCGTGCCGACCATGTCGACGGCAGTGCTGAGGTCGACCTGCCGGCGGGGGCCGTCGGAGCGGGGCGGGCGGGACCCGAAGCCGCCACCGCCACCGCCACGGTCACCGCGAGGGGCACCGCGCGGGGCTGCGGCCGTGGCCGTGCTTTCGTCCACGGAGACCACCTGGTCCACCTGGCGGCCTTTCTGTCCCTGGCCGACCCGGATGCGCAGCGTGGCGCCGGGGCTGACTGCCTGGTAGCCGGCTGCCTGCAGCGCATTGGCGTGCAGGAAGACGTCACCGGAGCCGTCGCTGAGGGCAACGAAGCCGTAACCCTTTTCGCCGTTAAACCACTTCACCGTGGCCTCTGATTCGGGGCCCGAAGATGCGGTCATGAAAGAGGGAAACGACGGCGGCCCGGGTGGGGCGTTGTCGTAGAAATTATCGTCGTCGAAGCCACGACGGCGGGAGGGCCGTTGGCGGTCGTTCCTTGGGGGGCGCAAAGCGAACTGTTCCTCTGTGGTCGGCTGGGTGAAGCACCTACAATACCCAAGATTGCGCCGCGTTGATAGACGCACTCGGATGGGGTGAAATCCTTAACGCGATACATCGAAAGCCCGCTTGATCCGGGCCCAATCCTCGAGCGCGCTTTCCTCGCCCGGCGTGATCGGAATCACGAACTGACTCCAGCCGGCGTCGCGCATGGCCTCGATGCGCTGCTTCAGTTCCTGCTCGCTGGCAGTGAAGGTGGTGCGGCGGATCAACTCGCCGGTAATGTATTTCCGCTCTTCCGGCTTGAGGAAAATGAAGTGGCCGCGGTGGTTGTTGAGATAGCGCGCGTCGTTCGGTTCGAAGGTGCGGGCCATCGCAACGTAGCCATCGATCTGTTCCTGCACCGACGGCGGCACGGGCGATGTGTTCTGCCAACCCTCCATGTCCAAGTCGGCAGCGCGATGCAGCAGCACGGCGGCGCGTGGGCCGGCCTGCGCAATGGCGCGCGGACTGTCCGCAGTTTCACCATCTTTTAATACGCAGCCACAGGCCCAGGCGGTGGCGTAGAGGTCGGAGGCGGGACGCCCCGCCTCGCGCCAGCTTTGCCGCATGCTTTCGAGCACGGTGTGCGCACCATCAACGTCGGACACGAAGCTTTTCCAGGCGGCGTTCAGCCTGGCGGTAAGGGCCTGCGATTTCGGGCCATAGGCGGAGACGTGAAGGCGGATCGGATCGCGCGTGTTGATCAGGCCGAAATCGGGATTGAGGAAGCGGATCTTCCTGCGCTTGCCCTCGATGGTGGTTTCGAGCGTCTCGTTGTTCAGCAGGCCGTAAACGACACGGATATATTCCTCCATGTCGGCGAGCTTCATCGCGCCGAGGCCCATGGCGCGGCGCGCCGAGAAGCCGGTGCCGACGCCGAAGTCGATGCGACCGGGCGCCATCGCGTTGAGCGTGGCGAAGGCATTGGCGGTGACCGCGGCGATGCGGTTGGACGGGACGAGCACGCCGGTGCCGAGGCGGATCTTGCTGGTCTTCAGCGCGGCGGCACCCATGGCGACGAAGCAGTCGGCGGTGATCATCTGCGTATCGAAGAACCAGGCGTGGGTGAAGCCGAGTTCCTCGGCGCGCTGTGCCAGTTTCCACGAATTGTGCGACGTGGCGATGCCGATGCCGAAATCCATGATGCCGTTTCCTCTCCTGTTGGGGGGAGGATAGCACAGGGGGTAGCGGCTGAGTCTCGCGGTTGTCTCATTGCGCTTTGGGTGAGACGGGATGGCGGGACGCAGATGTTGGGTGGCGCTGCGCGCCAGAGAGGGTGTGGGGGGCTTGGCGGGGTGATAGCGCGGCGTAGCGGTGCGGGGGCTGCCCGAGGTACTTGCCGCGGATGCACCCTCTCCCGGCGCTCGCGCGCCGACCTCCCCCACACGTGGGGGAGGTGTCTATGCGGCGAGCGTGTGGGCGAACTGCTCGTCGATCTGCTGGAGGATGTCGCTGGTGCTCGCGAGAATGTCCGCGAGCAGCGTGGGTGTGGGGCACTCGTAGGAGGCGCCGGGCGGAATGCCGCCATGGGCGCGGATCCCGGCGGCGCGGTCGGGGTGGAGGATCGCGTAACGCTCTGCCTCGGTGTAGGCGGCGAAGGGGTCTTCCTCGGAGGAGGCGGGTGCGGGAGGCGGCGGCGCAGGCTTGCGTGTGTTGCGGTGGGCCTCGGCCAGGGAGCTGATGACGGCTTCCTCGGTCCAGGCGTCCTTCTGGCAATTGGCCAAGTCGGCTTCGTGCTTGCGGCGGGCGGCCTGGACGCGGTGCAGCAGCGCGCGCGACGCATTGGCGGTGCGGGTGAAGTGGTTGGCCTGGGCGAGGCATTTCATGGCGGCGGCATAATCGTTGGTCAGCCCGCGGGCGTGGCGGGCGCATTCATCGGCACGGGCATCGGCGACAACGGTGCGCACGGCGATGCGGGCCTCGTCGCCATTGGCGGGGAGCATGGAGGCGATGTCCGCTATCGCGGCCTCGATGATCTGGTCGATCAGATCGGGGTCGGATGTGTCGGGGGGCGGCAGCTCCTTGTGAAGCCGGTAGACGATGTCGCGGTAGATGGCAGCATTGAGCTGGAGGAGGACACTGCTGCGACCGGCTATGATCGTGGGTGCATCGCTCATCCGTTAGTCTTAGCGTGAATATAACTGACGGAGCAAGGAAAATCATCGGAGATCCATGCGTCAGGCAAAGAAGGGATGTGGCGGAGCGAGTGTACCGCGTTGCTCGACCTGTGCCAGGCGATGGACTGCTCATCGGCAGCTCGGATCGTCACCACATTGACTTGAGATCAATGCCAATGTCGCGTCATTGTTGCGATAAGCAGGATCGTTGTTCCGGGCTGTGGCCGCGGCGCAGGTTTCGCGCCACTGAAGAGAACGTGCCAGTGGAGGTTGTCAAGGAATATACTATGTAGGGAGGGAGGCCGTGGCGAAGATGAGCAAGTTAAGGGCCCCGCGAAGCGAAGTGCTGGAACAGGCGGCCGAGACGGCGAAGGCAGAGCAATACTGGATCCTCGCCGATAAATCCAAGCCACACGTACCGCGAAAGGACTTCAAATACGTTGAGGAACTCACTCATCTTCAGGTCGAGCTGATCAAGATGCAGGAGTGGGTGAAGCACAACCGGCTGAAAGTCTGTGTGATATTCGAGGGGCGCGACGCGGCCGGCAAGGGCGGTGTCATCAAGCGCATCACCGACCCGCTCAACCCCCGCATCTGCCGCGTCGTGGCGCTTTCCACGCCGACCGAGCAGGAGCGCGGGCAATGGTATTTCCAACGCTATATCGCGGAGCTGCCATCGGCGGGTGAGATCGTGCTGTTCGACCGCAGTTGGTACAACCGCGCAGGTGTCGAGCGCGTCATGGGGTTCTGCACCGACGAGGAATATCGCGAGTTCCTGCGCGCCTGCCCACTGTTCGAGGAGATGCTGATCAAGTCAGGTATCATCCTGGTGAAATACTGGTTCTCAGTAAACGACGAGGAGCAGGAAGTGCGCTTCCAGAACCGCATGCGCAACCCGATCAAGCGCTGGAAGCTCAGCAGCATGGACATCGAATCGCGCCGCCACTGGGTGGACTACTCGCGCGCCAAGGACGCGATGTTCGCCGTGACCGATACCAAGATCAGCCCGTGGTACGTGGTCAATTCCGATGACAAGAAGAAATCGCGGCTGAACTGCATCGCGCATCTGCTGTCGAAGGTCCCTTACAAGGACCTGAAGCCGGTGGAGATCGAACTGCCGCCTCGCCAATCGGAGGACTACAACCGCCCGAAAATATCGAGCCAGCGCTTCGTGCCTGAACCGTACTGAGCCACACCACTTCCTGAGGAACGCCCGCGTGACGTGGGGGCGGTGGTACGCCGCGAAAAGCTACGTGATGTCGACGCTATGGCTGTCGCCGTTGGTCGCCTGCGTGCTGGCGCAACTGACCTATCGTTTGCCGCACATTCCGGGCATCGATTTCGGTGCCATTCCCGGCTTCGTCTATACAGAGCAGGGCCAGATTGCAGCGCTGGAGATTAACATCACGATGAACCTGACGTTCATCGTGTTCACCCTCGCGTCGATGCTGGTGGCGATCCAGATCGCGAGTGCGCAGCTCTCGCCGCGCGTCATTGCGACGGTCCTGCTGCGCAACAACGTCGTCCGCATTGTCGTGGGCCTGTTCGCTTACGGGCTGGTAATCAGCCGCGGTGCGCGCAACCGGACGGAGACGATCCCAGATTTCGTCATCAGCATCGCCGCCCTCTGGGGCCTCGTCTCCGTTGTCGCCTTCCTATTCCTGATCGATTATGCGGCCCGCCTGCTGCGCCCGCTGAGCATCGTCCGGCGCATGGCGGAACAGGGGCTAAAGGTGTTCGCCGACGTCTACCCGGAGGCGGCCGGGTCGCAGCCCGACCTGCCGCGCCTGCGCACGGACACGCTGCCGGCGGGGCGCACCATTGCGCACGCCGGCAAGTCGGGTGTCATCCTGGCGGTCACCATCAGAGCTCCGGTTGCGGCGGCAGCGCGCTTCGGCGGTCTCGTGGAACTGATGCCACAGGTCGGCGACTTCGTCGCGACCGGCCGGCCGCTGCTGGTCGTGCACGGCGGCGGCGGGCCGCTTGATGATCGGCATCTCGCCGGCCAGGTGGCTTTCGGGCCGGAGCGAACCATCGAGCAGGATTCGACGTTCGCCGTCCGCATCATCGTCGACATCGCGATCAAGGCACTCTCGCCCGCGATCAACGACCCGACCACGGCAGTGACTGCCATCGATCAGTTGCAGCGCCTGCTGCAAGATGTCGGCCAGCGACAACTGCGCGGTGAGGAGATCCTGGACGCTACCGGGCAACCGCGGCTAATCCTTCGAACGTCCAATTGGGAAGATTTCGTCCAGTTGTCGTGCAGCGAAATTCGCTACTACGGCGCCTCCAGCTTCCAAATCGCCCGGAAGCTGCAGGCGATGCTCCTGAGCCTGATGCACGAATTGCCACAGCATCGCGCGCCGGTACTTCAGCGTGAGATAGACCTCCTGAACTTGGCGCTGGCCGGCAGCTTCGTGGCCCCGGCGGATCTGGAATTGGCCAGAATTGCTGATTCCCAAAGGCTTGGGGGACGCCTCTACCGCGGATGAACAGTCTGCTGTCAGCGGGGGCCAAAGCCTGCTCCGTCAGTGAACAACGATGGCATGCTCACGGGTCTGGACTGCAAGGACGATATTTGGCACTGCGCAGGAACAGGTCGATTTGCAGGGGCTGGGCAGATCGAGCTAACGATAGCAGTGCAAATCCGAGCGAGCAGACGACGCGATACGAAAACAGTGGGCAACCTCGCTCAGCCTTCAACCCAAATCCAAAGTTCACGAACCGTGCAGAGGGACGTTGGAACGGGATCATGAAAACCGTCGAAGTCACCTATCGATACGGTGGGTCGGGCAGTGTGCTTCGCCCTCGTCCGACCGATGCCAACGCGGCACAACATCGGCTGAACGAAGGCAACCGCGCGTTCGCAGCACTCCTCGAAGGTGGGGCCGAGGATCACGGCATCGCCCACCGCATTGTCGAGGTCGATCCGCAGGATCTCGGCCTGATATCCGCTGAAGGAGAGCCGAGGCATCGTCCGTTTGCGGCCGTGCTGGGCTGCTCGGACGCGCGAGTGCCGGTCGAACTCATTTTCAATGAAGGCCCCAACGACCTCTTCGTGGTCCGTGTCGCCGGCAATGGCCTTGGCGACGATGTACTGGGAAGCCTGCGCTACGCCGTCGAGCATCTGCAGGGCAGCCTGCGATTGGTCGTCGTCCTCGGCCACAGCGGCTGCGGCGCCCTCTCCGCCGCGGTCGATGCCTTTCTCGACCCGGCGGGATATCTGCCATTGATCACCAACCATTCGCTCCGCAGCATTCTCGATCGGCAATTGATTGTCGTGCAGGCCGCCGCGCGACGCCTTGCCGATGC
>DATJJM010000040.1:0-3311 GCA_035492535.1 Acetobacteraceae bacterium | reverse complement strand
GACGTGATCTCGCCGATCGGCAGCAACGGTGCCTACTGGTACGGACGGGTGCGCTATACGTTCTGAACACCGCTTGGATTCTCGCCTCCGTATCCACTTCCCCTCACCGTCATTCCGGCGCAGGCCGGAATCCAGTAGCCTCAGTGAGCGGCTAGCGCCCAATGACCGCCCGCGTTGAGCGCCGCGCTAAGAGCTCGCCTCAGTATCCATTTCCCCTCACCGTCATTCCGGCGCAGGCCGGAATCCAGTAGCCTCAGTGGACGGCTAGCGCCCAATGACCGCCAGCGTTGAGCCCGGCGCCAAGAGCCATGGATTCTCGCCTCAGTATCCATTTGCCCCCCACCGTCATTCCGGCGCAGGCCGGAATCCAGTAGCCTCAGTGGGCGGCTAGCGCCCAATGACAGCCAGCATTGAGCGCCGCGCCAAGACCCAATGCATCGCCACTGGATTCCGGCCTGCGCCGGAATGACGAGTGGCAAGAATGGAGCTTTTAAACAAGCTCCGAGCGCGATGAAGCCTCACAACGATCATAGATGCTTCAACTTGTCCGGATTGCGCACCACGTAGATGCCCGCGATCTTCTCGCCGTCCGTATCCAGCGCCGTGGTCTGGTACTGGCCATCGGCTTCCAGCGTGATGAAACCCGGCAAGCCGTTGATGTAAACGGTGCGGATCAACGTCGAGCGGTTCTTCAGCACGAGGGCCGCCAGACGCTCCATGGCTGCCATCACCGCCTCGTAGCCGAGGATGGGTTCGGCCACCGCGGGACGCTTTCCGCCGCCGTCGGCATGCAGGCTCACGTCCGCCGTCAGCAGCGTGCCCAGCGTGTTCAGATCACCCTCGCGTGAGGCCCGAAAGAATGCTTCGGCAATCTGCAACGCGCGCTTCTTTTCGATCTTGAAGCGTGGCCGCGCCTCCCGCACGTGATTGCGGGCCCGCGTGGCGAGCTGGCGGCAGGCGGTGGCGTCCCTGTCCAGGGTGGTCGCAATCTCCTCGAACGGCACGCCGAACACATCGTGCAACAGGAATGCCGCTCGTTCGAGTGGCGACAGGCGTTCGAGCACCAGCATCAACGGCAGGGTGATGTCGTCGTGGTCGACGTCTTCCACCAGCGGTTCGGGAAGCCACGTACCGACATAGATCTCGCGTTGATGGCGCGCAGACTTGAGCTGGTCCAGGCACAGGCGCGTCACGGTGCAGCGCAGATACGCCTCCGGCTCGCGCACCGCGGGCCGGTCCACCGCCATCCAGCGAATGAAGGCATCCTGCACGATGTCCTCGGCGTCGCCCACCGAACCGAGCATCCGGTAAGCGACGCGCATCAGCTTCGGGCGCATGGCGTTGAAATCCAGCGCGGCGTCGTTCAAGTCTGCCCGGTTCATCACGCGGCCGCCCTGCTCGCCTTGATCACGGCGGGATCCACCCACAGTCCAAAGCCGACCGCGATGCGGTTCCAACCGTTGATGATGTTGATGGTCAGGGTGAGCTTGACCTGCTCTTCTTCCGTGAACGCGGCTTTGAGGGCGTCGTAGGCGGCGGCATGGTCCTGGCCATCGGACAGGCGCGTCATGGCCTCGGTCCAGCCCAGCGCGGCGCGTTCCCGCTCGGAATAGCAAGGCGCCTCGCGCCACGCGGGCAACAAGGCGATGCGCTGCCCTGTCTCGCCGTTCTCGGTGGCTTCGACGTAGTGCAGGTTGATGCAGTTGGCGCAGCCGTTGATCTGCGAGGCGCGCAACTTCACCAGCTCGCACAGGCTGGGCTCGAAGCTGGCGGCCTCGGAGATCGACATCATGGCCCGCTGCCTCTCCTGCATCAGCACAGGTGCGGCCGCAAACAGGTTGATCTTGTCAGTCATTACGGAACTCCTTGGGGATGGTCCATAGACATGACGAACCGCCGCGCCCGGGCGTGACATGCGCCCATGGCCAAGGGCCTTGTCCGCTCAGCGACGGGCGCGACGAGGCAGCACCGCCATCGCCAGACAGGCCGCCAACCCCGCCAGCACCAGATACACGAACCAATCGCCCCAGCGCCCATACAACGTGGAGGTGTCGTGCAATGGCAGGTCGCCCACCAGCTCCGCATCGCGATGCTCGCTAGAGGCTTCCGCCACGACCCGGCCACGATCGTCGCTCAAGGTGAGGCGTCCGCCACGTGCCGCTCGCGCAATGGCGAACCCGCTCTCCACGCCACGCATGATGGCCATGCGGCTGTGCAACCAGCCATCGACATTGAAATCCGATGCGGGAACCAGCAGCAATTGCGTATGACGCGACGCATAGGCGTGCCCGGTGTCATGGAAGTCCATGTCCTTGCAGATGGCCAGGCCAGTGCGCGGGCTGCCGTCGAGCATGGTGTAGGTGTCGCCGGGCGTGTAGTGCTCGAGTCCCAGCAACAGGTGATGCTTGTTATAGGTGGCCGGCGATTGGGCACCGGGCTGGATCACCGAGAGCATGTTGCGCTCGGGCTGCGCGGCGTTCTTGAAATCGATACCGGAAGCCACGATCAATCCGCGTTGTCCCGCCAGTTGTTTGAATGCGGGAATAGTCGGGTCTTGCGCGCCGAACGAGGTCTCGGGAATCAACACGATCTTCGCGCCGGCATCGGCAAGGCGACCCATAGCGTCCGCGTAGCGCGACTGCAACGCCTGGCCTTCGGCACTGTCGGCAGAACGCATTGGACCCAGCAGCGAGGCCAGACCGATTCGCAGCGAGGAGGTGGCCGGTTCCTGCAAGCGCCAGCCGCCATAGACGACGGTAGCGACGACCGCCAGCGCCGCCAGCGCACCTGCGGTCACGCTACCGCGACGCGGTGCGGGCGACCACGTCTGCGCAGCGATAGCAGCGGGCACCAGCAGCACCAGGAAACCGATGCCCCACAGGCCCGTCACCGCCGCGATCTGGATGACGGGCAGCGCGTCAGACTGGGTATAGCCGATATTGAAGAACGTGGAGTGCGGCGACAGCAGGCTGATGACGTACTCGCAAGCGACCCACAGCGCCGGCACCGACAACACCGCCGCGAGCGCACGTCCGCGCAGCAGCAGGTGCCGATACAGCAGCAGACACAGCGCCAGCATCACGCCGCCGACCAGGATGAAGCCAATGACAGGCAGCGTCGGCAAGCCGACCGCCGCGTGCAAATAACTCCATACATTCAAACCGCCGGCGGCATAGGCCGCGAACCCAGCCAGCGCCGCCCATCGCGCACCCACGCGCGGCGCGAGCCACAGCACCGGCAGCGGCGCCAGCCAGGCCAACCACCATTGCGGCTCCACGCCGCTGGCAAACCACCAGGCCAAAGCAGCCAAC
>DATJJM010000039.1:0-12464 GCA_035492535.1 Acetobacteraceae bacterium | reverse complement strand
GAAGGCGGGCGTGAAGGTCGGGTCGGTCGAGGAACTGGTGGCGAAGCTGCGCACCGAAGCGAAGGTGATCTGAGAGATGACGGCACTGGTTCTGGTAGAGTTCGACGCGTCCGGCATCAAGCAGCCGTCGCGCAGCGCAGTGGCCGCGGCCGAGAAGCTGGGTGAGGTGCATGCGCTGGTGGCTGGCAGCGGGGTGGATGCGGCGGCGGAAGCGGCGTCCAAGCTGGCGGGCGTGGCGAAGGTGCTGAAGGCGGATGCGCCGGGCCTGGATCACCTGCTGGCGGAGCCGACGGCGGCGCTGCTTGTCGCGCTGGCCCCGGCCTATTCACACCTGCTGGCCGCAACCACGGCGGTGGGCAAGAACATCATGCCGCGGGTCGCCGCACTGCTTGATTCGCAGCCGATCAGCGACATCGCCGAGGTGGTGGATGCCGATACGTTCATCCGCCCGATCTATGCCGGCAACGGCATGGCGACGGTGAAGTCCTCCGACGCGAAGAAGGTGATAACCGTGCGCGCCGCGAGCTTCGATCCGGTGGCGGCCGAGGGCGGCAGCGCGCCGATCGAGGCGGTGAGCATCCCTGAGCTGCCATCGGTATCGAAGTTCGTCTCGGCAGAGCTGTCGAAGAGCGAGCGGCCGGAGCTGACGGCGGCGCGGGTGGTGATCTCCGGCGGTCGCGGCATGCAGGCCGGCGATAACTTTAAGCTTTTGGAACCAATTGCCGATAAGCTCGGTGCCGCGGTCGGGGCCTCCCGTGCCGCGGTGGATGCCGGCTTTGTCCCCAACGACTACCAGGTGGGACAGACCGGAAAGATCGTCGCCCCGGAACTTTACATTGCTGTCGGTATCTCGGGTGCCATCCAGCACCTTGCCGGGATGAAGGACAGCAAGGTGATCGTGGCGATCAACAAGGACGAGGAAGCGCCCATCTTCCAGGTCGCCGATTATGGCCTGGTGGCTGATCTCTTTACCGCTTTGCCCGAACTGGCAAAGGAACTGGAGCGCTCCTGAATGAACGTTGATGTGAAGCCTTCGCCTGCCAGTGGCTCCCTGCTGGTGGAGCCGCCCGAGATCGCCCACGTGGGCGTTGTCGGCGCCGGGCAGATGGGCAACGGCATCGCCCATGTGTGTGCGCTGGCAGGCATGGACGTGACCCTGCTCGACGTGAAGGACAACGTGCTCGAGCGGGCGATGGCCACCATCACGCGCAATATGGACCGGCAGGTGAACCGCTCGCTGATCAGCGAGGACGCCAAGGTCGAGGCGTTGTCCCACATCCATACGTGCACCGACTACGCCGGGCTCGGCGAGGCCGACTTCGTGATCGAAGCAGCGACCGAGAAGGAAGAGGTCAAGCGGTCGATCTTCAAACTGATGATGCCGCACCTGAAGCCTGAGTGCCTGCTGGCGTCCAACACGTCGTCGATTTCGATCACGCGGCTGGGTGCGGTGACCGACCGGCCGGAAAAGTTCATCGGCATGCACTTCATGAATCCGGTGCCGGTGATGAAGCTGGTGGAGATCATCCGCGGTATCGCGACGGATGAGCCGACGTTCCAGGCGGTGCGTCTGCTGGCCGAAAGGCTGGGCAAGACCGCGGCGGTGGCGGAGGATTTCCCCGCGTTCATCGTCAACCGCATCCTGGTGCCGATGATCAACGAGGCAGTCTACGCGCTGTATGAGGGCGTTGGGACTGTTGCGGGCATCGACATTTCGATGAAGCTCGGCGCCAACCATCCGATGGGGCCGCTGGAGCTGGCGGATTTCATCGGGCTGGATACATGTTTGTCGATCATGCAGGTGCTGTACGAGGGGCTTTCGGACTCCAAGTACCGGCCGTGCCCGCTGCTGGTGAAATATGTCGAAGCCGGGTGGTTGGGTCGGAAGACGAACCGGGGATTCTACGACTACACGCAGACTCCGCCTCGTCCGACGCGGTAATATCGTCGTCGCTCACTGAGCGGCGTGGCCCAGATTGACTTAACGCAACAACCGCCACACTGTTTGCGCGCCACAATACGGGGCGATTGCACGTGCGTGCCTTGCTTGCGCCGTTGCAGTGGATGGCAAGGCCATTGCCAGGCCGACGGAATGCCGGATTGGCATTGGCGTGCATCCTTGTTGTCGGCAGCAGTATTTTCGCTGCACTGTCCTTGTACGGTTGGCGCAATGCGGAAGGGTGGGTCGATCATACCCATCAGGTGCTGCTTGCCATGGCAGACGCGCGCGACTCGCTGCAACGCGCTGATGTGGCTGAGCGTGATTACCTGGCGACTGGCGAAGTACGTTTCCTGACCGCCTGGCGCGCCGCTGCGGCGAGCGAACTGACCCAGCTCGACGCCGTTCGCAGCCTGATCGCCGACAATCCGGATCAAACGACGCGGCTTGATGCCGTCACACGAAATGTACGCGCCTTCCTTGCGAGGCTGGAGAGCACCGCGGCCGCCGGGATGCCGCTGGAGTCCCGATCAGATATAGCCGTGCTGACCTGGCGCTGGGACGCGCTGGATCAAATGCGTGACAGTTTCTCCCAGATTCGCAGCGAGGAGCAGCGCTTGCTGCGGGAACGCGTCGCTCGCGCTGGTCAGCAGGCGACAATTGCGCAGTCCGTGCTGGTGGTATCGGTACTCGCCTCCATAGTGCTGGTTGCTCTGTTCGTTCGCCTGATGCGGACTGAGGTCGCCGCCAGCAACCAGGCCACCGTACGGAAGGCAAATGAACTGGCTGAAGCCAACGCGACACTGATTGAGAGCGTAGGCCAGTTACACAGCCGCGAGGAATTGGTGACGAACCTAATCGAAGCCATGCCGGCCGGTCTGGCAATCCTCGACCTGGATATGCGCTATCTGGCGGTCAGCCAGCGATTCAGAGACGATTATCGGCTCGGCGACCAGTTGCTGATTGGCCGCAGCCATTACGAAGTATTCCCTGAAACCCCGTCGCATTGGCGTGCAGCCCACCGCCGCTGCCTTGCCGGCGCCACTGAACGTTGTGAGATAGAATCATTCGAGCGGCACGACGGCACCGTTGACTGGCTCCGCTGGGAGATCCGCCCATGGAATGACGCGACAGGAGCGATTGGCGGGATCACCCTGTTCACCGAGGTCATCACCGCACGCAAGTTGGCGGAAGACGCTCTGATGGTTCGAGAGCGACAGCTCCGTCAGGCCCAGAAGATGGAGGCGGTCGGCCAGTTGACCGGCGGCATTGCGCACGACTTCAACAATCTGCTGGGCGTTATCATCGGCAATGCCGAGAACCTCCTGGAGGGCGCCCACCTCGAGCCCGATCAAGGCGATATGGCGAAGGAAATACTGAACACTGCGGTTTATGGCGCTGATCTGACCAGACGCCTGCTGAGCTTCGCGCGCCTGCAGCCGCTACAGCCGCAACCGATCGACCTGAATGAGGTGGTGTCCAGCCTGGCGCCGATGCTGTCCCGTACTCTCGGAGAAACAATCCGTATCACGACCAGGCTGGCATCCCCATGCTGGCTAGCCCTGGCTGATCGGTCCCAGGTCAGCGATGCGCTGCTCAATCTGGCGATCAACGCGCGCGATGCCATGCCGAATGGCGGCCATCTGGTCATCGAGGTTGCCAACCTAGGCCTCGATGCACACGGCGCAGCTGCGGGCCTCGAATTGACACCCGGCGATTACGTGATGGTGTCAGTGGCCGACAGCGGCATCGGTATGTCTGCCGAAGTGATCGAGCGGGCGACCGAGCCATTCTTCACCACCAAGGATGTCGGCAAGGGTTCCGGCCTTGGGCTCAGCATGGTGCACGGCTTCGCTCGCCAATCCGGCGGCCATCTGCGATTCGAAAGTCGCCAGGGCGTCGGGACGACGATGTATCTGTATCTGCCGCGCGCGGTTGATAGTGTGGCAGTAAAGGCTGGCGAAGCAGCCCCTCGTGAGGAGGTTCCTGGCGGGTACGAAACCATTCTGCTGGTGGATGACAACGCGCTGATGCGAAACACGACTCGCAGGCAGCTGGCGGCCATGGGCTACCAGGTGATCACCGCCGATACGGGACCGGCAGCGCTCGCGATCATCAATACTGGGGTGCGCATCGACCTGCTGTTCACGGATGTGGTCATGCCTGAAGGTATGTCTGGTTTTGAACTGGCGATGGCCGCGAGGCGGATCCGGCCCGATCTCCGCGTACTGTACACCACTGGATTTGCCGATGAGGGTTTTCCAGCGGGATTGGGGAAGGTTCGCATGCTGCGCAAGCCCTATGTCAGAGCGCAGCTTGCGGAGGGGGTGCGCGACGCTCTGGAGGCAGCGGCTTGAGAACCTGCCCGGAGAGCCAGCTGGTCCAGCAAGGGCAGGAGGATCGTTGTCGAGCCCATAGCCAACTGAAGTGAGTTGCGGTCGCCCATCGCCACGATAGCCGCTGCAAATTCGATGAAGTCGCCTCTGCAATCGTTGTCGTATGCAACCGCGGCACGCGTTCACCAAGCCCGATCCCCTTGGCGGTTCGCCACAGAGCCGGCCGAAATCTGTCTTCCTGGGGCGAATCGTGCTTATCCTCACTCGAGTAGGCGAATGAGAACAAATGGGGTCGGGGGATGATACGTGCGGGATTGCTCGCCTGCTGCGCGCTCCTTGTTGTGGTGTCGTCCGTTCAGGCACAGACAGTGGTTCTGGGCCCGGAGGGGGTTGCGCGGAGCGAGGGGCTGGGACGTGCTTTCCAGACCTTCTCGATCTTTGGCGGCACGCCGGGCATCGCCGCAGCGAAGTTCTACAGCGACTTCGACCTGAACAACTTCCAACTGCCGATCGCGCACAGCTTCGCGCCTATCGAGGGCGGCATTCTCAGCGGCATCGCCCCTTATGCCGAACTTACCCTGGACTATGTGACGGCGAACCAGACCTTCCCCCTGACAGCGAGTGCCACCACGCCGAGCAGCGTGAAGCTGACATTCAATGCGTGGTCAGTTCTCGCGGGCGGCGGGTTCGATGTGCCGCTCGGCAACGGCTTCAAGCTGCGGCCCATCGTGCTCGCCGGCTATTCGCACGTGGGCGGCGATGCCAGTTTCTTTGGTCCGAACTCCGCACTCTTCAGCTCGCTTGTCGGTGGCGTTCTGAACGATGCATCGCTGAATTCAGCGCTGGTAGGCGGAGCCCTGCAACTTGTCTATGAGACGCGGTTTTCCGGCGATCTGATGTTCAACGCGCAGGTTCGCTATAACGAACTCGCGGCCCTCGTGACGGATGCGTCGAGCAGCGCCTTGAAGCAGAACAGCAGCTTTGGTGTAGCGAATGCCTCCGTCGATTTGTCGGGGCCAACGAGTTGGCAGATCGCTGCCAACCCCATTCGCTGGCTTGGCTATGTCAAGGGCACGTGGCTGCCCAACACCGACCGGGGGATCCTGGGCTTCAACGCCTTTGCCGAGATCGGTGGCGGGCTGCAGGTGATCGCTCCGAACGTTGTCCGCGGAGTGCAAGGCGGAACCGTGCGCGCGTCGGCGATCGTGGGACCCGGTGTCACAGGCTGGCTGGTCAGTGCCGCACTCGATTTCTAGACCAAGGTGCTGGCTCCAAACTGAGCGCGCAACTCTGGGACGCTATCACACGGCCTGAAGCACCGCGATGTAGTACGACTGCCGTCGTTCCTCCCACTCGGCATGTCGCTGCGAGCCTTTCAAAGCCAGGATGTCGCGGAACCACGCTGCGATCGGCGCCGGCACATGACGAAGGTAGCGCGCGCGGGCCGCCTCGCCCTCTATCACGGCGCGCCGAGCGTCCGCGGTGTGATCGACGAGGGCAACCAGGCGCAGCTGCGCATCTCGAACTCGTCGAGCCACTGCTTCGCGCGCGTCATCTGGTGCCATCGATGTGAACTCCGCCGTGACAAGGTAGCCGCCGGGCACGAGTACGCGCCGTATCTCTGGCAGTGCCTGCTCCCAGCCGGCGAACACGAACAGCGCCTCGACCATGACAATCACGTCGAACGACGCACGGCCGAACGGCAGTGCGTGCGAGGTGCCGCGCTTGACTGGCAGTCCGGTTCGCCGGGCAATCAGCGTCGCGACAAGGGACATGTCGATCCCCGTGGGGCTGGCTTCGCATTGGGCAGAGAGAAATTGCAGCCCCACTCCCTGCCCGCAGCCGATCTCCAGAACGCGCGATCGCGGATCGACGGATCGCACGTCGATCAGGGCTGCCCATACCGCGCGGTAGACGTTCAGGTTCCACGCCTGAAGATCCTGCGTGCCGACAGGCTCGCCGCGCGTAGCCCCCTCGGGTAACAGCCCAACGTTGACCAGCCTGAAGCCGCTGCAAAAGCCCCAGAGGTGAATCAGCTCATAGCGCAGAGGCCGAAGATCGAGCCGTATCGCTAGTCACCGAATGCGGGATAGTCCGCTCGATCCTTCAGCGCTTCTTCACCTTCGGTCGGCAACGCCACGTAATGGTTCAGCGCGGCGTTGATGTCGCCTTCCCACGTCTCGCGCGGCAGTTCGTACAGCAGCTCCACGGCATAACCGTTCGGATCGCGTATATACAAGCTGTGCGTCATGCCGTGCTCGACGCGGCGTTCGAACGGCACCCCGCGCTGTTGGAGGAACGCCAGTTGCCGCAGCCATGACTCGCGATCCGGCAGGGCGATCGCGATGTGGCCGATGGGGATTGGCCCATCCATTGCGGGAAGATCCGGCGTCGCGACCAGGGCGATGTCGTGGTGGTGCACCTTGCCGTCGCGCACGCCGCTGTAGAAGCGCATCTCGCCGCGCCGCACGCCGCCCAGTCCTGGCGGGACGGAGCCTACCTGCTGGAAGCCGAGCATCTCGGTCCAGAACTTATGCGACGCCTCGATGTCGCGGACGTTGATCACCAGATGGTTCAAGCCGATCGGGGTTACCGGGCCTCGGTCACTCATGGCAAAAATCCTCCCGTCCGATTTGCATCACCAGCCGAGCGAGGCACGCACTTTCGCAAGTGCCTCCAGATGGTGCTCGTGATCGCCGGCAAAGCGCAACACAAGATCGGTGGCGCCAGCCTGCGCGTAGCCACTGAGCCACGATGCCACACCTGATGGCGGCCCGGAATAGACCGCCTGCCGCTGCCGCAGGACCGCGGCTGGCGCGCCGTAATAGCCTTCCAGGAAGGCGTCCATCCGCGCCTCCGCGCGTGCTGCGTCATCGTCCACCGTCAGTGTCAGATACATGGCCGCCGACAGCTTCGACGCAGCGCGTCCCCCTGCCGACGCAATCTGCCGGATCTCGCCCCATTGCGCGGCGAACTGTGCCGGATCGGGCGCGTTGGGGAACCAGCCATCGAATGTCTTGCCCACGCGTTGCAGGCTGGCCGGCGTGTTGCCGCCGATCCAAATCGGCGGACCGCCCGCGCGATAAGGCGTCGGCGCCAGCACGCCACCATGCACGGGCCATCGGCCGTCCCATTGCACCGGCTCGCCGGTCCAGAGCGCGTGGCAGAGGCGCAATCCTTCCATCATCCGCCCGACGCGCTTCTCGAACGGCACACCGGCAGCCGCGAATTCGGCGCGGATGTTGGGCACGTCACGCGCGATGCCGACGCCGAGGATGAACCGACCCTCCGACACCTGGTCGAGAGTCGCCACCTGATGCGCCAGCAGCACGGGATTGCGCAGGGCCGGCAGCAGCACGGCGGTGCCGAGCATCACGCGTGGTACCCGGCCGGCCACACCGGCCAGCAGTGTCAGCGGTTCATGCCGGGGCCGTGCGAGCAGCGAATCACCAACCCAGATCGAGTCGTAGCCCAGTGCCTCGGCCCGCGTTGCGAGGTCCAGCAGCACGCCCGTTGCCGGCTCACCCTCCATGATGCGTTCGCGGGTGGGCAGCAAGTAGCCGAGCTTCGGGGCCATGCACGCTCTCCGGATCAGTCAGGTCAGGAAATTTTCCATCGCCGCGAGTTCCGCGTCGAGCGCCTGGCGGAAGGCGGCGTCCCGCGGCCGCGCGCCGATGAAGCCGAGATCGACGTCCAGCTTGCCGTCGGGCAGGCGGACATTGGCCCAGCCAATGATCTGGTCGCGCCACAGCAGCGGCATGGCGTAGTAGCCGAAGCGGCGCTGTTCCGGCTTGGTATAGGCCTCTAACCGGTACTCCCAGCCCCACAGGTGCTCGAAGCGGCGCCGTTCCCACACGATGGGATCGAACGGCGCCAGAAGCCGCACCGCATCGGGCACGTTGCGCCGCCTCGCCGCGCCGGCGAGCCAGTAATAGCGCTCGCCATCAATCTCGCCGGTTTCCAGCGCGCCGGAAGCGACCATGGCTGCCACGGTTTTGCGCCAGCCGCCGAGACCGGGGGCGCCTCGACCCAGCAGTCCGAACGTGGAGGCGAGACCGGCTTCGGCCAATGGCGCCAGGATACCGACTACCAGAAGCACGAGCTGGCGGGCGCGGTCTTCGGGCGGCAGCGGGTCGGTATGCGGCGTGGCGGCCTCGTAGATACGGATGCCGTCGCGCCGCCCGGCCACACGCAACTGCCCATGGTACTGTAGATGCTGCAACGCCCGGGTCGTGGCTTTGGAGAACCCGCCCCAGCCGTTGACGGCGCGTTCGCGGCCGAAGCGCTGTTCCAGGTCGGAGGGATGCGTCGGACCGTGGTCGCGCACGAACGCCAGTACCTCCGCGGCGAGCGCGCGCGGCACATCATAATAGCCAGACGTTTCCGGATCGCGTGGGTGCAACAGCCGCGCCGTGTCGCGTGGCATGAAGCCGTAGGCGTAGAGAAAATCCTCCTCGAGGCCGAGCCGGGCGAACCGCCGATCGAGGTCGCCCATGCGGTAGTTTGCGACGCGGTGGCGAAGGATCAGATCCTGTGCCCGGGCCGGCGCCCGGATCGGGTCGGCCTGGACAAATCCGGCCGAGGCAAGCGCGTTGGCCAACCTCGTCGGCCGCGCCAGCGAACCGAGCACGGCCTGACGCCGCAGCGCGGCAAGCGTCAGCTTTCCAGACATTCAGCGCGCCGGCAGAACCTCGTGGACCCGCTCCGGTGGGCGGCAAAGGCGCACGCCACGCGGTCCCACCACGACCGGTCGCTCCATCAGCACCGGGTGCGCCAGGATGGCATCAATCAGGGTGTCGTCGGACTTCGCGGGATCGGCGAGGCCAAGCTCGTCGTATGGTGTCCCGCGCCGCCGCAGGATCTGGCGTGGGGTCAGCCCCATCCGGTGCAGCAGGTCCAGCAGTTTCGTCCGGTCAGGCGGCGTCTTCAGGTATTCGATGATGCGCGGCTCCACGCCCGCCTCTCGGATCATGCCGAGAACCTTGCGCGACGTGGAGCAGGCTGGGTTGTGGTAGATCACCACCTTGGGCTTCACGGCTGCCATCGACGTTCCTCCTCGAACGGCAGCATACGCAGATTTGTGCCTGGGGACGATGGCATGGGCGCCACGGACTGGGCCGATCCGGTCTGCCGCCCCCTTCCGGAATCATGGTTCGTCCCCATGCTTTCTGCCGGAATGATCTGAGAGGGGAGACAAGAAAATGTTTGCACGCTTCGTAACGCTGGCGCTGGCTGCCAGCCTGCTCACAGTGGGCGCGGCGGCCCAGACCGCAGCGCCCACCCGCATCCGCGGCACGATCACTGCGCTGCACGGTCAGGACCTGACCATCAAGACCCGGGAAGGACCAACAGTCGACGTCCTGCTGAACGAACCGCTCACCGTTCGCACCGTGACGAAGCTGGCGCTCGCCGATATCAAGCAGGGCACCTACGTGGGCATCGCCAGCAAGACCGGCGCGGACGGAAAGGCCGAGGCGCTCGAAGTCCTGGTATTCCCCGAAGCCATGCGAGGTGCGGGCGAAGGTCATTATCCCTGGGATCTGGAGGGCGGCAGCATGATGACCAACGCGACGGTCTCGGCCGTTACCGCAAAGTCCGGCAATGAACTGACGCTGACCTACAAGGGCGGCACGCAGCAGATCATTGTGCCGCCCAGCGTTCCCATCGTCACGTTCGCGCCGGCCACGAAAGATGATCTGAAGCCGGGCGCGCGGCTGATCACCTCAGCGGCGAAGAACGCTGATGGCAAGCTGGCGACCGGTTCGGTGACTGTGGAGACCCACGGCGTCGCCCCGCCGATGTGATGCTGCGCCGGGCGGTCGGTTGACCCGACGCGCCCAGCTCTGCGAGCCTCCACTCGCAAGCCGCGGAGACGGCACGCAAGCGGAGGAAGCGCATGGCCCAGACGATCGAGGGGTTCGTCGGCACGTCGATGGACGACGCCCGCATGAGTCCCATTCACTGGCGCGTCTTTGCCCTGATCGCCGCGGGTTATTTCTTCGATGTCTGCGACTACGTCATTCTCGGTTCTCTGATCCCCGACATGGTGAAGAGCGGCTTCGCGACGGCGCCGCAGATCGCCACGGTGGCAAGCGCCACGTTGTTCGGCTTGTTCGTCGGCACCTTGGCCCAGGGCGAGTTCACGGACCGCTTTGGCCGCAAGACGGTCTATCAGTTCAACCTGCTGCTCTACGGCGTCGCGACGATCGCCGCGGCGTTCTCTCCCAACTTCATGTGGCTGGCCGCGCTGCGCTTCGTCGCGGGAATCGGCCTGGGTGCCGAACAACCGCTGTGCTTCGCCTATGCCGGCGAATATGCACCGAAGAATATCCGCGGCCGCTTCATTGCCGGCGTGCAGATGATCGGCGGGGCGTGGTCGTGGCCGCTGTCCACGCTGTTCGCGCTGACGTTCCGGGACACGCTGGGGTGGCGCGGCATCTGGATTGTCATCGGCGCCTGCGCGCTTGTGGTCTTCCTGTTCCGCTTCTCCCTGCCGGAATCGCCACGCTGGCTGGCGACGCACGGCCATGGCGACCGTGCGATCGACCTGCTGAAGCGCATGGGGATCTCCGGGCCCGGCGAGCAACTGGCGACGGACGCAGCCAGCAACACGCACCGCGATCCGATCGTGGTGGTGTTCCGGGATTATCCGGGCCGGGTGATCGCAGGCATGGTGTGCTTCGTGGCGTTCTTTGGCGTGGCGCTGGGCCTCGGCACCTGGCTGCCCAACATGATGGCCGAACGCGGCATGACCATCACCAAGTCGCTGACCTATACATTTGGCATGACGCTGGCGTTTCCGTGCGCCAGCATCTGCATGATGTACGCGCTGGACAAATTCGGGCGGAAACCGACGGCGATCGTCTCGTTCTTCCTGGCAGGGCTGTTTGCCATCGGCTTCGTCAACGCGGACAGCGATACGATGCTGCTGGCGGTCGGGTTCGGCATGATCTTCTTCATTCAGCTCGCCGGGAACTCGATGCAGATCTTTGCCTCGGAGGTGTTTCCGACCAATGCCCGCGCATCGGGCTTCGGCTTCGCGCAGGGCGCCGGGCGGCTGGGAACTGCCTTCATCATCCCGGCAATCCTGTGGATCCAGACCAGTTATGGCATCAGCGTCGTGTTCGGCTGCGTCGCGGCGGTGCTGCTGATAGCAGCGTTCACCGTGAAGCTGCTCGGTCCGGAATCGCGGGGAGTGGCGCTGGACGTGCTGGCGCCACCCACCGGCTGATCCGGATCAGGCGGCGATCCGCACCGGCAGAGCAGAGATGCCGTGAATGAAGTTGGAGTAGATGCGCGTCGGCTCTGCAATCATCTCCACCACCAAGTTCCGCTTCAACATCTCTTCCCACAGGATGGAGAGTTGCAGTTCGGCCAGGCGGTTGCCGACGCAGCGGTGGATGCCGAAGCCGAACGAGAGATGCTGACGCGGCCGTGCGCGATCCACCAGGAATTCGTTCGGACGGTCGATCGCATCCTCATCGCGGTTGCCGGAAATGTACCACATCACGACCTTGTCGCCGGCACGAATGTGCTTGCCGCCGATTTCGCCGTCCTCGGTGGCGGTGCGCCGCATATGCACGATGGGTGACTGCCAGCGGATGATTTCCGACACGGCGCTGGGGATCAGCGCCGGATTCTCGCGGAGCTTGCGATACTCGTCCTGATGACGGTTCATCGCCCAGATGCTGCCGGACATCGAATTCCGCGTCGTATCGTTGCCACCGACAATCAGCAGCACGAGGTTTCCCAGGAAATCGCTGGGATTTTCCGGCAGGTTCCGTGTCGCTTCGCCGTGCGCGAGCATCGACAGCAGGTCAGGTCGTGGTTCCAGCCTCTGCCGCTCGTAGAACAGCGTCTGCATCGTCGACAGGCAGTCGGTCAGCAGCTCCAGCCGCTTCTCCTCGGAATCGACGATGCCGCCGGCGTTCACGTCCATCGTGGATACGTCGGACCAGAATGTCAGCTTGCGGCGTTCCTCGAACGGGAAGTCGAACAGCGTCGCGAGCATCATCGTGGTCAACTCGATCGACACATGCTGCACCCAATCGAACGTCTCGTTGCGGGGCAGTGCATCCAGCACCGCGCCGGTGCGCTGGCGGATCACATCGGTCATGCGTTGAAGGTTCATGGGAGCGACGACGGGCGACACCACCTTGCGCTGCTCGTCGTGGTACGGCGGATCGGAG
>DATJJM010000038.1:0-39227 GCA_035492535.1 Acetobacteraceae bacterium | reverse complement strand
CGTGGGCACCACAGAGCCGATGTATTGCTGCACCAATTCCGGATAGTCCCGCACCGCCTCGCTGATCGGGCAGAAGATCACACCCGCCTTCTTCAGCGTCTCGCGGAACGTGGTCGCCACCGAAACACTGTCGAACACCGCGTCCACCGCGACCTGCGAGCCGCCCTCGACGGACCCCGGCTCGACGCCCGCGAGGATCGCCCGCTCCTTCAGCGGAATACCCAGCTTCTCGTACGTCTTCAGCAGCTCAGGATCGACCTCATCCAGGCTCTTCGGCCCCACCTTCTTCTTCGGGGCGGCATAGTAATGCAGGTCCTGGTAATCGATCGGCGCATGCTCCACCCGCGCCCAATGCGGCTCGGTCATCTGTAGCCAGGCGGCATACGCCTTCAGCCGCCATTCCAGCAGCCAGGCCGGCTCTTCCTTGCGCGAAGATATCAACCGGATGATGTCCTCGTTCAGCCCCTTCGGCGCGAGGTCCATCTCGATATCGGTCTCAAATCCCCACTTGTAGCCAGACTGGGTGACAGACTCGACCGTGCTAAGCGTTTGCGTCGCAGCAGACATTCAATCGTCCTATTCGGCGGCAGGAAGAGAAAGACGAGGCGGCACGCGGAACGCCCGCGGAATCGACGCCTCCTGCATATCAGCCAGGGTAATGGCGACCAGCGCCTGCTGGATCGCCTCGTTCACCGGGTCCCAGCGTCCGCGCATCGGACACAACCCCTGAGACTCACACTCGGTTGCAGACCCGTCGACACAAGCGGTCAACGCGATCGGCCCGTCCACCGCGGCGATCACGTCAGCGACGGGAATGGCCGACAGCGGGCGCATCAGCCGATAGCCGCCCCGCGCCCCGCGCTGCGAGGCGACCAGCCCGCCGGCTGCCAGGGTCTTCAGCACCTTCGCCACTGTCGGCTCCGGTATGCCGGTGGTCGCCGCGATCCCGGGTGAGGTTTGCACCCCCTCCGCGCGCGACAGCCGCACCAGCACGACAACCGCATAATCGGTTAGCTTCGACAGCCTCAGCATGGCCCGCGAAACCCCTCTTACCCTGACATTCAGCTATTAGGACCATTCAGGTCCTGATTACCCGCAAATGGCGTATCTCGACCCCACCGTCAAGGGGTTGCCGCCCGGTCTACTGGCTAGTAGGACGGCGCAGCAACGGTGGAGGAAGTGATGCCCGGCATGATGCAAGGCAAGGTCGCAGTTGTCACCGGCTCAGGCGGCGGTATCGGCCGCGAAATCGCGATCGCCATGGCCGCTGCCGGCGCCCGCGTCATCGTCGCCGACATTGGCGCCTCGCTCTCCGGTGAGGGCGGCTCCGCGACCCCCGCCCAGCAGACCAAGCAGCTCATCGAGCAGAAGGGTGGCTCCGCCGAGGTCTGCACCGAATCCGTCGCCGAATGGGGTTCTGCCCAGAAGATCGTCCAAGCGGCACTCGATCACTACGGCCGTATAGACGCGATCGTGAACAACGCCGGGATCCTGCGCGACGTGATCTTCCACAAGATGACCCCCGAGGACTGGCTGTCTGTCATCGCTGTCCACCTCAACGGCAGCTTCTTCGTCTCCCGCGCGGCCGCCGAGCACTACCGCAAACAAGAGAGCGGGACCTTCGTCCACATCTCCAGCACCTCTGGCCTGATCGGCAATTTCGGCCAGGCCAACTACTCTGCCGCCAAGCTCGGCATCACCGCGCTCTCCAAGTCGATCGCGCTCGACATGCAGCGCTACAACGTGCGCTCCAACTGCATCGCCCCCTTCGCCTGGAGTCGCATGACGCAGTCGATCCCCGCCACCACGCCGGAGCAGCAGGCGCGTCTCGCCAAGATCCAGCAGATGACCCCCGACAAGAATGCGCCACTCGCAGTGTACTTGTCCTCCGACGCTGCCAAGGACGTCACCGGCCAGGTCTTCGGCACTCGCATGAACGAGATCATCCTGTTCAGCTCCCCCCGCCCGACGCGCATCGTCCACCGCGCCGAAGGCTGGACCCCCGAGACGATCGCCAAGCACGCCGCTCCGGCCCTGAAAGCCGGCTTTATGCCGCTGGATCGCTCCGGCGAAGTCTTCAGCTGGGACCCATTATAAGGAGCCATGAACTACGCGGACGTTGTCGCCTGTGCTCCGATCACCGTCCCCTACGTCCGCCGCTCCGACAAATCGGCGGCCTGGTGGCTAGGCACGGCGCTCCGCCACCTGCTTGACACGTCCGGCCTGGCCAAGGGGCAGATCGACGGCCTCTGCCTCTCCAGCTTCACGCTCGCTCCCGACGGCCCGGCCCCATTCGCCCAGTATATCGGTTTGTCTCCACGCGTCCTGGAGTTCCTCCCTTACGGTGGCGCCTGTGGCATCATCGCCCTCCGCCGCGCCGCCCGTGCGGTCCAGTGCGGCGACGCAGACATCGTCGCCTGTATTGCCGGCGACACCAACGGCGCCAATACCTTCCACGACCTGGTCGCCCAGTTCAGCACCTTCTCGCGTGACTACGTTTGGCCCTATGGCGCCGGCGGACCCAACCAGAGTTTCGCCCTCCTCACCGACCATGCCATGCGCCACACCGGCGTCACCCGTGCCGACTTCGGCAAGCTCTGCGTCGCCCAGCGCCAATGGGCGCAACGCAATCCGCTTGCCCTGCTGCGCGGCGACCTCACTCTGGACGACTACCTCAGCGCCCGCCCCGTCGCACTACCGCTCCGTCTCTATGATTGTGTCATGCCCTGCGCCGGCGCCGATGCCTTCCTGGTGATGCACCGTGCCCATGCCGAGTCACTCGGTCTGCCCCACGTGCGCATCCTTGCAACTATAGAGCGCCACAACGCCTACCCAGACGATCCTATACAATATCGGGGCGGCTGGGCGATGGACGCCCCTACCCTGTGGCACCACGCCGCGATCGGCCCGGCCGATATCGACGTGATCCAGACCTATGACGACTACCCGGTGATCTCCATGTTGCAGTTCGAAGACCTCGGCTTCTGTGCGAAGGATTCCGGCGCCGATTTCATACGCAACAACGAATTTGGCCCCGGTGGCAGCCGTCCGCACAACACCGGCGGTGGCCAACTTTCCGGTGGCCAAGCCGGTGCCGCCGGCGGCTTCCTTGGCCTGGTCGAAGCAATGCGTCAGCTCACCAACCAAGCCGGCGCGCACCAGGTACCCAACACCCGCCACGCGCTTGTCAGCGGGTTCGGCATGATCAACTACGATCGCGGTCTCTGCACTGCCACCGCGGTGCTGGCGGCATGACATCCATCCTGCAGCTTCAGCGCTGCACCACCTGCGGCAAGATCCAATACCCGCCACGCGAGCTCTGCTCAGCCTGTCTCACCGACACCCTCGAATGGACCGCCGCGCCCGCCACCGGCACCGTCCTGGCGATCACCGAACTGCACCACACCCACGAGCCATCGTTTTATACGCAACAACCTATCACGGTTGCCCTGGTCCACCTGGACTCCGGACCGACGGTCGTCTGTTTCATCGACGCTCTCTGCGCCGCAGGCGATCGTGTCCATATCGCCGCCTCCATCGATACGGCTGGCCGCGCAGTGCTTACTGCCGCAGCCCAGCCTCCCGCAGCAGCGGTAGCACAGTCTCAATAAAATACGGCAACTCGTCGCGAAAATTCACGAAGGACACCGTCGTCCCAGCGAACCCCACCTCGCTCATCTTGACCATTTCTTCGGCGATCATCCTCGGTGTCCCGATCAGCGGATAGGTCCCCGCACCGCCCACGAACCGCTTCCGGTGCAGCCGGTACGCCTCCGGATCATGCGAGGATGAAAACTTCTCTTTCGCTCCCATGTAAAAATCGACCGCCGCGGTATCCTCCATCTTCACCGCGTAGTGTTCGTAGTAGTCCTCTGCCTCCGCCTGCGTCGGCCGGCACACCACGTGGCACGTCGTATATACACCGACCTCGCGCCCTACCGCCCGCGCCCTTGCTGCCATATCGGCGATATGCGGCCGTCCACCTTCGATATCGACAAACGTCGTAAACAGGAAATCCGCCGTCTTCGCCGCGAACTCACGCCCCACCGGCGAGAACGCCGCATTCAGCGTCACCGGCCGAGGCCGCTGCAACGGCATCGGCGCCCCCGACACCTTCTTCAACTGATAGAACTTGCCCTCGTAATCGAACGGCGCACCACCAGCGAAGATCCGCTCCATGATCTCCGCCCACTCCAGCCCCTGCGCATACCGGTCTTCGATCATCTTCAGTCCGAACAGATCGAACTCCTGCGGACTCCACCCGCACACGATGTTCAGCCCGGCACGACCTCCTGACGCATGATCCACCGTTGCCAGCGCCTTGGCCGCGAACACCGGATGCACCATCGGCACATGCACGGTCGAAAACAACGCGATCCGCTGCGTGAATCCCGCAAGTCCCGCCGCGTAGGTCAGCGTCTCAAAGCTCCACTCCCGGCTGTTCGTCTCTCCGCCAAATCCCTTCCAGCGTGCAATCGGCAGGAAAAACTCGATGCCCGCGCGATCGGCCATCTGCGCGACCTCGACGACTTCGTTCCAATGCGCCGGCCATCGCTCGGGCACGCGCGTCAAGGTCAGTCCGCCATCGGCATTCGCCGAGAAGACACCGAGCTTGAACCGATTCTGCCCGTGCATCGGGTGGATCATTCAGCGCCTCCTTGCCGCGCCGCGGATAATGCCGCTATGAACGAACAGCCCGTCAAGCTGAGAGACGCGATGAGGATCGTTTGCATCGGCGGTGGCCCCGCCGGGCTGTATTTCGCGATTCTGATGAAGCTGCGCGACCCGGCGCATCGCGTCACTGTGATTGAGCGCAACCGCCCCGATGATACCTTCGGCTGGGGCGTGGTCTTCTCCGACGAAACCCTGCGCAACCTGAAGGGTGGCGATCCGGTCACCGAGCAGCACATCAGCGACAGCTTTGCTCACTGGGACGACATCGATATCCACATCAAGGGTCGTACCATCCGCTCGGGCGGGCACGGTTTTTGCGGCATCGAGCGGCGCCATCTCCTCAGCATCCTGCAAGAACGCGCCGCGGCACTCGGCGTCGAGCTGGAGTTCGGCCGCGAGATCACCGACCTCACGGACCTCGCTGACGCTGACATCATAGTCGCCGCCGACGGCATCAACAGCCAGGTCCGCACGCGCTACGCCGAGCACTTTCGTCCATCGATCGACGTCCGCAGCAACCGCTTCGCCTGGCTTGGCACGCACAAGCTTTTCGAGGCCTTCACATTCATTTTCGCGGAGACCGAATGGGGCTGGTTCCAGGCACACGCCTATCGCTTCAACGCCGATACCTCCACCTTCATCGTGGAAACGCAGGAGGCGACCTGGCGCGCCGCCGGCCTCGATTGCATGGAGGTTCCCGAGTCAGTCGCCTTCTGCGAGCGTCTGTTCGCTCCCTGGCTTGATGGCAATCCGCTGCTTACCAACATGCGTCATCTGCGCGGCTCGCAATTCATCAACTTCAACCGCGTATCCAATGCAAGCTGGACGCGCGGCAACCTGGTGCTCATGGGCGATGCTGCGCACACCGCGCATTTCTCCATCGGTTCTGGCACCAAACTCGCGCTGGAAGACGCCATCGGCCTCGCCCAGTGCATCGACCGCCACCATGCTGACATCCCGACCGCGCTGGTCACCTATGAAACCGAGCGCCGCATCGAGGTATTGAAACTCCAGTCTGCTGCTCGCAACTCCATGGAGTGGTTCGAGAACGTCCCCCGCTACACGCACCTGGAGCCGGAGCAGTTCGCCTACAGCCTGCTCACTCGCAGCCAGCGCATCAGCCACGAGAACCTGCGCCTGCGCGACCGGAGCTGGTTGGAGGGCATGGAAACCTGGCTCGCCGCGAACGCTGACTCCCATGCCGCGAACCGCCCGATCCCGCCGATGTTCCTGCCGTTCAAGCTGCGCGATATGCAGCTGCACAACCGGGTCGTCGTCTCGCCGATGGCGACCTACAGCGCGCAGGACGGCATGCCTAACGACTTCCATCTGGTGCATCTCGGCGCGCGTGCGCTCGGTGGCGCCAGCCTGATCTTCACCGAGATGGTGTGTATCACACCGCAAGGCCGCATCACCCCCGGTTGCGCCGGCCTCTACACGGACGCGCAGATGCAGGCCTGGAGGCGTATAGTCGATTTTGTACACAGCCAGACCGCAGCAAAGATCTGCCTCCAGCTCGGCCATTCCGGCCTGAAAGGATCCACCAAGCTAGGCTGGGAGGGCATGGACGAGCCGCTCGACACGGGCAACTGGGAACTGATCGCCCCTAGTCCTGTCCCATGGAGCCCTGCGAACCAAGTTCCCCGCGAAATGACTCGCTCCGACATGGCCACGGTGCGCGATGCCTTCGTGCAGGCCACCGAGCGCTGCGAACAGGCCGGCTTCGATATGCTGGAGCTGCACGCTGCCCACGGCTATTTGCTCTCCTCTTTCATCTCGCCGCTGACCAACCGCCGCGCCGACGAGTATGGCGGCAGCCTGCAAAACCGTCTCCGTTATCCGCTGGAAGTCTTCACCGCCATGCGCGCCGTCTGGCCACAGCACAAGCCGACGTCGGTTCGCATCTCCGCTACCGACTGGGTCGAAGGCGGCATTACCGCCGATGACGCCGTCCACATTGCCCTGGCTTTCAAGCAGGCAGGCGCTGATCTGATCGACGTCTCCGCCGGCCAGACTTCGATCGAGGCGAAGCCAGTCTATGGCCGCATGTTCCAGATCCCGTTCTCCGATCGTATCCGGAACGAGGTCGGCATTGCCACCATGGCCGTCGGCAACATCACCGAACCGGACCACCTGAATTCCATCATCGCTGCGGGCCGCGCCGACCTCTGCGCGCTGGCCCGCCCTCACCTCTCCAACCCGCATTTCGCTCTGCATGCCGCCGCGGGCCTTGGCTACAACGAGCAGGCATGGCCCAAACAGTATCTGCCTGGCAAAGCGCAGCTCGAACGCACGCAGAAGCGCGATAGCGACATGGCCATCATCATATGACCGCACCGCGCCGAGCGCTGATCACCGGCGGCGCCAAGGGCATCGGCCTGGCGATCGCGCAGCGCTTGGCGCAGGACGGCATTAAGCTTGCCCTGCTCGGCCGCGATCAGGCCGCGCTGCAAGCTGCGGCCCGTGAACTCGACGCCGCCCAAGTCGTTGCGGATGTAACCAATGCCGAGGCCCTCAGCGCCGCCGTCCGCGACCTCGGTCCCTGCGACATCCTGATCAACAACGCCGGCGCTGCCACCTCCCGCTCCTTCCTGAAGACCACCCAGAAAGACTGGGCAGACATGCTCGCCGTCAACCTCAGCGCCGCCTTTACCGCCTGCCAGGCCGCGCTGCCGCACATGCTTGCCGCGGGCTGGGGCCGCATCGTCATGATCGCCAGCACGGCCGGCCTGAAAGGCTACGCCTACACGGTGGCCTATACAGCCGCCAAGCACGGTGTCATTGGCCTCACCCGCGCCCTCGCCATCGAGCTTGCGCAGACGTCGATCACCGTCAACGCCGTCTGCCCCGGCTTCACCGACACCGACCTGGTCCGTCGCGCCAGCGAGGATATCGCCCGCCAGACGGGCCGTAGCGAAGCCGACGCCGTTGCCTCACTGGCCCGCTTCAATCCGCAGAACCGCCTGGTACAGCCACGCGAAGTGGCCGATACCGTCGCCTTCCTTTGCACCGACGCGGCCGCATCGATTACCGGACAATCGATCGTCGTCGCCGGAGGCGAAGTTACATGACCCAGCGCATCATCCAGCCGCCCGCATGGCCGCGCCCGCTAGGCTACAGCAACGGCATCATCGGGACCGGCGCCACACTGTTTCTCGCCGGCCAGATCGGCTGGGACGCCACCACCGGCCGACTCGCCCAAGGCCTTCCCGCGCAGGTCGAGCAGGCCCTGCGCAACATCGTGGCGATCCTGTCCGAAGCCAACGCAGCCCCCACCAACGTCGTGCGCATGACCTGGTTCGTCACAGACATGGAGCAGTATCGCAGCAGCGGCAAAGCCATCGGCCAGAGTTATCGTACCGTCATGGGCAAGCACTTCCCCACGATGTCGGTGATCGGCGTCGCCAGCTTGGTGGAACGCGATGCCTTGGTGGAGATCGAAGCCACCGCCCTCCTCGACGGGGCGCCGTCTCATGGCTGATGCAGCCGCCTTCGACAGCTTCGCCCGGGACAACCTCCCGCCACACGATCAATGGCCCGATCTTCTGCTTGGCGATTTGCAGTATCCTGAACATCTCAACTGCGTCACCGAACTGCTTGATGCGCACGTGGCGGCCGGCAAGGGTACCCGTCCCTGCGTCCATTCGCCCGCCGAGGTCTGGACCTATGCCGATCTCGCCGAGCGCGTGAACCGCATCGCCAATGTACTGACACGTCAGCTTGGAATGATTCCCGGCAATCTCGTCCTGCTGCGCGCGCCCAACACGCCGATGATGGTCGCGACCTATCTTGCAGTGATCAAGGCCGGTGGCATAGCGGTCGCCACCATGCCGCTGCTGCGTGCACGAGAGCTCGGCGCCATCATCGATAAGGCCCATATCAGACTCGCCCTCTGCGACCATCGTCTGCTCGCCGAACTACATGCTGCTGCCCAGACCCGACCCCTTCGCATCGTCCCCTGGGGTGGCACTGCCTCAGACGACCTGTTCGCAATGATGCAGGCAGCATCAGCGAACTTTTCTGCCCATCGCACGCGTGCCGACGACACCTGCGTGATCGCCTTTACCTCCGGCACGACCGGAGAGCCGAAAGGTACCATGCATTTCCACCGCGACATGCTCGCAACGTGCGACACCTACGGCGCCCGCGTGCTCTGTGCGAAACCCGACGACATCTTCATCAGCAGCCCGCCGATCGCCTTCACCTTCGGGCTTGGCGCCGCGGTGCTGTTCCCATTGCGAATCGGCGCCAGCGCAATCCTGCTCGAGCAGCCTTCGCCCGATAATCTGTTGGACGCTATCCGTACGCTGAAGCCCACAATCTGCTTCACCGCCCCCACAGCCTATCGCGCCATGCTAGGCAAGTTGCAGCCCGACGACTTTGCCACCTTGCGCATCTGCGTCTCCGCGGGAGAAACGCTGCCGAAGCCAACCTGGGACGCCTGGTATGCGGCCACCGGCCTGAAGATCCTTGATGGCATTGGCTCCACCGAAATGCTGCACATCTTCATCGGTGCACCAGTGGACAAGGTGAAGCCCGGCGCTACCGGCATCCCTGTCCCTGGCTACGAGGCCAAGCTGATCGACGACGATGGCAACGACCTGCCTCGCAATTCCACCGGCCGCCTCGCCGTGCGCGGCCCCACCGGTTGCCGCTATCTAGCCGATCCGCGACAGAAACAATATGTTCAGAATGGCTGGAACATCACCGGTGACACCTACCACCAGGATGAAGATGGCTACTTCTGGTACCAGGCTCGTTCTGACGATATGATCATCGCTTCCGGCTACAACGTCTCCGGCCCGGAAGTTGAAGTGGCACTGCTCACCCACCCTGCGGTCGCCGAATGCGGTGTCGTCGCCGCGCCCGATGCCGATCGTGGCATGCTGGTCAAAGCCTATATCGTGCTGCGAGACCCGAACGCCGCGTCGCCCGAGATGATCCGCATCCTCCAGGACCACGTTAAAGCCGAGATAGCACCTTACAAATATCCCCGCGCCATTGAATTCGTGCCTGCGCTGCCCCGCACCGGTACCGGCAAGCTACAGCGCTTCGTGCTCCGCGAGCAGGCGAACACACAGAGGACTTCATGACCCAGACGGAACCCATGAACGGCGCCGAAGCCCTGCTCGAATTGTTCCGCATCCAAGGCACCGACTATATCTTCTGCTCGCCGATTGCCGCCTGGGCTCCATTATGGGAAGCACTCGCTAAGCGCAAGGCCACCCGCAACATCGAGACTCCCAAATACTTCAACTGCCGCCACGAGATTCTCGCAGTCGGCCTTGCAGCTGGCTATTATAAGGCCACCGGCCGCGCGCAAGCCGTGCTGTTACCGACCGGCCTTGGCGTATTGCATGGCTCGATGGCGGTCCGATCCGCGTATCACGAGCATATCCCCATGGTGATCGTCTCTCCCGACACGCTGAGCCATGGCGCCATCCCGACACTTGATCCCGGTCCGGAATGGCCGACGCTGTTGGTCGATCTAGCCGGCCCCGTACGCAATGCCGAGACCGTCACCAAATGGGCGAAGGAGGTGAAGACACCGACTGACCTCGCCCCGGATCTCCGCCGTGCATGGTATTTCGCGGAAAGTGTCCCTCGCGGTCCCACTCTGGTCGGCGTTCCCTTCGACATCCTGATGAGCGAGGCCGAACCGCCAAATGGCGACAAGATGAAAGCAGCCGCACTGGTCGCCGCACCCGAAAGCCTGCGCGAAGTCGCCGACATCCTGATGCGTGGAAAATGCCCGCTGATCATTACCGAACACGGCGCTCGCACGCCGGACGATCGGGCGGCTCTCATCGCCATAGCGGAACACCTCGGCGCACCGGTGTTCGAATATTGGATGCCGCTCTATGTGAACTTCCCTCGTGATCATCCCCTCTACGCGATCGATCCAGTCGAGACTCACTTGAAGGACGCCGACTGCATTCTGGTGATAGGCGCGCATGGCCCCTGGCATCCCCAGGAAACGAAGCTTCCGAGTGGCTGCACCGTTATCCAGATCGAAGAAGATCCGCTTCGCCCCCGCGCCCCCTACTGGTCGCTGCAGACAGACTACGCCATCGCCGGTGATATCAGCGCGAACCTCGCAGAGCTTGCAGCCACACTGAAGGCCCGCCCCACATCTGCCGACGAAACCGGTCGCATCACTGAACGTACCGCCAGGTGGCATACGCACAACGTTTCCCATCAGACCAACGCGAAGAAGGAGCGTGAATCCGCCCGGGGTGCCGATCACATCCAGGCGCCGTTCCTGTTCGACACGCTGCACACGCTGCTGCCGGACGGCGCGGTGATCGTCGATGAAATCATCGCCCAGGTCCCCCCGATGGTCCAGCACACGTTCAGAAATCGCGACATCAGCCAGATTCGAGGCTGGGCTGGCGCACTCGGCACTGGCATCCCCACCGCGCTTGGCGTGAAACTCGCCCGCCCGAACGACGTGATCGTCTGCGTCATCGGTGACGGCGCCTTCAATTACAACCCAGTCCCCGCCTGCCTCGGCCTAGCCCAGCAATACAACGTCCCAATCCTAGTCATTATTTGTAACAACGAGGGCTATGCTTCCCAGGAGTGGAATCTGTACAAGTATTTTCCCACCGGCTACGCGCTGCGCGAACAGGACCCGTATGGCAAGGTGATCGAACCAACGCCAGACTACGCGGCGCTCGCTCCTGCCTTCGGCGCCCATGGCGCCTGCATCACCGAACCTGGGAAACTGGAACAGGCCATCCGCGACGGCATCGCAGCCGTACAGAACGGCAAGCTCGCGCTTTTGGACGTGCGCCTGCGTCCCTGAAGCGCCTCACCGCAGCGGCGGTATCGGCGCCGCACGTACCACCCGCCGCAGCGGTGCAAAGGGTGCCAGGCCCATAAAGGGTGCTGCCCCCAACGCCACCTCCGCTAACAATCGACCACCGAGCGGTCCGATCGTCAGGCCGGCCGCGCCGAGCCCGTTGCCCACAACGAGTCCCTCGATGCCGGGCACCGTCCCAAGCATCGGCCGCACACCTGGCCCGATCGGCCGGAACCCCACGCGTGTCTCTATGATCGTAGCTGCACCTAGGCCAGGCGCGACATGTAGCGCCTCGGCCAGCACCTGAGCCTGACCCAACGCAGTTACACAATGATCAAAGCCGACGCCACTCTCGCGCGTCGCTCCCACCACAACCCGCCCGTCATCGAACGGGACCAGGTAATGTGCGCCTGGCGGAAAAATCACTGGCCAATCCTGCGTCTCCGCTCCCCGCAACAGCAGATGGACGATCTGCCCGCGCTGCGGTTCGATCGGCAAGGCCACGCCGACGTCGCGCAGCACCTTCGGCGCCCACACGCCAGCGGCAACGATCACACATTCCGCCTCGATCTCCTCATCCGCCAGCCGCACGCCGTGCACCCGATTGTCCGCGACAGCCAGCGCCGCTTGCCCACTTCGCACCACGGCGCCGAAGTGCATCGCACCGCGCAGCAGCCCTGCCGCCATACGACGCCCATCCACGCGTGCACCGCCACCCACCAGCACAGCCCCAAAATCGCGCCGCAATGGCGGGAACAGCCGTACCGCGTCCCGCGGCGGCAGCAAGCTTACGTCGCCCATCGCGGGCGTCTTCGCCTGTCCCTCCACCAGCAACCGTTCGAACGTCGCCAGCTCGTTTGTATCATCTGAAACGATCAGCGCGCCAGTCCGTCGGTACCCCAGATCAGTCTCGCCAATCTCCCCGAGCGCCGCCACCAGCTCGGCGTAATACCGCCCACCTTCACAATATAGAGTATAGAATGCGGCATCCTCCGCACCTGACACCCAGGGACAGATGATCCCCGCTCCAGCCGCCGTCGCGCGCCCCTCATGCGCCGCATCCACCACCGTGACGCGCGCGCCCGCCCGCGCCGCGTGGAACGCAGTGCTCGCGCCCAGAATGCCCGCACCCACAACAACGATATGCATGCACATCTCCCTTCGCTGGCATGATCCAGAGCAGGTTCGCGGGTGTGATCTCAGCCCTCACAGCGAGGGCACCCCGGTGTAGCGCCACCATCCCACGCTTTGCCTGCAAGTCAAGCTCTGTGTCAGACTCGCCTAACAGACGGAGGAACGCATGACACCTGACCAACTCGGCGAGGTTGATGTCCTGGTCATCGGCGCCGGCAATGCCGCAGCCAACGCCGCGCTGTCCGCCCACGCATCGGGCGCCACGGTGGCGCTGATCGAAACCGCACCGCGGGAAGGGCGCGGCGGCAACTCCGCCTTCACCGGCGGCGCCTTCCGTTTTAAGTATTCCACGGTCGAGGACCTGCTCCGCCTCGCTCCCGACATCGCCGATCTCGATCTCTCCACCATCGATTTCGGCAGCTATACGGAAGCCCAGTACTTCGACGACATGGGCCGCCTCACCGAATACCGATGCGACCCCGATCTCACCGACGTCCTGATCGGCAACAGCTTCGATGCAGGCATCTGGCTGCGTAGCCACGGCGTGCGCTTTCAGCCGGCGCTCGGCCGCCAGGCCTTCAAGGTGGATGGAAAATTCAAATTCTGGGGCGGTCTCGCCTGCCACATCCTCGGCGGCGGCCAGCACTTGGTCGCTGCCCTGCACGCCCGCCTCGACCAGCTGAATATTCCTGTTCTTTATGACACCACAGCAACCGCCCTCCTCACCAACGATGCGCGCGTGGAAGGTGTCCGCGTCCGCCACCACTTCCGTCAATACGAGCTGCGGGCCGGGGCCGTCGTCCTCGCCTGCGGTGGCTTCGAGTCGAACCCCGAAATGCGTGCCCGCTACCTGGGGCCGAACTGGGATCTCGCGAAGGTGCGCGGGACGAAATACAACACCGGCATAGGCCACCGGATGGCGATCGACATTGGCGCCGCTGTCGCCGGCCACTGGTCCGGCGCGCACGCAGTGCAGTGGGACATGAACGCCCCTGCCTATGGCGACCTCACGGTCGGCGACCGCTTCCAGAAGCACAACTATCCGTTCGGCGTGCTGGTAAACGCACGCGGCGAGCGCTTCCTCGACGAAGGCCTCGACTTCCACAGTTACACCTACGCGAAATATGGCCACGAGGTGATGAAGCAGCCCGGCCTGTTCGCCTGGCAGATTTTCGACCAGAAGATCGTCCACTTGCTGCGCGAGGAATACCGCATTGCCCGCATCACCAAGGAGCAAGCGGATACACTCGAGGAGCTCGCCCCCAAGCTGGCCGGCGTCGATACAAAAGCAGTGCTCGATACGCTGCATCGCTATAACGCAGCGCCACGCCCCAACGCATCATTCAACCCGAACATCCACGACGGGCTGCGCACGATCGGATTACCGATCGACAAGACCAACTGGGCGCAGCGTCTCGATACACCACCGTTCCACGCTTACGGCGTCACCGCTGGTGTCACATTCACCTTTGGCGGCCTCAAGACATCAACGGCGGCCGAAGTGGAAGACAACTCAGGTGCCCCCATCCCCGGCCTTTATGCCGCTGGCGAAATTCTTGGCGGACTTTACTTCCACAACTACGGCAGTGGCACGGGCCTAGTCGCGGGGGTGGTGTTTGGCCGCATCGCAGGTGCCAATGCGGCCAAATCTGCCGGACGCTAGCGCCTTGCTGTCGGTATCAGCGCCCCGAGGCGCCCAAACAGATAACCAAGCGCGAATACCACCAGCGCAGCGGTGATTGGCTGCGCGCGAATAACGGAGCGGACTTCGCCCACGCCGCCCTCCACTCGGCATACCGCTCCCGCGGCCGTTTCCGCTGCCGCATGTACACCGCCCGATACCCTCTGCACGGTGCTACCCACCGATTCGCCTAACCCTCCAGACACAGACTCGCTCATCACACCACTCCGAAACTGAAAACGGGACCACCCCGAAGGATGGTCCCGCTCCGTTGCAACCGACTCAGAAACCCAGATCAGCGGCCGGTGCCACCGGCGCCACCACCACTGCTTCCACCGGCTCCGCCACCGCTTGGCGACGTGGCTGTGGTAGAATGACTCGCATCCGGCGTGGTTGGCGAATTCACCGCTCCGTTATACGTCCCAGTGGTCGTCCCGCCACTCATACCATAGGTGCTACCCGTGGTGGGCGCTGCGCCAGGGTTTGCCGGACGCCCGAGCATCTGGTTCTGCCCATTGCCATTCAACTGTGTCTCTGTCGTATTCTGGCTGCCAAGGCTACCGCCCGCTGCGAAGCTCGCGCCCGCAACACCGGTCACCAGGGCCGTGGCCAGGCCAAGAACTCGCATTGTCTTTGTCATCGACCGTCTCCTTTGGTTGATCAGTCGTGACGCCCCAACGCGCGCCCTTCCCGCGCGTTCCACCGTGTCACACAAATTTGGACCAGCCCCACAAAGTCGTCCGCGCAGACCTACTGTTTGTCGATGACGCTCACATGCGCTGCGACGATCCGCCAGCCTTCTGGCAGCCGCGCCCAGGTCTGCATCTGCCGCCCGGTTTTTCCTGCCACGGTGTCTCGCTCAAACAGCGTTGAGGCCGTCGCGACATCCCGCCCATAAGTTGTGATCACTGTGCGGGAGATTCGCCGCGCCAGTCCGACCGGCGATCGGGCTGCCCGAAACGCCGCAATCTCGCCATACCCGTAGAGATTTTCGCCTATTCCGTAGCGGATCGTCCGGTCGTCTTGCCAGAACAGCTCCCCCAGCGTGGCAATGTCGTTGCTGACCAGGGCTGTCTCGTATCGCTGGAATGCCGCGGTTACCTCGGCAACAATATCAGGCAGGTTGATCTCCATACTCTCGCTCCGGCGGTCTAGGCGCGCGCACGATGCCGCGACTCTACATCTCCGCAGCAATACGCAACGCCGCATCCTAGCGCCAGGGGGCTGCGATGATCCGCACGAGTCGGTGCAGGCCTCCAGCACCAACCGGTCAAACCCGCGATCGTTCGCCTCACAAACCATCGTAGTGATGAACATGACCGTTGTGACGCCGCAGACGGCCCGCTGCGTGATGCCGCTGGCAGCATCACTGCCTCGAACCGGGCCGACATTCGGCGGCGACACGCTGCATGCATGCCTGCTAGGCAGATAGGCCATCGGGACGCAAGCTACGTACCGTACATTTTAGATGCCCAAATGGAGGCGATTCGACTTCTTCCCGCCAACCAAACAGCCAAGCGGGACCATTCGCTGAGCTGAGGACAGTTATCTGATCTGACATCAGAGCAGATGCGCTACTGCCCCACGGCGATCCGGGGCGGATTCCGCAACGTCTGAAGGATCACGCAATACCGCTCCGTCGTCTGAATCATTCGCTCCAACTTCGCCGCGTCCGCGTCGCAGTCCACCTCGAATTTCAGTGTGATATCCGTCAGCCCCACCGGCACATTCCGATCAATCCCCAGCGTGCCTCGGGCATCCCACGTCCCTTCGGCGACCACGCGTCCCGAACGTATCGCCACTCCCATCGCCGTCGCAACGGCACGCAATGTCACGCCAGCACAGGCCACCACTGCTTCCAGCAACATGTCCGCCGAACACGCCAGCTCGCCCGATCCTCCCGTCGCCGGATGCAGACCTGCCTTCGTTTCGCCGTGCCACGACGGCACCACGCACGCGACATCCTCAGCGTCCAGCCGCGCCTCCGCGCGCGCCGGAACGCGGGCAGCCTCCGGCGTATCGCGATAGCGCTGCTTGATCGGCGCCTGCATGGCTCGAAGCTGTTCGGCGTTCATCAGCAACCCTCCATCATCTTGACTGCGTTTGTCACGCATTTGCCCGGAGGACACCAGCCCGGCACCATGCACGTTCCCGCCACAGGATGCATGTCATGCCCTTCACTCTCGGCCCCGAGGTCCACCTTGACCGCCCCGCGTACCTGGACTCCACCGCCCGTATCTACGGCCGTGTATCCGCCGGGGAGGGCAGCAGCTTCTGGCCCTACTCGGTGATCCGCGCCGAGGGCGCCGGCGTCACCCTTGGCCGCTGCTGCAATGTACAGGACACCGCCGTAATCCATGTCGGCGGCGGCCGAGGTACGACCATCGGCGATTACTGCTCCATCGCCCACCGCGCCGTCGTGCACGGCGCTGAGATCGGCGACGACTGCCTCATCGGCATCGGCTCCGTCGTCATGGACGGCGCCAAGCTCGCCCGCCGGGTCATCGTCGGCGCCATGGCCCTCGTCCCTCCAGGCATGGAGGTTCCCGAAGGCTCCGTCATCATGGGTGTCCCCGGCAAGATCGTCGCCACGCGCGACAACTTCGTTCCCAATCGCCGCAACGCACTGGTCTACCACCGCAACGCCCTCGCCTATGCCGAGGGCCGCCACGACGCGTGGCGCGCCGAGGGTTTTTCCCAATGGCGCGACGATATGATGCAACGCCTGAAAACCGGCGAGGACGTCGGAATCTGACGCATTCGTTGTTCCAGGGAACGCGGAGACCTACCGCTCCCGCACGATTGCCGAACCCGAAGCCTTCACGGCATCAATCGAGGCAAGGCAGTCCTGCTTGTTGTAGTACTTCTCAACGCTCTGCGCGGCCATCCGCCCCAATGGATTGTACAACGTCCACCGCCACAGGTTCGAGCTCGGCTCCTGGTAGACCAGAAAGTAGTATTGTTCGTTGTCCACCCACCTGTCCTCGGTCACGCGTGCGCGTCGTCGCTGTCGAACGGCGTCTCACCGGGCTCCGTTTCGCGCATCGAAGCCCGCCGCCGGAACCGCTCATACCAGCGCGCGAGACCGGGCGCGATGGCCCGCCAGTCATCCTCAGGGAAGCGAAAGTCGGAAACTCCGCACGCGCATCCGGCCGCGATTTGCCCGAGATCAACCTCGGCGCGGAAATCCCGCGAGAGTTCGTCCAGCCGCTGATAACAGCGGTCCATCCGTTCCATCATCTTGCGGACAAAGCTCGGCGAGAACTCCTGCTTGTTCTGCGATGCGTCGCGCTTGCGCAGCAATTCCGCCCGCCGCGCCACCTGGCACTCCATGATCCCGCTGGTCACCACCGACACCACGGAAAGAATGTGCCAACGCTCCCGCCCGCTCGGCGGGCACAACCGATGCCCTCCCAGCTCATCGTTCAGGTACTCGCAGATCAGCGACGATTCCGTCAGGCGCTCCCCATCCTCGGTCACCAGCGCCGGAATGCGCGCAATAGGTGTCGCCTCCAGGAAATCCGCGCGATACGGCACCGTCTCGGTACCCCAGGAATGCGGCCATTTCGTCGGGATGATTTCCACCTGGTCCCAAAGGCCGAGCTCTTTCAGCGTCACCGTGCACTTCCGCACGAACGGCGAGGCCGGCGTGTAGAACAGCTTCATCATGAACGCGCGGTGTCCCAGCCGATCCAGTCACACCACGCCTGACCCATCACCAGATCCAGATCGGCGCCCTTCAGCCAGGGCAGTTCCTCGGTGAACAGCGTGATGCACTGCCGCCACGTGCAGTGCATCCGCGTAATGTCAGTGCCCCAGAACATGCGCCGGGGGCCGAACGCGTCGAACACCCGGTGCAGAGCGTCGTGGATGCTCGGGAATGGATACGCGTCGGCCGCATAGCCGGCCTGGCCTGTCGCCTTCACCGCGACGTTCGGATGCTTCGCCAGCGCCAGCAATTGCGGCAGGTTGCGGTAGGCCGCATCCGCTCCGTGAGTCGCGCGCGGCACGCCCATGTGGTCGATGCTGATGCGCAAGCGGGGATGGCGCTCGGCAATGTCAGCGACGCGCGGGAGGAACGCGGACGCCTGCAACGAAACCGGAATGCCCAGCCGCTCGGCCACGGGAAACAGCCAGTCCAGGTTGCCGTCATCCGGCCACGTCAGCGATTTTGGATCGGTGAAGTAGAAGCGCAGTCCCTTCATCCCCGGCCGGCTCTTCCACGTCTCAATCTTGGCGCGCTCCTTCGGATCGTCCAGATAGAACCAGCCCATGATGGCGAAGCGATCAGGATGCGCACGTGCCGCTTCAACGGCAAGCTCGTTTGAATCGGGATCCCACATCACCGGATGGACCACGGCACGATCGACGCCGGCCTCATCCATGAGCGCCAGCGCTTCCTCCTTCAGGAATGGCGTCTGGCGGTGATGGGCCGAGGGCGTTCCCTTGGTCCACAAGTGGATTTGTGCATCGACAATCATCATGGTGGTTGGCCTCCTCGTGACGTGGCGACAGGCTATCAGATGTCGCGCCCGCCTCAACCGCCATGATCCAGCCTCCCCTCAGCGAGCCGGCCGAGCGCGTCGTATATTTTCTCGTCTATCTCGATACCCTCCAGCACCAGCCGCGCACGTGTCGCGTAACTGCGCTCTCCAGGGATGCGGATCTCCGCAACACCCACCTGTCGAGGCGTCGCCTTGATCGCCGCGATCCGCCGGCTCACGTCCTGCCGGTACTCATCGATCGGCGCAAACAGGTCGGGCTTGAAAGCGATGAACACATACCCGCTGACCGAGCCCTCCGACTGCGCCCGCGCGGCCAGCAAGCCCAATGCGTCCATAGCCAGCGCCAGTCCAAACCCCTTGTATCCGCCTTCCGGCCCGCCAAACGGCAGCAGCGTCCCTTGCCGAGCCAGCGCCGCATTCGTGGTCGGTGCACCATTCGGCCCAAGCGCGACACCTTCCGGTATCGGCGTACCCATCCGCGCCCGGAACTGCAAATCCGTCGCCATGAAGGCCGAAGTGCCCATGTCGATCACCAGCGGGTCACTTTCGGTCGGAAATCCGATCGCGATCGGGTTCGTCCCGAGCGCCGCACGCGCCCCGCCAAACGGTGCCACCCCCGGCGGCGCCGCCACCGTGTGGATCGCCACAAGCCCTGCCCGCGCGATCATCTCGCAGTAATGCGCGCTGCGCCCCGTCATCCACGTATTGCCCATGCACACGATCGCCAGCCCATGCGCCTGCGCCCGCGCAATCGTCGCCTCGGACGCGCGATAGGCTGCCACCATCCCCGTGTTATTGCCGCCATCCAGCAGGGCCGTCGGGCCAGTCTCCCGCACCACCGAGATCGGCCGCCGAGGCCGCCGGAAATCCGGATGATCGACGACGTTCAGCAGTTTCGGCAGCCCGGAATACTCGTAACCGCACAACGCGGCGTCCAGCACATGGTCCGTCAGGATGCGCGCATCGTCCGTGTCATAACCTGCGCCACGCATCGCCCCCTCGCCGAGTGCGCGTGCCTCGGCCACGCTCAAATGGATGCGGTCGCTCATCGTCTTCCCCTCGATTGGTCTCCGGCCCGCATGGTGGCACTATGCCGTGCAACATCAAGCGACGAGGGAACGTGATGGCATACCGCATTCTTTGGCCGAACCTTCCAGCCGAATACGTGCCGATAGCCAAGGAAGCGATCGGGCCGGGTTTCGAAACCGATTTCTGCGCCACCCCCGCCGAGGTCACCGACGAGCAATGGGCCAACGCGGACGGGATCGTTGGCAATTTCCCGGCGCAATACATCGACAGGCTGCGCAAGTGCCGCATCTTCGTGAAATACGGCGTCGGCTACGACGACGTGGATATCGAGCGCTTCGGCAGGCTTGGCATCCCGGTCTGCAACACGCCCGATTACGGCACGCGTGAGGTGGCCGACCACGCCATCGCCCTGATGCTGACGCTGGCCAAGAGCATTGCCTACCATGACTCCGAATTGCACGCCGACCTGCGCGGCAACTGGCGCCCCGCGCACAATCCGTTCGGACGCCGGCTGTCGGTTTGCACCTATGGCGTCGTCGGCATGGGACGTATCGGCACTGCCGCCGCCCGCCGCGCCAAGGCCTTCGACATGGATGTGGTGTTCTACGACCCCTATCAGCCGAACGGCTACCAGTTCGCCATCGGCGTGCGCCGTGCCGACTCACTTGCCGAGCTCATGGCCCAGTGCGATTTCGTCAGCATCCACACACCGCTGACCTCGGAAACGCGCAACATGATCGGCGCTGAAGCCTTCGCCGCAGCTAAACGCGGCATGATCCTGATCAACACCGCCCGCGGCCCCATCGTCGACATCGATGCGCTGTATGACGCGATGAAGGACGGCACGATCCTCGCCGCCGGCCTCGACGTGCTTCCGCAAGAGCCAGCCAATCCCCAATCACGCCTGATCTCAGCCTGGCAGGCCGATGAGGACTGGATCCGCCATCGCCTGATCCTGACACCGCACTCCGCTTTCTTCACCCCCGAGAGTATGCGCGACAACCGTGGCTTTGCCTCTCGCACGGCGGCGCGTTACCTGCGCGATGGCCGCCTGGAAAACTGCGTCAACAAACAATTCCTCGTCTCGCGCTCTTGATAATAAGCATGTCGCATTAAGAGGGTTACATGCACGAAAAAGTCGATGTCCTGATCATCGGATCTGGCGCCTCCGGGGCGGCTGTCGCCTGGAGCCTTACGGAAACGAAGATGCGCATCCTTTGCCTGGAGCAGGGCGACTGGATGAAGCAGTCAGACTATCCCTCCAACGGCCGTGACTATGAAGCGCGCGTCTTCAGCGATTACGCCACAAGCCCCAACATCCGACAGCGTCCGAGCGACTATCCGATCAATGACGACAATTCGCCCATCAAGGTAGTGAACTTCAACGCCGTCGGCGGTTCCACCGTGATGTACACGGCCCACTATCCTCGCCTGCACCCCTCCGACTTTCGGGTTCGCAGCCTCGACGGCGTCGCCGACGATTGGCCGATCGACTACCCCACCTTGGAGCCGTTCTTTGCCGAGAACGATCGCATGACCGGCGTCTCTGGCCTGGCCGGTGATCCCGCCTATCCCGCCCACGAACCGCCAATGCCGCCGCTCCCCCTCGGCAAGACCGGCTTCAAGATCGGCACGACGATGAACCAACTCGGCTGGCACTGGTGGCCATCCGACAGCGCCATCGCCACCACCGAGTACGACGGCCGCGCGCCATGCATCAATCTGGGCCACTGCACGCCCGCCTGTGCCCAGGGTGCCAAAGCCAGCACCGACATCACCTACTGGCCGCACGCCATCCGCGCCGGTGTCGAGCTCCGTACCAACTGCCGGGTGCGCGAGATCACCACCGGCCCGGGCGGCATGGCAACCGGCGCCATCTACTACGACCTCGACGGTGCCGAGCACTTCCAGCCCGCCGAAGTCGTTATCATGGCCTGCAACGGCGTCGGCACGGCGCGCCTGCTGCTGAACTCAAGCTCCGCCCGCTTCCCCAAGGGCCTGGCCAATTCCAGCGGCCTTGTCGGCAAGAACCTGATGTTCCACCCGTGGGCCCACGTCACCGGCTATGTCGACGAACCGATGGACGGCCATCGCGGTCCGCCGCTCTGCCTGTGGAGCCAGGAATTCTACGAAACCGACCGATCGCGCGGCTTCGTCCGCGGCTTCAACTTCCAGTTCAATCGCACCATGGGCGTCGGCACCGAGGCGATGAACGCCGAAGCCAACGGCCTGCTTCCCTGGGGCGAAGCCCATCACGACACCTTCCGCGCGATGATCGGTCACCGTATGTCTGTCGGTATATGCACCGAGGACCTGCCCGAGGAGCATAACCGCGTCACCCTCGATCCGGTGCTGAAGGATCGTCACGGCATCCCCGCACCGCGCATCGACTACACCATCGGCGACAACACCAACCGCATGCTCGACTTCGCCATCGAGCGCGGCAAGGAAATCCTCGCCGCCGCCAACGCCCGGCAGGTCCACACAGTGCGCCCGGTGGTTTACGGCGGCTGGCATCTGCTCGGCACCGCGCGCATGGGGAACGATCCAGAACGATCGGTGGTCAACTCATGGGGGCGCAGTCACGACGTGAAGAACCTCTTCATCGTGGATGGCAGTGTCTTCGTCACCTCAGGCGGCGTGAATCCCACATGCACAATCCAGGCACTTGCGCTCTACATCGCCGATTCGATGAAACAGCGCCTCGCAACCCTGTTCGATTGAGGCCGACATGAGCGAACAGTCCCTTACGGATGCCGAGATCGCCGACCTCCGCTGCCTCGCCGGTATGATGATTCCCGCAAGCAGGAAATACGATGTGCCCGGGGCGGATGACCCCGCCATCTTCGCCGACATCGTCAACAGCATCGGCCGAGACGGCGATAATGTGCGTGGCGCACTGGCCACCCTGCGCACCTTCTCCGGCGGCCCCCTCACCGCCGTGGACGCTGCCCGCCGCACCGAAGTGGCAGCAAAGCTGCGCGCCGAAGGTGGCGTACCGGTCAGCGTGCTCACTCGCATCGTCATGCTCTGCTATTACCGTGACGAACGCGTCATGCTTTCTCTCGGCTTAGAGCCACGAGCCCCATTCCCAAAAGGTCACATTGTGGAGCAAGGCGACTGGTCCCTCCTCGACCCGGTGCGCGCTCGCAACCCCTTCTGGCGCCAGGTTCCGTAAGCAAGGAAACACGACGCGCTTAGCCGATACGCCGGTGGTATCTAAAGCGCCGGTCTTTTTGGGTATCATCGGTGGCCGTTGGTGTGCGGCTGGAACGCCACCCTATCCGTTGGCAAGAAGCATCCATGATCTGGTCAGCTCCGCGCGAGCTTACGGTATGCGTCCGGCCTGACACGCCTGTTGGCTGGGATGATGATGTGTCAGGGGTGTGACCTTAAGGCCGACGTTAAGGTGCGCTGTAAGGTCGATGTCAGACGGACATGTTGAGATCCTGACGGGTCGGGAACGGCGGCGGCGCTGGAGCGCCGAGACCAAGCTGCGGATTGTCGCGGAGACGGAGGAGGCTGGCGCGTGTGTGAAGCAGGTTGCTGCGCGGCATGACGTCTATCCTGGTCTTCTGTTCACATGGCGCCGTCAGGTTCGCGAGGGCAGGATGACGCGACCGCAGGTGCCGATGTTCATCCCGGTGGAGACAGAGAGGCCAGTGTCGCCGGCGACATCGTCACCACCCGCATCGCCGACGCGAGCAGTTGCTGTTGCCGTGGGTCGCATCGAGATCGAACTTGGAGACGGCAGCCGAGTGCGTGTGGATGACGGCGTGAGCCTGGTGACGTTGCGCCGGGTGATCTCGGCTCTGCGGGGATGATCGCACCGCCGCCTGGGGTCCGCGTCTGGCTGGCCGCCGGGGTGACGGATATGCGACGCGGGTTTGATGGTCTTGCTGCCATGGTGCAGCAGAAGTTGGCACTGGATCCGTTCAGTGGGCAGCTGTTCGTTTTTCGCGGCCGCCGAGGTCATCTGATGAAGATTTTGTTCTGGGATGGCCAAGGCCTGGTGCTGTACGCCAAGCGGCTGGAGCGCGGCAAATTCGTTTGGCCGCAGGCGAAGGAAGGCGCCGTATCGCTGACGCCGGCGCAGTTGTCGATGCTGACGGAAGGGATCGATTGGCGCATGCCTGTGCGCACTTGGCAGCCAGAGATGGTGGGCTGAAGGACAACGGACTGCAGCTAGTTTTTGCTTGAGGCGACGCGGACACGTCAGTGATCCTGCGGCATGCTAAACAATGATGCCGCGCCCGCACTGCCCGACGATGTTGCCAGCCTGAAGGCGATGGTGCTGGCGCAGACTGCGGAACTGGCGGCGATCAGGGCGCAGCGCCAGGCGCAGGAAGCAGAGCTGGCAGCAGCCAGAGCCGGGCTCATCGAGCAGCGCTTCGAGATCGAGGCATTGAAGTCGCGGCTTGCCCGGCTGCAGCGCATGACGTTCGGCCGGTCATCAGAGAAGCTGCGTGAGCAGGTCGAGCAGCTGGAGCTGACGCTGGCTGATATCGACGAGATGCTGGGCGAGATCACACCGGCCAACGATCCCGCTGATGAGCAGGCCGAGATACCGGCGCGCAAGCCAGCCCGCCGGCCACTGCCCGAGGCTCTGCCGCGCGACATCGTCGAGCATCCCGCGCCGTGTGCCTGCCCGGACTGTGGCGGCGCCCTGCGCCCCTTTGGCGAGGACATCACCGAGATCCTGGACTATGTGCCGGGCTCGTTCCGCGTCATCCGCCATGTCCGTCCGAAACTGTCGTGCCGGGCGTGCGAGACGATTGTCCAGGCGCCGGCTCCCAGCCTGCCGATCCGCCGCGGTCGCGCCGGCGCGGGTCTGCTGGCGCATGTGCTGGTGGCGAAGTATTGCGATCATTTACCGCTGCATCGCCAGGCGGAGATCTATGCCCGTGAAGACATCGACCTCAGCCGTTCGACGCTGGCCGATATGGTCGGCCAGGTCGCAACACTGGTGCGGCCGCTGATCGATGCCTTGTCGCGCTACGTCATGGCCGGTGAGCGGGTGCATGGCGACGATACCGAGGTGCCGGTGCTGGAACCGGGTCTTGGTCGCACGCGCAAAGCCCGGTTGTGGACCTACGTCCGCGATGGACGCCCCTATGGCTGTGCCGACCCACCGGCGATCCTCTACCGCTACTCGCCGGACCGGAAGGGCGTCCATCCGCAGGAGCATCTGCGTGGCTTCAAGGGCATCCTGCAGGCCGATGGCTATGGCGGATTTACCGAGATCTACCGAGGCGGCGAGGTCGTCGAGGCCGCCTGCATGGCGCATGCACGGCGCAAGTTCTGGGACGCGCACGAGAAGACCAAGTCCGCGTTGAGCCGCGAGGCACTGGAGCGGATCGCCGCCTTCTACAAGATCGAGGATATCGTTCGAGGGCAAGCACCCGAACAGCGCCTGCGGGTGCGCACGCAACACCTCGAACCGTTGATGGCGGACATGCATGCGTGGCTTGAGGCGAGCCTTCCGCGCATCTCCGGCCGCAGTGATATGGCGAAGGCGATCCGCTACAGCCTGAAGCGCTGGAACGCACTGACACTGGTCCTGCGTGATGGACGCGCTTGTATTGACAACTCAGCTGCGGAGCGGGCGATGCGCCCGATCGCCCTCGGCCGACGCAACTGGACCTTCGCCGGTTCGGATGCAGGTGGTTTGCGTGCAGCAGCGATCTACAGCCTGATCGAAACTGCCAAGGCGAACGGTCTCGATCCCGAGGCCTATCTCCGCCACGTCATCGAGCGCATCGCCGATCATCCGGTTAATCGCGTCGCTGAGCTTCTGCCCTGGAACGTGGAAGGCATCCGCGCCAGACTCGATCAAAGGCTCGCCGCTTAGCATCGCGATGCCGTGGGCGGACGCTTACAGCTTACGAACTGTTCGAGAGAATCGCCGCCCACCAAATGCGAACGGCCGCATCAAGAATACCGCGCGGGTGGACCTGATGACCTGCATCGTGAGCTTGGAGGAACCGCGATCGGTCTATCAAGAGACCGGATCATCCAAGCGCCCGTGACGCGCGGCCACTCTCGCTAGAATGGATGGCGCGCGAGGTGGGCGAGGAGAAGTGCCGTGACGCGCTCCGGCATCTGGTCGGCAGCATAATGACCAACGCCCGGCAGCACCTCGAACTGATAAGGCGCGTCGATGAAGGCCGCCGTGCCTTCGGCGGCCATACGGCCAACCGTGTCATCTGCATCGCCCCAGATGAACAGGGTCGGCACCTTGGTCGGCCCCAAGGCTTTGCGGTCGCCACGGGCGCGATACCAGGCTAGGGCTGCTTCGGTCGCCGGCACATTGCCGATCACGGACATATGTCGGTCGATCGCCACCTCCGGCACGCCATTCCTCCGCAGCCGGCTGCGATACCAGGCGGCATTATCGGCCAACAGTTTCGCGCCGGCATCTGGGTCCTTCAGCCATACATGGTGTGCCGAGCGCTTCGGCTGCTCGGGGTCCGCCTGCATGGCATGGGCGAACGCCGCCGGATGCGGCCGTGACAGCATGGTGAGGGAAGCAAGCCGCTGCGGATACCTGTCGGCGATGAACCAGGAAATGCTGCCGCCCCAGTCATGCCCCACAAGATGGAAGCGGCACTCCGGCCCGCCGATCGCAGCGACAATGGCCATCGCATCGCCGATCAGCTTGTCCACTTCGTAGTTCGAGACATCAGACGGATCGGGCCGCGCCTCGGCAGCATATCCGCGCTGGTTGGGTGCAACGGCATAGTAGCCAGCATTGGCCAGGGCCGGCACCTGGGCATTCCACAGGTATCGCGACACGCAGAACCCATGCAGCATCAACACGAGCGGTGCCTGTTCATCGCCGGCGACCGACGCATCGAATGTCAGCCCAGGCACGGTCGTAATCCTGCACGTCTCGATCATCGGAGTGTCTCTTGTACTAGTTCAAGTACCAGTTCAAGCGACCTGGCACTCGTATTCAGCTAAGGCTTTAGCTATCCGCCATCATCTTAGCGCGCGCCGCTGAATCGATCGCGTCCAGCAGAGCCGCATCAGTCCATTCCGCACCGGCAAATCAGACATAGATCTTCAGCAACTCCGAATGGGCCCACTTGACCGCGTCTTCCGCGGGCAGGCCCTGCACCGCCTTGGCGTACATATCGACGATGATGAACTTGCTGATCGTCTCGGCTGCCGCCCGGCCGGCAGGCCCGGCATAGCCGGCAAACTGCCCGCTTTCCGCCGCGGTGCGGAACGGCGCCATCACCGGGTCGACCTGCCACACCTTGTTCGCCTCCCACGCCTTGGTGATCCCCACCGAGAAGCCCTGCTGCGAAGTGAACCAGGCGTCGTACACCTCGTTGGAGTGGAACCAGCGCAGGAATTCCTTGGCGGCCTTCTGGTTCTTGCCATAGGCAGGGACGAGGTTCGAGAACGGCACATGATAGCTGTACTGGCCAACTGGACCGGCCGGCAGCGGCGAATGGAAGATGTCATCCTTGAGCGGCTTGCCGGTCTCCGTCATGTAGGTGTCTGGCTTGCTGCGCGCCAGCAGGTAGATCGACGCGCCGTTGTGGGTCGAACTGATCGTGTTGGCAAGAAGCGCACGGTTGTTGCCGGCGTCGTCCCACGACATGCCGCCTTCGTCGAACGCATCCTTCCACATGCCGACGGCGAATTTGACCGATTCGATGGTCGCCTTGCTGTTGAGCACCACGGTCTTGCCGTCGGCCTCGACCTCCTTGCCGCCCCACGACCACATGAACGGGTACCAGAACGCCGGCCCGTCGCCGAACGCATGCGCCAGCGTCTGGCCCAACGGTCGGTTCTTGGCCTTGAGCTTCTTGCCAACCGCTCGATACTCCTCCCAGGTCTTCGGAAACTTATCCGGGGTGATGCCTTCCTCGGCGAACCAGGAGGTGCGGTTGGTGAATTGCACGCCGAGAATGGTGAACGGCATCGCGATCCATTTCTTGCCGTCGTTAGCAACAGCACGCGATGTCGCGAAATAGCCGCCCTGGGCCTTGCCGATGTCGTCGGCGATGTCGCTGACATCAACGAGGCTGTCGGCATAAAGCTGCGCCCAGTTGCTGACCGCCATCATGACGTCCGGACCTGCCTTGGATTGGATCGCCGAGGTGATGCGCGCCTGTATGCCATCGCCGTTGATGGTTTCGATGTTCAGCGAAATGCCGAGCGCCTTCTGGCACTCATCCTTCAGCTTGCCACGGAGCAATTGGTCAGATACCGGGACGAAATCGACGAATTTGAGCCAGTGCAACGACGTGCCCTGGGCATAGGCAGGAGCCCGCCCCGAGGCAAGGATCCCGGCAAGTCCGCCACCCGTTGCCAACCCACTGGCACCAGAAAGCTTCAACACGCTGCGTCGATGGATGCGCCGCATTGCCGGTCTCCTTGCTTGTTGCGTCTCGTGTCGGCTCCGTTCGATAAGGGGGCGAGGCTGGCGTGCCCGGCCTCTCGCGGGACAGGCTCCGCTCAGGCTCGGTAGATCGTCACCAGTTCATCGTGCGCCGCCTTCACCGATGCTTCGGCGGCCATGCCCTGGATCGCCTTCGCATACATGTCGACGATGATGTACTTCGTCTGCACTTCCGCGGCCTTCTGGGTCGGCGCACCCGCATAGCCGAGCAGACGCCCGGTCACCGGGACCCTTTTGAACGGCTCGATGACCGGATCGACGCTCCATACCGGATGGTTTTCCCACATCTTGGTCGCGCCGCTGGTATAGCCCTGTTGCGATACGAACCACTTGTCGAAGATCTCCTTCGACGAGATCCAACGGATGAACTTCTTCGCCGCGTCCTGGTTCTTCGAGTATTTCATCACCAGGTTATTGAAGGTCCCAGGCAGGTTGAACTGGCCGCCGGCACCGCCGGGAATGCCGGCATGCAGGATATCATCCTTCATCGGCGTGCCCTTTTCGGTCTGATACGAGTCGGGCTTCTTTTTCGCCTCGAGATAGATCGAGGCGCCGTTGTTGGTGGCGCTGATACTGCCGGACAGGAAGGCGCGGTTGTTGCTGGTGTCGTCCCAGGCCAATCCGCCCTCGTCCATCGTCTCCTTCCAGAGTGCCACGGCAAACTTTACCGACTCGACGGTCTCCTTGGTGTTGAGCACGACGGTCTTGCCGTCGGCTTCGACCTCCTTGCCGCCCCACGACCATAGGTAGGGATACCACCAGCCCGGCGCGTCACCGAAGGTGTGCCCGGCGGTCTGGCCATAAGGATGACCTGCGGCTTTCAACTTCTTGCCGACAGCGCGGTATTCGTCCCAGGTCTTGGGAAAACCGTTCGGAGAACCTGCGTCGGCAAGCCAGGACTTGCGATAGGCCACGAGGCCGCCGCCCGTGCACCAGGGCACGGCGATCCACCTGCCCTTCACTGTACCAACGACTTTGCAGATATCGTAATAGCCGCCTTGGGCGGAGCCGATCTCCTCCGACAGCTCGCTGACATCGACGCAACTCTCCGCATAAAGCTGCGGCCAGTTGTTGAGAGTCATGAAGATGTCGGGACCCGCGCCCGACTGGATCGCCGCGGTGATGCGCGCCTGGATGTCATTGGCGTTGATCGTCTCGACCGTCAGCTTCATGCCGAGGTCTTTCTCGCACAGCTTGGTGATCTCGCCCTTGAGCAGCACGTCGGAGGAGGGAACGAAATCGGCCCAGCGCAGCCAGTGCATGGTCTGCGCCTGGGCGTAGGCGGGCGCCCGTCCGCTTGCCAGGATACCGGCCAACCCACCACTTGTCGCAGCGAGCGCGCTGCCGGCCGAAAGCTGCAATGCCCTGCGCCGACGGATCTTTGTCATGGTTTCCTCCCTGTTACCTCGAGCAGCACGAAGCCACTCACTCGAGCGCGTTAGATCGCGGCTTCGGTTTCGTTGTCGAAGAAATGCATCCGTTCGGGGTTGATGACGAGCCGCGTCGTCTCGTGCACCTTGGCAGTGACGGTTGGCTCAACTGAAGCGACCATGGTCGTTGCGCCGGCGGCGACGTCCAGCAGGATTTCCGAACCGAGGCGCTCCACCACTTCGATCGCGACGTCGAAGCCCAGATCCCTGTCATCGCCGTCACGGGCAATGCGCAGGTCCTCGGGCCGCACCCCCAGTGTCGTTTCTTTGCCGGTGTAGCGTGCGAGCCGCTGGGCGACCCGCGGCGGCACCTTGATCCGCATGTCCTCGCTCTCGGCCCACAGCGTACCGTTCTCGGCTGCGACGCGGACTGACGCGAAATTCATCGCCGGCGAGCCGATGAAACCCGCGACGAACCGGTTGGCCGGCTCATTGTACAGCTCCATCGGATCGCCGACCTGTTGTACGCGGCCATCCCGCATCACGACAACCCGATCACCCAGCGTCATCGCCTCGACCTGATCGTGCGTGACATAGATCGCAGTGGTGCCGAGCCGTTCGTGCAGCTTCTTCAATTCGACCCGCATCTGGACACGCAGCTTGGCGTCGAGGTTCGACAGCGGCTCGTCGAACAGGAACACCTGCGGATGCCGCACGATCGCCCGGCCAAGCGCCACGCGCTGACGCTGGCCGCCGGACAACTGGCGCGGCTTGCGTTTCAGCAGCTCCTGGATGCCCAGGATGTCGGCCGCCTCCTTGACGCGTCGGCCGATCTCCGCCTTGTCGAATTTCCGCATCTTCAGGCCGAAGGCCATGTTGTCGTAGACGGTCATGTGCGGATACAGCGCGTAGTTCTGGAAAACCATCGCGATGTCGCGATCCATCGGCGGCAATGCGTTGACGACTTTCTCGTCGATCGAGATCTGCCCGCCGGTGATGCTCTCTAGTCCCGCCACCATGCGCAATGTCGTCGTCTTGCCGCAGCCGGACGGGCCGACCAGCACGACAAACTCCTGGTCACGAATTTCGAGGTTGACATCGATGACGGCGTGGACCTCGTCGTACATCTTGTTCAAGTCGCGCATCGCGACGCGGGCCATGGTCTTACCCCTTCACCGATCCGGTGATGCCGGAAACGTAGTATTCGACAAAGAACGAGTAGACGAAGGCGACCGGGATCGAGCCCAGCAGCGCCCCGGCCATGAGCTCACCCCAGTAGAAGACATCGCCGCGCACCAGTTCAGAGGTTACGCCGACCGGCACCGTTTTCTGTTCGGGCGAGGAGAGAAAGACCAGAGCGTAGATGAATTCGTTCCACGACAGGGTAAAGGCGAAGATGCCGGCTGACAGGATGCCGGGGATCGCCACCGGAAAGATGATGTAAACCATCGCCTTCCAACGGGGCGCCCCATCGATACGGGCGCACTCCTCAAGCTCCTTCGGGATCGACTTGAAATATCCCATCAGCAGCCATGTGCAGAACGGGATCAGAAAGGTGGGATAGGTCAGGATCAGTGCCCAAGGCGAATCGCCGAGTTTGAAATTGCGGATGATGTCGGCGAGCGGGATAAACAGCAGCGTCTGCGGAACCAGATAGGTGATGAAGATCGCGGTGCCAAGCAGGCCGGCATACGGGAACTTGAGCCGCGACAGCGCGTAGCCAGCGAGTAACCCACAGAATAGCGAGATCGCCGTTGCGGCCAGCGAAATCAGCATCGTGTTCAGCATCCAGGTGCTGAACAGCGTCTCGGTCAGCAGGGCGCGGATATGTTCAAGTGTGGGGTTGGCGGTCCAGAACGGCGCGTAGTTGGCCGCGCTCCAAGGACGATAGAGTTCACGGTCCGGCCGCAAGGTCGTGATGACCATCCAGTAGAACGGAAACAGCAAGGCGACGACAAACGCCGTCACCGGCACATAGAAAAACACCCAGCGCCGCCAGCGAGCTCCCTCGATCATCGCTATAGTGTCTCCGTCCGGCGGATATAGATGAGCTGCACGATCACCACGAGTAGCAGGATCGGGAAGATCGCCAGCGAAATGGCAGCACCCTGGCTCAACAAACCGGTGCCGATGCCAAGTTGATAGGCATAGGTGGCAAAAAGTTGGGTGGCGTTGGCAGGTCCTCCACCGGTCAGCACGTAAACCAGCTGGAAGTCGGCAAACGTCTGGATCACCGAAAACAAGACGATCACCAGCGTCACTGGCAACAGCAGCGGCCACGTCACATGACGGAAGCGGTTCCAGGCGCGCGCGCCGTCGATCGCCGCCGCCTCATGCAGTTCGGGGCTGATCGTCTGCAGCCCGGCCAGCAGGCTAATCGCGTAGAACGGCACACCACGCCAGACGTTGACGATAATGACCGACACCATGGCCATGGTGGGGTCGCCCAACCAGTTGATGCGGGTCTTGATAATGCCGACGTGGAACAGCAGCCAGTTGAGCACGCTGAACGTGGGATCGAACATCCATTTCCATGCGAAGGTCGAGAGCACGGTCGGGATGATGAACGGCAGCAGGATGAAGGCGCGCATGAAGGCCTTGCCGCGGAAATGCCGGTTCAGCAGCAGCGCCAGCCACAGTCCGAGCGCCAACTTGAAGACCGTGGTAACGAACGTGTAGAGGCAGGTATTCCACACCGCGACATGGAAAATGTCGTCGCTCCAGATCTTGGTGAAATTGTCCAAGCCGACGAAATGGCCGGGCACGCCGACCCTGGTGTCGGTCACCGCGAGCAGTATCCCGTTGACGAAGGGATAGGCGATGAACAGCGCCAGCAGCACCATGGTTGGCAGCATCAGACAGAATGCCAGCCGACGCTCATCCTCGAGCAGACGCGTGATTGGCCCACGCCTTGCGGCGGGAACATATTCTTGCCGCAACGCGACGGTCGCGGCAGACCCGTACGGCGCCATCAGCCCTCCCTTTCGGCCAATTCCTTGCGGCAGCGGCTTTGGTTCCACCGCCGTGGAATTTTGTAGGGGAAAACACTAGGGGAGTACCGGAGGTCCGGACAAGGGGAAACTTGGGCGATTTCACCGGATACGGTGACAGGTTGCCAGCGAGTCGGCTCATCTAGGCAGCCGACCGTAGCCACGGGCGTATATGTCCTAGCGTACTAAAGACTGGCTTCATGACAATTGTCTGTGCCTGGCAACACCAGCGCCGAGCCAAAATCGACGCCGCAAGGGGGGATGTCTGCCACGTTTGCCAATGGCACCCCCTACGGGACACAAGCCAGTGTTGCCGCCGTCGCAGGGCGTCTTCTTCGGCAACATGGACTGCGTGGGATAGCAAGAAACTACGTCTTTTCTTATACTTAGACCGATCATATCCCACTTAATCACGCACCATCCTGCGGTGGATATTGGAGATCTGTTGGAGATCACGCCATGCCCGCGAAGGTCCGAGAGGTCAGCCTAGACACCCGCACGGCCCGTCTGAAGCTCGTCCCCAGGATCAAGCCATACAACCGGCGCCTCGAGGCAGAGACCCGAAGGCCGGGCGTGATGCTGAGCTGAGGCTTTCTCACCATGTTTTATCCTCACCACTCGCGGAAAAGTTGCTTCTGACATTGCGTGAAGGCGACCTGTCGCTTTGGCGTTCTGCCCTACAGCGCGGCGGACGTGCCAGAAGGGCGAACAAACTACCCTTGGCACCCGCGACGGTCGCCCGGCTACTGAACGACCTTCGAGCGTCCATGTTCGCTGCGGCGCGCAAGTCCAAGGCGCCTGCCGCGCTGCTGACCATAATCACGGATGGCCTCCGCGCCCCAAGGCAGCCTGATCGGGTCCGACCGAAGCAGATTTTGGCAGATGCTGAGATTAGAAAGTTGGTGGAAGCCGCCTTTATTCAGAACGCCGATTTTGGCGCCCTGGTCATGGTATTGGCGGCGACCGGCGCGCGGATGGACCAGGTAGCACGCCTGACGGTGGCGGACTTTCAACCAGCGGCTCGGCGCCTGATGGTCCCATCCAGCCGCAAAGGGCGTGGCGACAGGCAAGTCACACATATTGCGGTGCCGCTATCGGACGACGTGGTCGTTCGACTGCGTCGGATCATCGCCGGGCGATTGGGTCATGAGCCTCTCCTCCTCCGATGGCATCATCAACAGGTGGCCGGTGACTCCAACACCGGCGCGCCGCCCCGGTGGGAACGGGTGTCCCGCAAGCCATGGTCGAATACCGCGCAGATGACACGACCATGGAGAGTGATGATCGAGAACGCGAAGTTGCCGACCGATCTGGTCCCATACTGCTTGCGACACTCGTCGATCGCCCGGGGCTTGCGGGCCGGGCTGCCGGCCCAGCTTGTGTCGGCGGTCCATGACACCAGTGTCGCGATGATCAAAAAGGACTATGCCGTCTTCATTGTTGACGCGCCGGACGATCTGTTGCGTCACGCTGTCATGCCTCTTCTGTCAGGCGAGGTCGATGTTTAGCATTGCAGTCGTGATTTCCTTTTCAAATACGATTTCAGTGCTGTAACCTGACGCGCGCGCCTCCAGAGTGACCAGGTGATGATATCGGCTGAATCGATACGCTGCTGCGCGCGGCGGTGCGCTATGCGCTGGATTTCCTGAATCGATCAACGGATGAGACGGTTTACTTCGAAATGCATCGGCGTCCTGGCGAGACTGCCACCAAAGGTGAAGACCCGTGATCAACAAGAACCAAGGCAAGCTTGACGAGGGTGAGGCAGTTTGCGTCGTGCTTTCCGAAGCGGGCTACGAAGGCCCTGAAGTGTTTGAGCTTAGCAAAAAAGTGCTCGATGAGGTTGCGGTTGCGATAAAGCCGCGGACTGCAGGCAGGGATGTTCAGCCGGTTCGGCTTCGGCGTGATGTTGGCGCAGGCATCCTGGCTCATGACAGCCGCACGCAGGGCGTGTTCCAGAGCAAGCCGGCACGGCCTGCACTGTCCCTGTCGTCATGAGACCAACGGCAATCGCGCAGTCAGTATGCCCATTTGCGTGCCCTCTCCCCTTAGTGTGAGGGCCGTACTATTCCGGCGTCGAGCCTATGCGCCGATGCATTTCGTTGTCCTTCGACGTCGCCGGCGTTGCGATTAGCTGAAAGTCGCCATCCCTTGACGCACATATAGACGGCAGGGATCACCAGCAGAGTGAGCGCGGCCGAACTGATCATCCCACCGACCATCGGTGCCGCGATGCGACGCATCAGCTCGGATCCGGTGCCTGTGCTCCAAAGTATTGGAAGCAGACCCGCCATGATCGCTGTCACCGTCATCATCTTCGGTCGCACGCGTTCGACTGCGCCTGCAATGATGGCGGTCCGAAGATCAACCCTGGTCAGGGCGCGCCCTTCGCTCCGCGCCAGGAGTGCTCGATCGCGCAGTGAATGATCGAGGTAAATCAGCATAATGACGCCGGTTTCGGCGGCCACACCGGCAAGTGCGATGAAGCCCACCCCTGAGGCAACACTGATGTTGAAGCTCAGCAGATACATCAGCCAGATGCCGCCGATAAGTGCGAACGGCACCGATAGCATCACGATCAGCGTTTCCGTCAAGCGGCCAAAATTGAGGTAGAGCAGCACGAAGATGACGAGCAGCGTGACTGGTACGACGATCGTCATGCGGGCCTTGGCACGCTGCATATACTCGAACTGGCCGCTCCACTCGACGTGGTAGCCTGACGGCATGCGCACGTTCTCCGCGACAGCTCGCTGGGCCTTTGCGACATAGCCCCCGATGTCACTGTCACGGGTATCGACGTAGATGTAATTGACCAGCTGCGCGTTTTCGGTGCGAATGGTCGCAGGTCCACGTGTTATCCGCACCGTCGCCAGTTGGCCGATCGGAATCGCCGCTCCCTGAGCCGCCTGGACCAGCACCTGCCGGGCAATCGCCTCTGGCGACGTGCGCAGGCCGCGCGCATACCGGACGCTGACGGTGTAGCGTGCGCGGCCGTCCACTGTCGTAGTAACCGGTTCGCCACCTAACGCCGTGGTGATCGTCTCCTGCAGGTCGCCGACGGTCAGTCCATAGCGGGCAAGTGCAGTCCGGTCAGGCTCGATCTCCAGAAAATACCCGCCTTCGATCCTCTCGGCGAATGCGCTCATCGTCCCTGGTACTTGGCGCACAACTGCCTCAATCTCGCGGGACACTGTGTCGATGCCAGCCAAGTCAGGCCCATAGACCTTGACTCCGACAGGCGTGCGAATACCCGTGGACAGCATGTCGATGCGCGCTTTGATTGGCATCGTCCAGGCGCTGCTGACGCCGGGCATCTCCAAGGCCGGCCCCATCTCGGCGATCAGCGAGTCGACGGTGATGCCCGGCCGCCACTGGGATTCGGGCTTCAGGTTGATCACCGTCTCGGACATCTCGATCGGTGCAGGGTCGGTTGCGGTAGCAGCGCGGCCAGCCTTGCCGAACACGCTTTCGACCTCTGGAAAGCTCTTTATGATGCGGTCCTGTGTTTGCAGCAGCTCCGCCGCCTTGGTCACCGAAAGACCCGGCAGGCTCACCGGCATGAACAGCAGCGTGCCCTCGTTCAGTGTCGGCATGAATTCACTGCCCAGCTTCATGGCAGGCCAGGCCGTGGCTCCAAGCAGCGCGACAGAGAGCAGGATGACCACCACCTTGGCCCGCAGCACGCCGGCGATCAGCGGGCGGTACAGCCAGATGAGCAGTCGGTTGATGGGATTGCGGCGCTCAGGAAGGATCCGCCCGCGTATGCACAGCATCATCAGCACCGGAACCAATGTCACCGACAGCAGTGCGCCGCCTGCCATGGCAAACGTCTTGGTAAGCGCAAGCGGCCGGAACATGCGCCCCTCCTGCCCCTCGAGTGTGAACACCGGCAGGAAAGACACGGTGATCACAGCGAGGCTGAAGAACAGCGCCGGTCCGACCTCGATGGCCGCGTCGGTCAAGACTTTGAACCGGGGCGCATCGGGGGAACGTTCCAGATGCTTGTGCGCATTCTCGATCATCACGATGGCCGCATCGACCATGGCACCGAGCGCGATCGCGATGCCGCCCAGGCTCATGATGTTTGACGTCAGGCCAAGCGCGCGCAGCAGTCCCATTGCAATCAGCACGCCGATCGGGAGCATGAGGATCGCCACCAGAGCGCTGCGCACGTGCAGCAGGAACACCACGCAGACCAGTGCGACGATGAGGCTTTCTTCGACCAGTGTGTGCTTCAGCGTCTCGATGGCGCGATAGATCAGGCTGGAACGATCATAGACCGACGCGATCGACACGCCCTGTGGCAGGCTGCTCGCGATGCCAGCGATCTTCTGCTTTACGCTGTCGATGACGGTCAGCGCGTTCTGGCCGTCACGTTGTAGAACGATGCCGGCAACCGCTTCGCCCTCGCCGTTCAGTTCGGTGATGCCGCGGCGTTCGTCGGGCCCAAGCTGGATCTGCGCCACGTCGCGCAGCAGTACCGGCGTGCCAGCCTGGTTGGCGAGCACGATATGTCCGAGGTCATCGGCGTTGCGCAAATAGCCACGGCCGCGCACCAGGTACTCTGTCTCGGACATCTCGATCGAACGGCCGCCAACGTCGCGGTTGCTGACGCGGATCGCCTCCGTCAGCTTGCCCAGAGACAAGCCGTAGGCCTGTAGTCTCTGCGGATCGATAACAACTTGGTAGGTCTGAACGAACCCGCCGATGCTGGCGACCTCGGCAACACCGTCTGCCTTCGAGAGCTGGAAGCGGACGAACCAGTCCTGGATGCTGCGCAGTTCGGCCAACGTCCGCTGTGCACCGGTGACCACGTATTCGAACACCCAGCCGACGCCGGTGGCATCTGGGCCGAGGGTTGGCGTCACGCCCGCCGGCAGGCGCTTGGCTGCAAAGTTGAGGTATTCGAGCACGCGGCTTCGCGCCCAGTACAGATCAGTGCCGTCCTCGAACACCACGTAGACGAATGCGGCGCCGAAGAATGAATAGCCGCGCACGACCTTGGAGCGCGGCACGGTGAGCAGAGCCGTGGTCAGCGGGTAGGTGACCTGGTCCTCGACCACCTGCGGTGCCTGGCCGGCGTAGTCGGCATACACGATGACTTGCGTATCGGAGAGGTCCGGAATGGCATCCATCGGCGTGGCGCGCACGGCGAGCAACCCGGCCAGCACGATGGACAGTGTCGCCAGTGACACCAAGAATGGGTTGGCCACCGACCAGCGGATGATGCGCGCAATCATGGCTGCTTCACCGCGTGGCCGGTCTCCGGCGCCGCGAAGTTCTGCAACGCGCTGCGCAGGTTGCTTTCTGAATCGATCAGGAAATTGGCGGCTACGACGACCCGTTCGGTCCCGGCAAGTCCGCTGGTGATCTCTACGTCGCCGCCGCCTCGGCGGCCGGGCGTGACCACGCGGGGCTGATATCGGCCGGGGCCACGCTCGACCAACACGATCTGCCGCGTGCCGTCGTCGAGCAATGCGGACTCAGGCACCGTAAGGACTTGCTTCCCTGCGGCCTCGGCATCGATCGCCACAGTCGCGTACATGTCCGGCTTGAGCAGCAGGTCGGGATTCGCCAGCTCGATGCGGACCCTTGCAGTGCGCGTCGTCGGATTGAGCGTGGGATAGACGAACGATACTGCACCCACAAAGGTTCGACTGGGATAGGCTGTCAATCGCACGGTCGCCGGTTCACCAATGCGCACCGACGCCAGATCCTGTTCGAACACGTCGGCCAGTACCCAGACGTTCGACAGATCGGAGATGCGATAGAGAGTCTCACCGGCGGCGAAGCGCTGCCCAGCAAGCACCGCCTTGTCCATGACGATGCCGTCGATCGGTGCGGGATACGCCAGCACATCTGCCGCCTTGCCGCCGCGCCCAAGCTGCGCGATGCGATCCGGTGGAAGCCCCAGATTGCGCAGTTTCGCCATGGCAGCCTCGGCGAGGGCGCCGGAAACCTGGCGCGCCACAAGATACTCACGCTCCGCGGCCGCGGCCTCCGGGCTGTAGAATGTAAATAGCGGTTCGCCGCGCCGGACCGGTTGGCCCGTTGTGTTGGCGATCAACTCCTGGATCCAGCCCTCGAACCTGGGAGCAACAACCGCAAGCCGCCGTTCGTCGGCGGCGATCGTGCCGACCATCCTGATCGGCGTCACCAGCACCTGCGTTCGTGCCGCCTCGGTTCGCACGCCGAGGACCTGCACACGTTCAGCACTGATGGCAACCGTGCCGTCCGCTGCGCCTTCGTCCTCGTAGACCGGCACGTAGTCCATGCCCATCTGATCCTTCTTGGGCACAGGCGAGGTGTCGGCGCTCATTGGTGCGCGATAGAACAGCACGCGCCGGGAACTGGCCGGCGCCAGCGGCTTGAGCGCCTCCTCGTACACCGGCAAATAGTCCATGCCCATGTCGTCCTTCTTCGGGACCGGTGAGCGTTCGGGCCCCATCGGCGCCTGGTAGTAGAGGGTGCGCCGCTCCTCCGGCTGACCGTGGCCGGCATGGAACGGCGCCAGCATCAGGCCGGCGCCGATGATCGCGGCGAGATGAAACGCCTTCATAGGTCACCCCCCACCAGACGCTCGATGGCGGCCAACTGGCGCTGCTGATCCAGTTCGGTGGACA
>DATJJM010000037.1:0-15428 GCA_035492535.1 Acetobacteraceae bacterium | reverse complement strand
AAGCAGCCGCAGTGATAGTAGTGCGCACCCTCGAACAGGCCGACCGTGTCCGCTGGCACCGGGCTGGGACGGCCGTCGGGCTGATCGCATGACGGGTTGCTCATCGTAGGGAGCGGCGTGGCCGCCAAGACTACCGAACGCCACTTCAGCGTGTTTCGGTCTGTGTTGATGGTCACGTTCGGTTCGGCCGGCTCGACCGGAGGATGCTGGTCGTGCCCGGTCTCGTTGCCGCCGGCATAATAGGGATACTCGTCGGCGAGATGGAACGCCGTGTGCCCCATCTCGTGGATCGCGATCTCGGTGGCGCCGCCGGCCAGCGAATACGTGCCAACCGATCCGCCGCTGCCGCCATAGACTGTCGAGTTCACCACAACGACCGCCACGGTGAACTCCGGCACCTGCGCCGCCGCCACCTGCAGCGCGGTCGATGCGTTGCAAACAAGAAGACGGCGGATGCCGTTGGTACCGAATGACGCATCGAAATAGGTACGCACCTCTGCGCCCGTCCCTCCGGTCGCCACCGGATCGTCAGCGCCGGAGTCGGTCGAGCTGACATTCACGCGGAAGATGTTGATCGCCGGCGACAGTTCGTTGAATGGCGGAGTGGCGAGGAACGCCGTGACGAATTCGCCGCAGGCGGCATTGAAGTCTGCCTGCTGCGCTGCGGTGAACCCTTCGGCCAGCAGCACGACGTTGAACGCCTCCGCACGCGGTGCGCTGCCGGAGATCTGCGTGGAGCCAATGACCGTGCCGTCTGAGGTGGACATGGCGGCTCTCCTTCAACGGCCGATCTGAAGTGGAAACCGGGCGATCTCCCGCTCCTGCAGCGCACCTTGCGGCTGCACGAATGTGCGGGTGGCGGGCTGAGCCACGTCGCCAGGCGGTGCCGTCACCTGGACGAGACGAACGTGATCGGTGTCCTGCGACGCCGGCACAATGATGGTGAAGGCGCCTCGTGGCCGGTCCACCTGCACGCGGGTGATGGGATCACCATGCCGCTCCGGAAACACCTCGACGCTGTCGGGGTACGCACCGTGAGCGGCCAGACGTGAAAGCGTGCGATCCGCTGCATCGCGTGTTTCCACGAAAAACCCTGTCTGCTGGGTGGGGGGCGCAGCCGTGGCCGGCAGATCGACGGGTTGCTGCATCACGAGGCGTACCTCGTCTCCCTCGTACTCGAAGATCAGGCGCATTGAGCGTGGTTGCGGCGTCGTGCTCGTGCCACTCATGGTGCGGTTCCTTTGCGGTCCGTGAAGAGACGGTGCCGATTGGGCACCGCCGACGGCAACGAAGGCGCATGTCACAAGATTAATCGACCTATCGCCAGCGGGCTGTGACCCCGCTCACACCCTGTCGGGCACCACGAACGTCCAGATCGCAAGTTAACGCCGACGGCTCCACGCGCCGCGACGCAGCTTACGACCGAAGCAGACCGACCAGCACGAGGCCGACGTTGTCCAATGCTTGGAGATCCCGGCGGCCGGTCTGGGCGGCGATCTCGACGATAAGGGTATTGCGTTGGTCGTCGTCGGTCATCGTCTTGAGGGCGGCATCCGTGCGGATCTTCGCCTGGCGCATGTACACCATCACTGCCCCCGCACCGGCGAGCGCAGCATCGTCCAAGCCCTGGAAGTGGCCCACCGATTGTCCGGTATGTCCGGCGAGTTCGACAATCAGAGTATTCCGCTGGTCGTCGTGTGACATTTGCCGCAACTCGGCGTGCGTGCGAAATCGCCCGATCAATAGGACTGCCCGTATCGGGGATGCAGCGATCTCCATCCCCGCGAGAACGAGCCGATGATTATCCAGCGCCTGCAGGTCGTTGCGTCCGGTTTGCGCGGCGATCTCGACGATAAGAGTGTTTCGGTGGTCATCGTCGCTCATTGTCCTCAGGTCACCGTCGCTGCGGATGCCGGCGTGGCGCAGGTAGACCATGACTGCCCCGGCACCAGCGAGCGCACGATCATCGAGTGATTGGAAGTGAGCGACTGGCTGGTTGCTGTGCTTGGTCAGTTCGACGATCAGGGTGTTCCGCTTGTCGTCGCGCGACATCGTTTGCAGTTCGCGGTGTGTTCGGAACCCGCCAACCAGCAGAACGGCGTGGATCGTCACCGCATCGAGTGGGAAGGGATTGTTGCTGGGTAGCCGAATCGGGCCCGTGCCGAAGAAGGTATCCAGTAGCTTGTTGAGTCGGACCGCCGGATTGTCGACCCGACCGGTCAGGTTCCGGTACCGTTCGGAAAGCAGCGCGCCGCCGGCCAGGCAGATGTCTCGGTAGGAAAAGCCGAGCTGCGAGTGCAGGTAGTTGATGAAGATGATCCCGCAGCCAAAGGCGATAGGGTCCCGATCTCCAGGTGGAATGATCCCGCCGCCGACTTGGTCGCGGTTGATCCAGTCTGGTCGCGGGCTGGTGCCGGCAAGCCAGTTGTTCACGAAATTGGCTGTCGAGGCCGGGTGCAGCTCCTCGGCCATCACCCGGGACAGGGCCTCTCCCTGACTGCTCGCCTCGTTCCAGCCGTAGAAACCCATGATGAGTTCGGCCATCTCTGCGATGAAGACAAAGCCCGCGAAGTCGTCCGTGATCTGGCTACCGGCTGCGGCAAAAGGATTGATCCGAATCCGGCTTTGACGTCCCGGGAAAGAGCCGTTGTTGTCTGCGCTGGCGAAGGCCGGTCCACCGGGTACGTTGAGTACCTGAATATCGATGGTCGGGTGCAGGAACGGATCTCCACCCCCGCCCATGTGGGTGGGAAGGTGCACTTCGAGCCTCACCAGGTCGGTCTCGACAGTATTCAGTAACGTCTGCGCCACGGCACGTGCCGGCGCACCTGAAGCGTCATCATAGCGGACTATGAAATGGGTCGTCTGACCGAGAATTTGCAGCGTCATCGTGGCTCTCTATTTTTGTACGCTGATATATCACCACTTTCGGCTTCCGTGCTTCGGCTGGGAAGCGGCGCGCCACTTGTTGCGCATCTCAACGTCACGGACGCCGTCACCAACAGCGTATCCGGTTTCTGTGCACTCACCATTACACTCCTCCTTGACCAGAAGGTGGGGTGACTTGCTCCAGGTTGCTGGATGGGCGGCCGGATGACGCGAACTGCGTGAGGGCATCGAGCGTAAGGCCGAGGCCTAACCACGCATTAACCACCGACGCGCATGCTTCGGGCGTGCGCGTCGGCATCATTATTCCGGCCTACAATGCTGCTCCGTGGATCGCGGACGCCATCCGTTCAGTGTTGGCGCAGTCGCATCCAGACTGGCGTCTTGTGGTTGTCGATGACGGATCGACGGACACTACCACCCACATCATCGCTTCGTTCAGTGACCCTCGCATTTCGCAGGTGCGGCAAGCGAATGCCGGTGTTTCCGCCGCCAGAAACCGCGGCATCAGCGAATTGCGGCAGCGAGACCTGGAGTTCGTGTTTCCCCTTGCCTCGCGGGAGGCGGCTGGGAGGAGCGTTCTCTTCCTCGACGCAGACGACCGATTGGCCCCCGACGCACTCTCCCGCCTGACCGCGACACTAGACAGTTCGCCCGCTTCGATCGCTGCGGTCGGCGCCTACACAATTCCACATACACGCTGCCGCCGGCCACCTTCCGGCGATCTGCTCCCGGGCCTGCTTGTCCGCAACCTTTTCGCCAACGGCGGCCACGTCCTGATCCGCTCAGAGGCGCTATGTGCCACCGGGTCCTTCCGCACCGACATCGCCTACGGCGAAGACTGGGAATTCTGGATCCGTCTCGCTATGCAAGGTCCCTTCGCCGCCACGGGCGAACCAGGCCCTGTCCTTTACATCCGGCAACATGACACTGGCGCCTATCGCCGCCTGGCCACGGACCCGGATTCGTTCACGCCGTGCATGGATGCGATCTTCGGCAACTCCGCCCTCCTCGCACGCTTCGGTGCGAAACGCCTTGCCGCCATCCGCCGCCGCACGGAGGCAGAGAACATCTGGATCATCGGCCGCGAACTGCTCCGCCATGGTCGCACAGGCGAAGGCAGAGTGTGGCTGCGCCGTTCCCTGCGCGCCGCCCCCAGCCTGAAGCGCATGGCCCTTCTCGCCGCGTCGCTATTGCCGATCGGACCGTTCGTTCCCTACACCGCCGATCGCCGCGGGCCGTAGGTATATACCGATCCCGTGTTGCTCAGTTGCTCGCAGGCTTGGCGTGACTCCCTGCGTAGTAGCCCTGGTTGTAGGAGTTCTGCTCGTTCTTCTTGACTTGGTCATAGATCAGGCCACCGGCCAATCCGGCAGCGGCACCTGCAACCGCACCAAGACCGGCATTGCCACCGATTGCCCCGAGGACGGCACCGCCGGCTGCGCCGATCCCCGTGCCAGTCAGCGCGCGCTGCTCTGTCGCGCTCATGTTCGAACACCCGGCCACGCTGATGCAGCCGAGCAACAGAAGCGCCCATGCGGATTTCATCGCTTCTTCTCCATTACTTGCCGTGCGGACACGGGAAAGTCTTCACGAGATACGCCACCAGCCCATCGGCGGGTTGCTGCGGCATGACATTCGGATTGGCCTTCGCCCACTCCACGAAGTCCGCAATCGCCTGCGTGCGGCTCGGACCAGGTTTCGACGCGCAGAACATGCGATGGCTCGGTTGCGCTGCGGCTTCCTCATCCAGCACACGAAACACACCAAGTGCGAAGCCATGGCAAAAATTCAGCGCGGCTGTGCTCATCGGATCGGGCGGCACATCCGAGCACAACGCGACCAGATCGCCAGTGGTCTGCAGCTTGAACGTGTCCTCGGTGACCGCTGCGCGGCTCGATCCCGGCAACAATGCCGCACACACCACCGCGCTCGCCAGCCAATGCTTAAGCGACATACTCCAATCCCCCGTATCGACAGGAACGATCCGCTTTGTAGCCAACATTCGGACTGCGAGATAGACCTTGCAGGTCGGCCTGAGCTTCACCAGCGTCTCGTCCGGGGTGTACGAAGTCCGCAGCCGGGCGCATGCCATGCACGCCCACCTGGCCGCAATCACAATGTGAAATGTTCGCCAGCAGGGGCACTATAAATCGTGATACCGCACAAGGCGCAGCGCAGCACCGATTTACCGCAACGTTTCTCAGGTTTTGTTGGTCAGCTTGACGTCCTACGTTAGAAACCCCAATGGAGCACTGCCGTCCCCTGAATCACGGATTTGTGCTCAGAACGACTGTAGCGGGCCGGCCGGATTGGTCAATTGATGGTGATAATGCTATTGATGGTGATAATGCTGGGGATCTGCAGACGTAGGAACGATATAAGAACGACCTCCGTCCTGTATTGCGGTCGGCCAACTCTCACTGAGCTTGCAGTTCATGTCGGTTAATTTCACCTTGAACCCGGAAATCGGATCGATCAGGCTCCCGCACGCTGCGGTGCGGCAGGTTCGGCCTGCGCGTGAGCGTCAACCAAGTAGACGTACTGTAACCCTGCCAATTACAACCTTGCAAACGAGCCTGCCACGCAATGGAATTCCGGGCACGCTCGGAGCCCCTCTGTGCTTCCCGCCAGGAGCCTGCAATGGATCTGAACGAGACAACTGACCTCCGCACTGGTGACGCGATCGCAAGTTCAGTCCACGAGGGCGACGCCATCGGCCAATGTTTCGACCTGCACCAGTTGTTGCATGCCTTGCAAGCCATGCGGATTGGCGATTTCTCGGTTCGTTTGCCCAGCGACCAGACCGGACTGGAGGGCAAGATCGCAGACACATTCAACGAGATCGTCGCAGCCAATGAGCGCATGGCCTCGGAGCTGGCGCATGTCGGTAAGGTGGTAGGGCGCGAAGGCAAGACACGCACGCGCGTCAAGTTCGGTCTGCAGACCGGTTCCTGGGCGGCGATGGAGTCCTCGGTGAACGACCTGATCGACGATCTGCTGTGGCCCACCACTGCCGTAACGCATGCGATTACCGCTGTCGCGCAGGGCGATCTGCTGCAAACCGTGCGCCTGGACGTTGATGGCCGGCCGCTGCAAGGCGAGTTCCTGCGCCTGGCTACGATCGTCAATACGATGATCAAGCAGCTGTCGGTCTTCACCTCGGAAGTGACGCGGGTCGCCCGCGAGGTCGGCACCGACGGCAAGCTCGGCGGTCAGGCACAGGTGCGCGAAGTGACCGGCGTTTGGAAGGACCTGACCGAGTCAGTGAACTCGATGGCTTCGAACCTCACGGCCCAGGTTCGCAACATCGCCGAGGTGACCATCGCTGTGGCGAATGGCGACTTGTCAAAAAAGATCACGGTTGATGTGCGCGGCGAGATCCTGCAGCTCAAGGAAGCCATCAACACGATGGTGGACCAGTTGCGCTCCTTCGCCTCGGAAGTGACGCGCGTGGCGCGCGAAGTCGGGACGGAAGGCAAGCTGGGCGGCCAGGCGGTGGTGCCTGGTGTCGCCGGCACCTGGAAGGACCTGACAGACTCCGTGAATGCGATGTGCGGCAACCTGACGGACCAGGTGCGCAACATTGCCCAGGTCACCACGGCGGTGGCGCGCGGCGATCTGTCGCGCAAGATCACTGTGGATGTGCGCGGTGAAATCCTGGAACTGAAGGAGACCATCAACACGATGGTCGATCAGCTCAACGGCTTCGCAGGCGAAGTGACGCGCGTGGCGCGCGAAGTTGGCACCGATGGCAAGCTGGGCGGGCAGGCTGTTGTACCGGGCGTCGGCGGTACGTGGAAGGACCTGACCGACAACGTCAACTCGATGGCATCGAACCTGACGGCGCAGGTCCGCAACATCGCCGAGGTGGCAACCGCGATCGCCGGTGGCGACCTGTCGAAGAAGATCACCGTGAATGTGTCAGGGGAAATCCTTCAGTTGAAGGAGACCATCAACACGATGGTCGACCAGCTCAACGCCTTCGCCGGTGAAGTGACGCGCGTCGCACGCGAAGTCGGCACTGATGGACGACTGGGCGGACAGGCCAATGTGCTTGGCGTGGCCGGCACGTGGAAGGATCTCACGGAATCAGTGAATTCCATGGCATCCAACCTGACGGCGCAGGTCCGCAACATCGCCGAGGTGTCCACTGCGATCGCGAACGGCGACCTGTCGAAGAAGATTACAGTGCACGTGTCGGGCGAGATCCTTCAGTTGAAGGAAACCATCAACACGATGGTCGACCAGCTCAACCGCTTCGCCGGCGAAGTGACGCGCGTCGCCCGCGAGGTCGGCACCGAAGGGCGACTGGGCGGCCAGGCGCAGGTGTCCGGTGTCGCTGGCACATGGAAGGACCTGACCGACAGTGTGAACTCGATGGCGTCGAACCTGACAGGCCAAGTGCGCAACATCGCCGAAGTGGCGACCGCCGTGGCGCAGGGTGATCTGTCCAAGAAGATCACCGTGAACGTCTCGGGCGAAATCCTTCAGTTGAAGGAGACCATCAACACGATGGTCGACCAGCTCAACGCGTTCGCCGGCGAAGTGACGCGCGTCGCGCGCGAGGTCGGCACCGAGGGACGGCTCGGTGGTCAGGCGAACGTGCCCGGCGTCGCCGGCACGTGGAAGGACCTCACCGACAACGTGAATTCCATGGCCTCCAACCTGACCGGCCAGGTACGCAACATCGCCGAAGTGGCAACCGCCATTGCCAATGGCGACCTGTCGCGCAAGATCACCGTCGATGTTCGCGGCGAGATCCTTCAGTTGAAGGAAACGCTCAACACGATGGTGGACCAGCTCAATCGCTTCGCCGGTGAGGTGACGCGCGTGGCGCGTGAAGTGGGCACCGAAGGGCGGCTAGGCGGCCAGGCGCAGGTGCCTGGCGTGGCGGGCACGTGGAAGGACCTCACCGATAACGTCAACTCGATGGCGTCGAACCTGACAGGCCAGGTGCGCAACATCGCCGAAGTCACCACCGCCGTGGCGCGCGGCGACTTGGGCCGCAAGATCACCGTGGACGTGAAAGGCGAAATCCTCGAACTGAAGAATACCATCAACACGATGGTGGACCAGCTCAACGCCTTCGCCTCCGAAGTCACCCGTGTGGCGCGCGAGGTGGGCACCGAAGGCAAGCTGGGCGGCCAGGCCGCAGTGCCTGGCGTGGCCGGCACCTGGAAGGACCTCACCGACAACGTCAACTTCATGGCGTCCAACCTGACGGGTCAGGTGCGCAACATCGCCGAGGTGGCGACCGCCATCGCGAGCGGCGATCTGTCGAAGAAGATCACCGTTGACGTGCGCGGCGAAATCCTGCTGCTGAAGGAAACGCTGAACACGATGGTCGATCAGTTGCGCTCCTTCGCCGGCGAAGTGACGCGCGTGGCTCGCGAAGTCGGCACCGAAGGCCGTCTCGGTGGCCAGGCTGTCGTGCCAGGCGTCGGCGGCACCTGGAAGGACCTCACTGACAACGTCAACCTGCTCGCTGCAAACCTTTCGACGCAGGTGCGCAACATCGCGGAGGTCACCACGGCCGTGGCGCGTGGTGACCTCAGCCGCAAGATCACCGTGGACGTGAAAGGCGAAATCCTCGAGCTGAAGAACACCATCAACACGATGGTGGACCAGCTCAACGGCTTTGCCTCGGAAGTGACGCGCGTCGCGCGAGAGGTGGGCACGGAAGGCAAGCTCGGCGGACAGGCGCAGGTGCCCGGCGTCGCCGGCACATGGAAGGACCTCACCGATACGGTGAACGTCATGGCCGCGAACCTCACGGAGCAGGTGCGCGGTATCGTTCGCGTGGTGACCGCGGTGGCAAACGGCGACCTGAAGCAGAACCTGACGATGGCATCGAAGGGCGAGGTCGCGGCGCTCGCCGAAACCATCAACAACATGACCAACACGCTCGCCACCTTCGCCGATCAGGTGACAACGGTGGCACGCGAGGTGGGCGTGGAAGGCCGCCTCGGCGGTCAGGCCAACGTGCCCGGTGCGGCCGGCACATGGAAGGATCTGACCGGCAACGTGAACCTGCTCGCCGCCAACCTGACAACGCAGGTCCGTGCCATCGCCGAAGTGGCAACCGCCGTGACGAAGGGCGACCTGACACGATCGATCCAGGTCGAGGCCCGCGGCGAAGTCGCGGAGCTGAAAGACAACATCAACACGATGATCGACAACCTGCGGCTCACCACCGACCGCAATACCGAACAGGACTGGCTGAAGACCAATCTCGCGCGCTTCACCAACATGCTCCAGGGACAGCGCGATCTGACCACCGTGGGCCGCATGTTGCTGTCCGAACTGGCGCCACTGGTGGAAGCGCAGAATGGTGTGATCTACCGCCTGGACCAGGTGAACCAGGAGTCCGCCGCTACCCTGAAGCTGCTCGCTGCCTATGCGGACGACGGCAAGGCCGGCCATCCGGAACAGCTGTATATGGGCCAGGGCCTGATCGGCCAATGCGCCATCGACGGCCGCCGCATGCTGATCACCAGCCTGCCGCCCGATGCTGTGCCCATTCACTCCGGCCTGTTCAGGGCAACGCCGAATAACGTTGTCGTGCTGCCTGTGCTCTACGAAGGCCAGGTGAAGGCCGTCATCGAACTTGGTTCGGTCGGCTCCTTCACCGACTTGCAGATCTCATTCCTCGAGCAGCTCACGGCCGGTATCGGCATCGTGCTGAACTCGATCGAAGCGACGATGCAGACCGAGGACCTGTTGCAGCAGTCGCAGCAGTTGGCCGCGGAACTCCAGACCCGGCAGCTCGAGCTGCAGCAGACCAACGAGCAGTTGGAGCAGAAGGCGCAGGAGCTCGCCGAACAGAATGTCGAGGTGGAACGCAAGAACCAGGAAATCGAGCAGGCCCGTGGCGCGCTGGAAGAGCAGGCAACCGAGCTGGCACTGACTTCGAAGTACAAGTCCGAGTTCCTGGCCAACATGTCGCATGAGCTGCGCACGCCGCTGAACTCGATCCTGATCCTGGGCCAGCAGCTCGCCGATAACCCCGACGGCAACCTGACCGGACGACAGGTGGAATTCGCACGCACCATCCACGGCGCCGGCACCGACCTGCTTAACCTGATCTCCGACATCCTCGACCTGTCGAAGATCGAGTCAGGCACGATGTCGGTGGACGCGGAAGAAATCCTGCTGCCTAACCTGCAGGATACGGTGACACGGCCGTTCCGGCACGAGGCGGAAAGCCGCAACCTCACCTTCACGGTGAACGTCGATCCGACGTTGCGTGGCATCACCACCGACAGCAAGCGCTTGCAACAGGTGCTGAAAAACCTGCTGTCGAACGCGTTCAAGTTCACCGAACACGGCGGGGTGCAGCTCAGCATCTCGGCCGTCGCCAGCGGCTGGACCCCTCGACACGCCGTGCTCGATCACGCGCCGACCGTTGTGGCGTTCGAGGTCAGCGACACCGGTATCGGCATTCCACCGGAAAAGCAGCGCATCATTTTCGAGGCGTTCCAGCAGGCCGATGCCTCCACCAGCCGCAAATACGGCGGCACCGGTCTTGGCCTGGCTATCAGCCGCGAGCTGTCCAACCTGCTCGGCGGCGAGATCCAATTGCGCAGCAAGCCGGGTGTTGGCAGCACATTCACCCTGTATCTGCCACTCTCCTACATCGGACCGGCGACACCAGGGCGCGGTGCTGCGACGAATCTCGACACAGCGCCGCGTTCGGATGTGGCTCTGCCAAGCCCCGTGCGCCTTGCCGATCGCCCAATGGTGGAAGCAATCGCCGACGACCGGCACAGCATAGACGAGGGCGATCATGTCCTCCTGGTCGTGGAAGACGATCCACACTACGCGCGCATCCTGGTCGATCTGGCACACGATCATGGGCTGAAGGTGCTGGTGGCCATGCGCGGCATCGATGCCCTGACTCTCGCGCGCGAGTATCAACCCACGGCCGTGTCGCTCGACGTATTCCTGCCTGATATGCTGGGTTGGACAGTGCTGAGCCAGCTCAAGCAGGATCCCGCCACCCGGCACATCCCCGTACAAATCGTGACCCTCGACGAGGATCGCCAGCACGGCTTGGCGCGTGGCGCCTTCTCCTTCATGACAAAACCAACCACGACGCAGGGCTTGCAGGAGGCGCTGGGCAAGATCACCGACTATGTGAAGCCGCGACGCAAGAAGTTGCTCGTCGTGGAAGACAATGCGGCCGAACAACTTTCCATCACCGAGCTCCTTGGCCACGACGATATCGACATCGTCACTGTGGAAACTGGTGCGGAAGCGATCGAGACGTTGCGCGAGATGCCAGCCGATTGTGTGGTGCTCGACTTGCGCCTGCCTGACATGTCGGGCTTCGAGGTGCTGGAGCGCATTCGCGATGATGACGATCTGGCGAACGTTCCTGTCGTCGTGTTCACGGGCCGCGAGTTGTCACCGGAGGAGGACGCGCAGCTTCACACCATGGCTCGCAGCGTCGTGGTGAAAGGCGTCGAATCTCCCGAGCGCCTGCTGGATGAGACGTCGCTTTTCCTGCATCGCATTGTTTCCGACCTGCCGGTTGAGAAGCAGCGCATGCTCGAAAAGCTGCATAGCTCCGACGAAAGCCTGGTCGGTCAGAAGGTGCTGGTGGTGGACGACGATGCCCGCAACATCTTCGCACTCAGCTCGGTGCTGGAGAGGCGCGGCATGGAAGTGCTGACCGCAATCACCGGCAGCGAAGCAATCGAGCTGCTGCAAACGACACCGGGCATCGCCATCGTGCTGATGGACATCATGATGCCAGAAATGGACGGCTATCAAACTATGGAGGTGATCCGTGCCCAACCGGCATTCCGCCGTCTGCCGATCATCGCGCTGACCGCCAAGGCGATGAAGGGCGATCGCGAGAAATGCCTCGAAGCGGGTGCATCCGATTATCTGGCCAAACCTGTGAATACGGAGCAGCTTCTGTCCGCCCTGCGGATATGGCTGCATCGTTGAGGTGACCGCTGTGAGTCCGGGTGACAAGGTCAACATCCTGCTGGTCGATGACCAGCCGGCCAAACTGTTGAGCTATGAGGTGATCCTGGCGGACCTCCAGGAGAACCTCATCAAGGCGAACTCGGCGACCGAGGCGCTGCATTCGCTGCTGCGGAACGAGGTCGCCGTTGTGCTGATCGACGTGGTGATGCCCGACCTCAACGGCTTCGAGCTCGCAGCCATGATCCGCGAGCATCCACGCTGCCAGCGCACCGCGATCATTTTCGTCTCGGCTATCCAGATGAGCGAGCCGGATTTCCTGCGTGGCTATGAGGCAGGCGCCGTCGATTACGTGCCTGTTCCTGTCGTCCCTGAATTGCTGCGCGCAAAGGTCCGGGTGTTCGCCGACCTCTATCGCAAGACACGCCAGCTCGAACAACTCAACGCCGAGCTGGAATTGCGTGTCGAACAACGCACGGCGGAGTTAGCACAGGCGAACGCGGAACTGGAGCACCGCGTGGAACAGCGTACGCGTGAGCGGGAGGCCGCGCTCGCGCAGGTGCATGAAATGCAGAAACTCGAAAGCCTCGGCCAGCTCACCGGCGGGGTCGCGCACGACTTCAACAATCTGCTGATGGTCATTCTCGGCAATCTGCAATTGCTGCGGAAACGGCTGCCAGATGATCCGCGCTTGATCCGCCTGGTCGATGGCGCAGTCCAAGGCGCCGATCGTGGCGCGACGCTGACCAAGCGCATGCTGGCCTTTGCGCGCCGCCAGGAGCTTCGGCCGGAGAGTGTGGATGTGATGCGTCTGGTGCAAGGCATGGAAGAAATGCTGCGCCGCACCCTCGGGCCGAGCATCCAGATCATTACCTCGTACAGGGCGGATCTGCCGCCGATCCGGGTCGATCCCAATCAGCTCGAACTGGCGCTGCTGAATCTCGCTTTGAATGCACGCGACGCAATGCCGTACGGCGGCCGGGTTGTTATTGGAGGAAGGCTGGCCAATAGCGGCGCACGCCCACGGGAACTGGCCGACGGCAGCTATGTTTGCCTGACTGTGCAGGACTCCGGCGCCGGCATGGATGAAGCCACGCTGAAGCGCGCCGCGGAACCCTTCTTCACCACGAAGGGCGCGGGTAAGGGCACCGGACTTGGCCTGTCGATGGTGCATGGCGTCGCAGCGCAATCCGGTGGCGTCATGCGCATGACCAGCAAAGTTGATGAAGGCACGACAGTGGAGCTCTGGCTCCCGGTATCGGACGCCGCTCTTGCCAGCGACAACTTTCCCGTCGTCTCGTTGTTTGGCAATGCCAGCCGCGCTTATCGTATCCTGGTGGTCGATGACGATCCGCTGATCGTTGCCAGTACCACGGCAATGCTGGAGGATGCCGGGCACGTCGTGCTGGAGGCTCCGTCCGCTGCGCGCGCTCTTGAGCTGCTGGGCCAGGGTGCCGAAGTTGACGTCGTGCTGACCGATCACGCGATGCCCGGCATGACAGGCACCGAGCTGGCGCGACAGATCAGGCAGTCCTGGCCGATACTTCCGATCATTCTTGCCACCGGCTATGCAGAGCTCCCAAACGGCGAGGATACCGGTCTGCCGCGGTTGTCCAAGCCGTACTCCCAGGAGGAGCTGATCGCGCAGGTCGCGAAGGTCATCACCGGCACGGCACCCAATGTCGTCGCGCTGGGCACCGTTCGGCGGGCATAGATTGCCCGTAGCGGTTGTGGTGCGCGCGCACTAGCCAAGCCTCATCGCATTCGCCACAGTACGGCGCATAATGGAAATGTCCTTGGAACTCCTGGGCAACGCTGTTGTCTCGGGATTGCTGCTCGGCGGCTTCTACGCGGCCGTCACGATTGGCGTGTCGATCTCGTTCGGCATGCTCGACATCGTCAACATTGCACATCCCGCTTTCATCATCCTCGGCTCCTACATCGCCTACATCGCGAACACGTCGTTCGGCATGGACCCCATCCTCGCCAGCGTGATCGCACTGCCGGCGTTCTATCTGCTCGGGATGGCCGTTTATCAGGTCTACTACCTCGCCTTCGAACGTCGCGGCGACGAAGCATTACGCGGGCTGGCGTTCTTTTTCGGCCTGCTGTTCATCACCGAAGTCACGCTGGTGCTCGTGTTCGGCGTCGATTACCGCCTGGTGGACGCACCCTATATCGGTCCCAGTATCCATATTGGCGCCATCGAGCTGCCGCTGCGTCTGCTGGTCCCATGTCTGGTCGCGCTGGCGATGGTCGGCGGCCTGCAGCTCTTCATGGCACGCACGTTCCTCGGTCGCGCGATCCTCGCCGTGGCGCAGGATCAGCTGGCACTCCGCCTGATGGCGGCAAACCCGACGCGCATCAAACGCGTCGCCTTCGGCCTCTCCATCGCCACAGCCTCACTGGCCGGTGCCGTGCTGATCGTCATCCAGCCGGTCGAACCCTCCATCGGCCGGGACTATATCGGCCGCGTTTTTGCCATCTGCGTGCTGGGCGGCATGGGCAGCTTCGCCGGCACGCTGGTCGCCGCCATGGCGCTCGGGATTGTCGAGAACCTGACCGCGACATTCTACGGCCCGTCCTGGGCCCCCGCCGTTGCCTTCGGCTTCCTGCTCATCACGCTGGCAGTCCGTCCAGCCGGCATCTTCGGGCGCTGACGCATGAACGGCACGAAATTCGTCCTCCTGCTGCTGATCGTGGCGGCCGCGACATACGGCGCCGCCTGGGCCATCGGCAACGCCTACGTGTTCTTCGCCGGCTATATCGTGCTGCAATACATTGCGCTCGCAACAGCGTGGAACATCCTGGGTGGCTACACCGGCTACGTGAACTTCGGCACCGCCGCATTCTTCGCGCTTGGCGCCTACTCGACCGTGGTGCTGCACAAGCTCACCAACCTGCCCTTGCCGCTCATGATGCCGATCGGTGGCATCGTGTCCGGGCTCGTGGGGTTGGGCACAGGCTATCTCACGCTGCGGCTGCGCGGCGCCTTCTTCTCCATCGCGACACTTGCGCTGGCCGTGGTCGTGCAGACGCTCATCACCAACTGGGACTTCGTCGGCGGTTCGCGCGGCGCGTACATCGTGCGGCCGATGAAGGCGCCACTGCTCGGCATCGACTACATCCAATATCTGTTCCTGGTGATGCTCGGCCTGGTGGTGATCGTGCTCGCCACCGCCCGCGCCATCGAACGATCGCGCCTGGGCTACGGCTTTGCCACGATCCGGGACGACGAAGTTGCCGCCGAAGCATCCGGCGTGCCTACGCTCCGCTTGAAGCTGCTCGCCACCACTCTGTCCGGCGCGTTCATGGGCATGGCCGGAGCCCCCCTGCCCTATTATGTCACCTACCTCGACCCGGCCTCCGGCTTCAGCCTTGCCTATGCTGTAAATGGCGTCGCAATGCCGCTGGTCGGTGGCACGTCAAGCTGGCTGGGCCCGGTGATCGGAGCAATCCTTCTAGGCACCCTGCAACAGGTTGCAACGGTAACGATCTCGTCCGCACTCAACCTGCTGATCGTGGGTCTGATGCTGGTGGCCTTCGTCATCGTCGCTCCGAATGGCATCCTCGGCCTGTTCGGCGCCGGCGCAAGGCGAGCACGG
>DATJJM010000036.1:0-4655 GCA_035492535.1 Acetobacteraceae bacterium | reverse complement strand
CGAGGAACGGCCAGCCCCGATCCATCAAGGTCACGGTCACGTAGGCGCCGAGCATGGCAAAGGCGCCATGCGCCAGATTGACGAAGTTCATCATCCCCAGCGTGACGGACAGTCCCACGGACAGCAGGAACAGCAGCATGCCGTAGGCAAAGCCGTCGAAGAGGACGCCGAGGGCCGGGGCAATCATTGGGAGGGCGGCAAGAACCTGACCCGCCTCACTTCGGCATTCTGGCCTTGGCAGGGTCCTTCACGTCGGGAACCTTGTCGAACTCGACGTTCACCAGAGTGCCGTTCACCTTCTCGACGCGCCGGATATAGATCGTCTGCACGATGTCGCGCGTTTCCGGATCGATCGAGATCGGACCACGCGGGCTCTCCCACGCCATCCCTTTCGCGGCATCCACCAGCGACGGTCCGTCCGTCTTGCCGCCGGTCTTTGCCAGTGCCGCATAAATCAGATGCATGCCGTCATAGCCGCCGATCGAGTAGATGTCCGGGTTGCGGCCAAACGCCTTGTTGTAGGCGGCGACAAACTCCTTGTTCATCGGTGAATTGTGGTTCGGATCGTAGTGGAAGCCGGTGATGATGCCGATGGCGTCGTCGCCCAGGCTCTTGAGCGCGTCTTCGAACGTGATTTCACCCTGGCCGAGGATCTTCGTGTTCTTTGGCGTGATGCCCCGGTTGGCCAGCGCCTTGCCGATCGCGGCCGGCTGCGTGCCGCCGGGGACGAAAATGAAGATCGCCTCCGGATTGGCATCCTTGGCGCGTTGCACGAACGAGGAGAAATCCGCGTTCGCCACCGGCATGCGGTCCGTGCCGACGACCTTGCCGCCCCCGGCCTCGAACGCGCGATGGAAGGCCGCCTCGGCGTCGATCCCCGGACCGTAGTCCGAGACCAGCATATAGGCGGTCTTGATGCCCTGCTTCGCGGCCCAGGTGCCGAATGTCTCGTCAATCTCCGGCACGGTCACCGACGTGCGCGCAAGATAGGGCGACTTCGTGGTGATGATCGAGGTCGCCGCGTTCATCACCACCATGAACTTCTTTGCCTGAGCCGATACCTCCGCCGCGGCCAGCGCATTCGGCGTCAGCGCGAATCCGGCGAGGATGTCGGCACCGTCACGCACGATCAGCTCCTGAGCGAGCCGTTTGGCGACCTCGGGGGCGATCCCGCCGACATCCTTGCGGATCACCTCGATCTTCCTGCCGGCGACCGTGTCACCGTGCTGCTGCATATACAATTTGATGCCGTTGTCGAGTTGCACGCCGGTATCGGCGAACTGTCCGGAGAACGGCAGGATGACACCGATCTTGATGGTGTCCTCTGCCCGTGCGGCCGTGAAAGCCGCAAACAGGCCGAGGCACAGTGTGATGGCCCGCAACATGAACGTCTCCCAGTGTCATTGGGCGCGAACATAAGGATGCGGTCATGACAGGGTCAATCGGGTTGCATCCGGTTGCGGGCTGGGGTGTTCTGATCGCCAGAGAACGCCAATAGAGGGGAAACTGATGCAGGCGGATTACGTCATCGTGGGCGCTGGTTCGGCCGGCTGTGTGCTGGCCAATCGACTGACGGAGGATCCCGCCACGCGCGTCGTGCTGATCGAAGCCGGTGGCCGTGACTGGAATCCGCTGATCCACATTCCCGCCGGCTACATGAAGCTGCTGGAGCATCCGACTCTCACCTGGGGATTCAAGGCTGAATCGGATCCGGGCACCAACGGCCGCAGCATCAACTATCCCCGTGGCCGCGTACTTGGTGGGTCGAGCTCGATCAACGGCATGATCTATGTCCGTGGCCAGCCGGAGGACTTCGACCACTGGGGTCAGCTCGGCAATCGCGGCTGGTCGTGGGACGACGTGTTTCCGTATTTCCGCAAGGCCGAGAACTGGGCAGGGCAGGAGGACGAGGTCCACGCCAAGGGTGGCCCGCTGTTCACCTCGCATGGCCGCGACAAGCCCCTGCTGTGCCGTGCAGCCGTGGAGGCCGCGGTGCAGATCGGCTGCGAGTACCGTGAGGACGTCAATAACCTGGCACCGGGTGCGCCGGATGGCGTGGGTTGGGTGCAGCAGACGCGCGGCGGTCGCCGGCGTGCCAGCACGGCGCGCAGCTACCTGCGGCCGGCATCGAAACGCCCCAACCTGGAGATCGTCACCGGTGCGCTGGTGCACCGCGTGCTGTTCGATGGCACGCGCGCCATCGGCGTGGAGTTCTCGCGTGGTGGCGTTGTCGAACGTGTCGATACGGCCGCCGAAGTGATCCTGTCCGCCGGCGCGATTGGCTCGCCGCACATCCTGCAACTCTCCGGCGTCGGCGATCCCGACCATCTGGAACGTGCCGGAATTCCGGTGCAGCACGTGCTGCGCGGCGTCGGCAAGAACCTGCAGGACCATTACCTGGCGCGCGTCTCCTGCAACGTTCAGGGCGCGCCGAGCCTGAACCAGCAGTCGCGCGGGCTGGGGCTGGCGGGTCAGGTGCTGCGCTACCTGGCGACCGGCAACGGCATCCTGACCTATGCCGCATCATTGGTGGCGGCATCGGTGAAGGTGCTGCCGGAGTCCGCGACGCCTGATGTGCAGGCGCTGTTCGCGCACGGCAGTTACGCGCCCGGGGTGTCACGCCAACTCGACACTGTCCCCGGCATGACGTGCGGCATGTGGCAGATGCGTCCGCTCAGCCGCGGTTATGTCGAGGCGCGATCGCCGTCGCCGGCCGACAAGCCCAACATCAACCCGCGCTATTTCAGCGATGAGACCGATTGCCGCGCGGCGGTTGGCGGCATGAAGTGGATCAGGCGCTTCTTTGCCGCGCCGGCGTTGGCGAAATACGTCGTGGCGGAAACCGTGCCGGGCAAGGATGTGCAGACCGACGACGAACTGCTGCACTACGTCAGGCAGACCGGCGGCACGGTGTTCCACGCCACCTGCTCCTGCAAGATGGGCCGGGATGTTCTGGGAGTCGTCGATGAGCGGCTGCGTGTACACGGGCTGGAGCGCCTGCGCGTGATCGATGCGTCGATCATGCCGGCGGTGACGTCGACCAACACCAATGCGCCAACCATCATGATCGCCGAAAAGGGAGCGGCGATGGTGCGCGAGGACGCGCGGATGAAGATGGCGGCGTAAGCGATCGGGAGGAAATAAAAATGCCAAGGGGGATCAGGCGCCGTGCGGCGATGCAGTTGTCGCTGGTGGCCTCGCTGGGGCTGCCTTCGATCGGCCGCGCCGCACAGAGCACTCTGCGCTACGTGCCGTATTCCAACCTGATCGTGTTCGATCCGGTGTGGGCCATCTCGATCATCGGCCTCGAGCACGCCTACATGACCTGCGACCAGCTGTTCGGTCTCGACGAGAATTTTGCCGTGCAGCCGCAGATGGCCGCGGGCTACGAGCTATCCGACGACAAGCTGCGCTGGCGCATCACGCTGCGTGACGGACTGGCGTTCCACGACGGCGAGAAGGTGCGGGCCGTGGACTGCGTGGCGTCGATCAACCGGTGGTCGAAGCGCGATCCGTTCGGAGTGCGGATGGCGGGACTGCTCGACGAGATGAAGCCAATCGACGACGACAGCTTCGAGATCCGCCTCAAGCGCCCGTATGCCCAGATGCTGTACGGCCTGGGTGCCACCACCTGTTTCATCCGCCCCGAGCGCCTGGCGAAGACAGATATCAACACGCAGATCACCGATGCGACGGGGAGTGGGCCGTTCCGTTTCCTCGCCAACGAGTTCGTCACTGGTGATCACGCCGCTTATGCTCGCTTTGATAAATACGTGCCGCGGCAGGAAAAGGCTGCTGGCTGGGCCGGCGGCAAGCGGGCGAATTTCGAGCGGGTGGAGTGGAAGTTCATCCCGGATCCCGCGACCGCGGCGGCAGCCTTGCAGACTGGCGAGGTCGATTGGGTGGAACGCCCACTGTTCGACCTGATTCCGAAGCTGAAATCCACGTCGGGTGTTTCGGTCGAGCTGGTCGATCCGTTCGGCTACTTCGGCATCCTGTATCTCAACAACTCGGCGCCACCCTTCGACAATGCGAGACTGGCGCATGCGATCCTGCCGGCACTGAACCAGGCTGACTGCATGCAGGCCGTGCTCGGCGATCTGCAGGGTTTGTCGCACACCCCCATGGGCATGTTCACGCCGGGGTCGCCGTTCGCGTCGGATGCCGGCATGGACATCCTGACCGGCAAGCGCGACGTCGCGCTGTCGAAGAAGATGATCGCGGAGTCGGGCTATAAGGGCGAGAAAGTCGTCATCATGGTGCCGGAGATTCCCGAGGCACGCGCGATGTCGGAAGTGACGCGGGCTCTGTTCCGGGAGCTTGGCCTGAATGTCGATTATCAGTCGATGGACTGGGGTACGCTGTCCGCGCGGGCGCGCAGCACGGACCCGGCGGTGCGCGCCGGCTGGAGCTGCTATTGCGTCGGTTGGGCGGGTCTGTGGCCGGCCGTGCCCGGCAGCAACATTCCGATCGGCGGGGTGAAGCCGAACGCGATGATGGAGGCACTCCGCACCGCCTGGTTCGATGCACCTGACCTGCCGGCGCAAAAGAAGCTGGCGGCGGATATGCAGGTATTGGGACTGGAGCAGCCGCCGTTCCTGCCGCTTGGACAGTATTTCTTCCCGTATGGCTTCCGCTCGGATCTGTCGGGGTTC
>DATJJM010000035.1:0-10442 GCA_035492535.1 Acetobacteraceae bacterium | reverse complement strand
GATGCGGCCGGTGCCGGTCATCCTGGCTTTCCCGGCATGTGGTGGGGCAGCAATGGTGCCGTTGCGTGGAGCATCACCAACAACATGGCGTCCACGCGCGATCTGTACGTGGAGCAGGTCGATCCGGAGAACGCGCGACGCTACCGGGATGGCAATGGCTGGCGCGACTTCGTAGAGCGGGACGTCAGTATCCCGATCCGGGGGGAAGCCCGCCACGAGCTGACGGTACGGTCAACCATACGCGGCCCGATCGTCAACGCGCTTGTGCCGTCTCTGGACGCCGCCGGTGATCCACCGCTTTCACTGCGCTGGGTCGGCATGGAACACATGGATGATATCCGCGCCTCCATTGCTGTCGGGCGTGCGCGCAACTGGCAGGACTTCCGCGATGCGCTGCGCGACTGGTCCGTCGCCATCTTCAATTTCGTCTATGCCGATGCCCAGGGTCATATCGGCTATCAGAAGGCGGGGCGTATTCCCGTTCGCGGTCGCATGATCCCTGGTTTCCGCGACGCCAACGCCGCCGACGACCAGTGGCAGGGCATCATCCCGTTCGCCGACATGCCGCACATGTTCGATCCACCAAGCGGCTACGTTGCCAGCGCCAATCAGCGGATCGTCCCCGACGACTGGCCACATCCGATCTATGGCGCCTATTCGCAAGGTCACCGCGGCGTGCGGCTGGCGCAGGCACTTGGGGGTCGCGGCAGAATTGACGCGGCTGCCAACGTCACCCTCCAAAACGATGTGAAGAATTGCCGTGCCGAGCGCCTCTGTCCGCACATCCTTCGCCATCTCGGCGCCGACGAGGACGCCTTCGCGCGCGTGCTGAGTGACTGGGACTATAGCTACAGCCTCGCCTCAATCGCGCCGACACTGTTCGAAACCTTCATGGCGCTGTGGCAGCGCGAAGTGATCGGACAGCACATGCCGGAACGGCTGCTCGATCTCACGCACCAGCAGACGGGGCTGGCTGCTTCACTGTTGGAGGATGACACGATCGCCTATTTCTCCGACGCGACGTCGCTGCATGTGAAGGCAGTGGCCCGGCAGACGCTGGCAGCACTTCGCACACGCCTCGGCGATGATGAAACGGCCTGGCAGTGGGGGCGTATCCACCAGGCACACTGGCATCATCCCATTGGCGAGGCTGCCTTTGATATCGGCCCGGCGGATGTCGATGGAGGATCGCACACGCTGCGCAACACAGGCGGCGAACTGCCACCCCATGCGGCGAGCTCGGGCGCCGAGTACCGGATCGTCGTGGATTTCGCATCCCCCGAATCGTTCCTCGCGGTGCAGAACATCGGCAATTCCGGAGTTCCCGGGAACCCGCATTACCGCGATCAGTTCGAAGCCTGGATTCGCGGCGAGTACCACACCGTTCACCTGCGTCGGGACCGCGTGGAGGCCGATTGCGAGGCGAGAATGGTGATCGAACCGCGTTGACCGCCGCGGAATTTCGCTTGCACCCCGTTTGTAACCATCACGCAACCCGCGCCATGGCTCAGTTTGTCCCAGGGTCGGAGCTGGACTGTCATGGTTAGCTATCTGAGCGCGTGGTGTGGGTTAGCGCTCGATCGCCGTGCGATCACCTCGTTGGAGTACGCCCTCATTGCCGGGGTGCTCGTGGCCACGATCGTAGTGGGTTTCAATGTTTTCGCGGGCGATCTGTCCGACAGGTTCAATACCGTCGCCGCCGGGATCTGACGGGCAGCGGCGCTGCGCCACGCCGATTTGGTCGCCGTTGTTCCGTGGATTATACCGCCTCCCAGCACAGGGAGAGGAGACACGGCGCATGGTGACGACGGAGAAGCTTGAGCATCGCACTCTTGGCAAGAACGGCCCGTCGGTGTCGGCCATCGGCTTGGGCTGCATGTCGCTGTCAGGCATTTATGGCGAGGCCGACGACAGCGCCTCGGAAGACCTGATCAGATATGCCATCGATCAGGGCGTCGATCACTTCGATTCCTCCGACATGTATGGCTGGGGGCACAATGAGCAGGTGCTCGGTCGGGCCTTGAAGGGGCGACGCGACCGCGTGGTGCTGGCGACGAAATTTGGCCAGACCCAGAACCCTGGCGGTCCGAATGGCGTCAATGGCCGCCCCGACTATGTCCAGCAGGCATGCGAGGCGAGCCTCCAGCGCCTCGGCGTCGATGTGATCGATCTGTTTTATCAGCATCGCGTCGATCCGTCCGTGCCGATCGAGGACACCGTCGGCGCGATGGCGAAGCTGGTGCTGCAGGGGAAGGTGCGACATCTCGGGTTGTCCGAGGCATCACCGGCGACCATCCGGCGCGCCCACGCGGTGCATCCGATCGTTGCGGTGCAGACCGAATTTTCGCTGTTGTATCGCACCGAGGCCGAAGAGACCCGTGAGACGACACGCGCGCTCGGCATCAGCTACGTGGCCTATGCGCCGCTGGGGCGCGGCTTTCTTACAGGCGCCATCCGCAGCTTCGCGGATGTCGATGGCCGACGTGCGGCCCACCCTCGCTTTCAGCAGGAGAACTTCGACCACAACCGGGCGCTGGTCGCGAAGATCGAGGAGATCGCCAAGGAGAAGGGCTGCACACCGGCACAGCTTACGTTGGCCTGGGTGCTGGCCCAGGGACCCGATGTGGTCGCCATTCCCGGCACTCGCTATCCGCAACGGTTGGATGAAAACATCGGCGCGCTGCGTGTGACGTTGAGCGCGTCCGACGTGGCCCGCATGTCGGCCGCCGTTCCCAAAGGGGCCGCGGCGGGAACCCGTTATCCGGCCGGTGGCATGAAAGGGGTCTACGTGTAGCCGGCAGAATCTACGCCGGAGCTGTTCCCCGCAGGCACGTCCGGTGCAGCACCCTCGGGAAACGGGCGGCATCGAAGTTCGCGTCGGCGCGATGCAGCAGACAGCGGTTGTCCCACATCAGCACGTCGCCGGCTCGCCACGTGTGGCGATAGACGAACCGGTCCTGCGTCGCATGCGCCTCGAGCACTGCAAGACGTGCGCGCCCTTCTGCCATCGGACGCCCGTCGAAGTGCGAGGCGTGCACACCCATGAACAGGCATTTCCGGGCGCTGTCCGGATGCACGCGGACCAGCGGATGGCTCATGGGCGGCGCATCCGCGATCTCGTCCGGTGTCGCGATGCGGCCATGCTTGAGCTGTGACTGTTCCCAGCTATGGATGACTCGAACGTCGTCCAGCGCGGTTTTCTCTTCGTCGCTGAGTGCCTCGTAGGCGGCGTTCATGTCGGCGAAGCAGGTATCGCCGCCGTTGGGCGGCATCGTCACGGCGTGGAGGATCGTCGCCATCGATGGCTCGGGCCGGAACGACTTGTCGGTATGCCATTCCTGCGAGCCAACCTTGCCGCTGGGCTTGCCGTCCGGCCCAAGATTGGAAACCGTATGAACCAGCGGATTGTCGGTGCCGCGGTTGCGGGCGATATGCCGTTCGAGCGTGCCGAACTGCTCGGTGAAGGCGATCTGCTGATCCTTGCTCAGTCGCTGATCGCGGAAGCAGAGCACCTGATAGCGAACGAACGCGCCGTAGACATCGCGCCGTGTCGGCTCATCCAGAGGCTGCGACAAGTCCAGCCCGATCACCTCCGCGGCCAGCACCGGAGACAGCGGACGGATCCGCACCGCATCCATTGCCAGCGACATGAGTGTGTCCTCCTGCTACAGCGCGAGCAGCAGCAGGCTGCCCGCACCCACGATCAGACAGTAATACGCGAATGGGTTCAACGCCCACGCATCGTGCTGGCGGAAGTAGCGCATCAGGAACCACGTGCTGGCATAGGCCGTGATGCCGGCGACCACCGCTGCGATCGTCGCCAGGCTGAATGTGCCCGGCGGCACGGACTCGTGCAGCAGCTTCGGTACCTCGAGCACTGTCGCGCCCACGATGATCGGCGTCGCGATCAGGAACGAGAAATGCGCGGAGCCTTCATGATCGATGCCCCGCAGCAATCCACCGACGATGGTCGCGCCGGACCGCGAGATGCCTGGGACCAGCGCCGTACATTGCCACAGCCCGATGGTGAGTGCGTCCATCATCGTCAGGCTCGACAGCGGGCGGTGGCCGCGCCCGCGCAGCTTTTCGCCACCGAGCAGCAATACCCCGTTGACGACCAGGAACAGCGCCGCGACCACCGGTGTGCCGAACAGCCCACGGACGAACTTCTCCAGCAGGAAGCCGACGATCACGGCCGGGATCGTTGCGATCACGATCAGCAGGAACACGCGGCGGCTTTCAGCCACCTGGTGCGCCGATGCCATGCCGAGTATGCCGATCAGGAGCGACCACCAGTCCCGCCAGAAAAACACCAGCAGTGCTGTGGCTGTGCCGAGATGCAGCATCACCAGGAACGGTAGGAACTCCGGCGCATGCTGATCGAGAGGCCAGTTCAGCACGGCCGGCAGCACGACGGCGTGACCGAGACTGCTGACCGGGAACAGCTCCGTGGCGCCTTGCAGCACCGCGATGATGATAGCCTGCAACATGCTCATTGGCGGTTCCTGGCGGAACCTTGGGGATTCGGCAAGTACCGCTAATCGTTCAGAGGATAAGCGGCCATCAGGCGCTTCTGGCGCCGCCAGAGGTTGAACAGGGTTCGCACGCCGCATGCCTGGTGACCAGCAGCGCGGTTTGCGGCGCCGATGCGGAACGCCGCACCGTAATGGAAGAACTGCGCGCGCCACGCGTCGCGCAGGGTGGTCCGCGGGTCCCAGATATGGGTCGCTTCCGATCCTGAGCCGTTGATCTCGATGATGCGGAAGCCCTCGCCACGCGCAAGCAACGGCAGGGATTCGAAGCGTACATCGATGCGGCCGAAGGAATAGCCCGGGATCGCCCGTGCAATCCTCTCGAATGTGTGAGTGAGCGCCGGTGTCACCAGATGGACGCCGTTTTCGAAGATCGAACCCTTGCAGTGGTTGCCAACGAACACCAGGCGCACCCGCTCGCCCTGGTGCGGCACTTCGTGCAGGCGATCCTTCAGCCGAGGCAGGTAAAGCTGCGGCACCTTTCCTGCACGCGGATCGGCCAGGACGAGCTGCTGCACGGTTGAACGGCCATCGCCCACCAGCACCGGCGCATGCTTCAGGGTGACCGAGGTGATGCGGCCGGACTGCTCTCCGGGCAGGCGTACGTAGAAGATGCCGGCTTCACCCTCGTGCTCGATCAGCTCTTGCAGCAGCAGCCGCTCACCGCGCGGAAAGTCATGCAGGTATCGCTGGAGATCATCTCGATTACGGATCAGACGGACGCCGGTTCCATTGCAGCCGATATCGGGCTTTGCCACGACCGGATAGGCAATGCCTGCTTCCGCCATCGCGCGCTCCGCCGCCACGATGTCGGTGTCACCGGCGACGACACTGGTGGTGCGCGCCAGAAGGTCACGGATCGGCGGCTGCACGAGATCCAGGATCTCCTGCTTGGACTCGCCGCACAGGCCGCCAGAGGTGATGGTAGGATTGGCCAACGTCGGCAGTGTCATGCCGCCGTGGCGAACGCCGAGCGCAAGCCAGTGCATCACAACGGGGAAATAGAACAGCCAGTCGGGCCAGAACTCGAAGAACGAAAGCGGCTGCTCGCGTGCAGCCGGCCGCGTCAGCGTCGCAAGGCTCAACGCATTGTCGAGCTTCATGGCCGCTTGCTCTGCAATCCGGCTGCGGTCAGTCGCCCCGCGAGAATCACGAACACCGTAAACCCCGCTGCTCCTGTCCAGCGCCACGCGCCGAAGTGGTCGATTAGCACCTGGCCGATCCGCAGTGACGCGCCAAACAGTAACGAAGTCCAACACAGTGTTGCCATCACCACTGCCGTGGTGAATTGCCGCAGATTGGCACTGACGAAGCCGCACGTCGTATATGTCGGCAGACGCATTCCCGGCAGGAACCGACTGAGCAGTACGACTTTGAACACGCGTCCATGCAGCCATCCGCGCAGTGCCTCGGTGCGATGCGGTGGGAGCCAGCGCGCAACGATCGGGATGCGTGCCGACAACCATCCCAATCCGTACAAGCCGAGGTCGCCGAGGATGATGCCGACATAGAGTGCCACCAGCGCCAGTAACGAAGAAAGCCTGCCGTCATCAGCCTGCATCGCAGCGATCACCGTCGCAGCATCCTCGAGGATGAACGTGCCGATGATGATGGCAATTGCCTGGAGCAGCGGATGATGTTGACCGGCCCAGTCAAACAACGAGGCGACCGAACTGCCGAGCATTTGATCCTGTCTGCCTCTCGATCGGTCCCGTTGCAGAGATGGGAGATGGGTGCGTGCCCGCACCGCATCGACGCGTGCTTAACGCTACGTGATGAAGCCGGTCCCATCACCTGTCCGTGAGATTGGCGATGGCGTCATGGGCGCCTTGTGGCATAGTCCTCGGCGCATGCACGATCATCGCCACCACGGTCACGATCACTCGCACCATCATCATGCGCCGGCGGGCGGCTATGATCGCGCCTTCGCGATCGGGACGGCGCTGAACGTTGCATTTGTCATTGCAGGTTTTGGCTTCGGTCTTCTCGCCAACTCCATGGCGCTGCTGGCAGACGCGGCGCACAATCTGAGTGACGTACTGGGTTTGCTGCTTGGCTGGGGGGCCGCCTGGCTGGCGCGCCGGCCGCCGACGCCTCGGCGCACGTACGGCTGGGGGCGTGGCTCGATCATGGCGGTTCTGTTAAACGCCGCCATCCTGCTGATCGCTGTCGGCGGTATCGGCGTGGAGGCGCTGCACCGGGTTCTGGCGCCTCAGCCCGTGGCGGATCTGACGGTCATGCTCGTGGCGGCCGTCGGCATCGTGGTCAACGGCATAACGGCGCTTCTGTTCATGCGCGGACGTGGCGAGGATCTGAACATCCGCGCGCAGTTCATCCATATGGCGGGCGACGCGGGTATCTCGGCAGGCGTTGTCGTCGCTGGCCTGGTGATGCGGCTGACCGGCTGGACCTGGCTCGATCCGGTGACCAGCCTTCTTATTGCGTTGGTGATTCTGATCAGTACGTGGGGGTTGCTGCGCGAGTCGCTTGATCTTGCGATGGATGCGGTGCCGGTGAGCGTTTCCCAGCGCGACGTGCAAGCGTATCTGGCTGCCCTTCCTGGTGTGCGGGAAGTACACGACCTGCATATCTGGGGGCTGAGCACCACCGAGACCGCTCTGACCGCCCATATCGTCTGCAACGATGGGACTGACCGCTACCGACTGCACGATCTGACGGCGCAATTGCACGACCGTTTCGGCATCGGTCACTCGACGTTGCAGATTGAAACCGATGCGGACGCGGAGCTTTGCCGCCTGCGTCCGCAGCACGTGGTGTAGGCGATGGCGCGACGTGTCGTTCTGGTGACAGGGGCCGCGAGCGGAATCGGTGCTGCCGTGTGCCGGGCGTTGGCCGCACCTGGGATCGCATTGGTGGTCCACACGCGGAAGAACCGGGAGGGCGCCGAACGCGTCGCCGCGGAAGCACGCGCGGCCGGTGCGGAGACCCATGTGGCGCTCGGCGATCTGGCGGAACCGACAGTGGCCGGAGCGCTGGTTGCGCAGGCGGTCGAGCAGTTTGGCGGGCTGGATGTGCTGGTCAGCAATGCCGGGTTCGCCGATCGGACGAAGCTGTCGGAGCTGAGTGATGCGGCGATGACCGCGTCGGTGGAGGGCATTCAGGGGGCGTTCTTTCGGCTTGCGCGGGCGTCTGTGCCGCATTTGCAGGCTGCGCGCGATGCGCGGGTGGTGGCTGTCTCCAGCTTTGTCGCGCATGCGTTCCGGACCGATGCGCCGGTTTTCGTTGCGTCCGCGGCGGCGAAGGCCGGGCTGGAGGCACTGGTGCGCGCGCTCGCGATCGAACTTGCGCCGTCGGGAGTCTTGGTGAATGCGGTGGTACCGGGGTTCATCCGCAAGGATCCCGGCGCGCATGTCGCGATCGATCCGGAACGCCTGCGCCGGCAGGTGGCGAGCGTGCCGCTGGGCCGCGTTGGACTGCCGGATGAAGTTGCGGCGGCGGTGGCTTTCCTGGTGTCGCCCGCGGCAAGCTATATCACCGGGCAGATGCTGCATGTCGATGGCGGACTGGTGATCTGATCAGGACGCGGCTTCTAACGCTTCTTCCGCCGCCAGCCACTCTGCTTCGGCTGCCGCCGCCAGCCTGGCAATGGCCGCGAGCCGCGCGTTGGCCGCGGCGATCTCGGACTTGCGGGTGGGCACGTAGAGCGACGGATCGGCCAGGGTCTTTTCGATCGACGCGCGCTCTGCGGCGAGGCGGGCGAGGCGGGCCTCGGCATCACGCGCCTGCTTGCGCAGAGGAGCCAGGGCGGCGCGGGCGTCGGCACGTTCGCGGCGTTCGTCACGGCGGTTCGTTGCGTCGGGCTTGGGGGCGGGCCTCGCACGCTCGGCGAGCAGCGCGCGGTAATCGTCCAGGTCACCGTCGAACGACCGGACCGTGCCGTCGGCCACCAGCCACAGCCTGTCGGCCACCAGTTCCACGAGATGCGGATCGTGGGTGATCAGCAACACCGCGCCCTGGAAATCGGCCAGCGCTTTGACCAGAGCTTCGCGCGCATCGATGTCGAGGTGGTTGGTGGGTTCGTCGAGGATCAGCAACTGCGGCGCTTCGCGCGTTGCCAGCGAGAGGAGCAGGCGCGCCTTCTCTCCGCCTGACAGGTGGGCGACGGGAGTCTCGGCGCGGTCGGCATCGAGGCCGAAGCGGGCCAGTTGGGCGCGGACCTGCGGCGGCGCGGCACGGGGCAGCGCGCGTGCCATGTGGTCGATGGGAGTTTCGCTTTCGACCAGTTCCTCGGTCTGGTGCTGGGCGAAGTAGCCGACGCGCAGCCTGGGGCCGCGCCGGATCTCTCCCGACATGGGGGAGAGGCGCTCCGCAAACAGCTTGGCCAGCGTTGACTTGCCGTTGCCATTCGCGCCCAGCAGGGCTATACGATCGTCTGTATCTACAGATAAAGATACGCCGCGCAGCACGGGGGTTGCATCGTAGCCGACGGAGACGCGGTCGAGCGCCAGGATGGGCGGCGCGATGCGCGGGGGTTCGGGGAAATCGAAGCGGGTGGGAGCGTCCTCGATCACCGTCTCGATCTGCGGCAGGCGTTCCAGCGCCTTGATGCGGGATTGGGCCTGGCGCGCCTTGCTCGCCTTGTAGCGGAAGCGGTCGATGAAGGACTGGATGTGGGCACGTTCGGCGGCGATGCGCTCGGCGGCGCGGACCTGCTGGAGCGCGCGTTCGGTGCGGATGCGGACGAATTCGTCGAAGCCGCCGGGGGTGACGGTGATGCGGCCGCGATCGAGGAAGGCGATGGCCTGCACCGCGCGGTCCAGCAGGCCGCGATCGTGGGAGACCAGCAGCACGGAGCCGGGGAAGCGCGAGAGCCATTGCTCGAGCCAGAGCGTGGCTTCCAGGTCGAGGTGGTTGGTGGGTTCGTCCAGCAGCAGCAGGTCGGGGGCGGCGAACAGCGCGGTGGCGAGTGCCACGCGCATGCGCCAGCCGCCGGAATATTCGCGCACCGGGCGCTGCTGGGCTGCCTCGTCGAAGCCGAGGCCGGCGAGGATGGCGGCGGCGCGGGCCGGGGCTGCCTCGGCGCCAATGGCGCGCAGGCGTTCGTGGATCTCGGCGAGGCGGTGGGGTTCGGCGGTCTCGGCTTCCGTCAGCAGGGCGAGGCGTTCTGGGTCACCGGTCAATACGGTGTCGAGCAGCGAGGCGTCGCCGGACGGGGCTTCCTGAGCGACCGTGGCCACGCGGGCACGGGCGGCGAGGCGGATGTCGCCGCTGTCCAGCGCCATCTCGCCCATGATCGCACGCAGCAGAGTGGACTTGCCGGCGCCGTTGCGTCCGACAAGGCCCATGCGCCGCCCCTGGTCCACCGTGAGGTCGGCACCAGCGAAGATGCTGCGCCCGCCCAGGCGAAGGGCGGCGCCAGAGATGACGAGGAGCGACATGGCGGAGGGAATGGGGGGCGTGTGCGGCGGCGTCAATCCGCTTGTTGCGAACGGAAGGGATAATGGAACCGCAGAACACGCAAAATACGCAAAGGGCGGCGGGTCATGGCGGGGCGGTGGCGATGGCGGCGGCCGGGTCTAGCGGGTTCACCGGCGGCTCGCCGATGAAGAAGCCGAGGACCTGGCGGAGCGCATCGCGGCTCATGGTGAGCCAGTCCCAGTTGGCGTTGGGCTTGCGGTCCTGCTGCTGGGAAAAGGCCTGCTGGCGACGGGCTTTCTGACGCATCAGCCGGTCAACGCTGCCGCCGAAATAGTTCATGATGTCGAAGAGTTCGTTCCAGAACTGGCCGTGGCAGAAGCCTGGGACGACGGCGAGATCGAGGCAGATGTCGAGGATGGTGCGGCCGACGGGACGACGGCGTGCCTGACGTTCCAGGTCGGCCAAGGTGGGCATGAAGAATTCGGGATTATCCCAGCCGGTGGGGCGTGGTGCGCTTTTGCGCGCGGCCGG
>DATJJM010000034.1:0-6876 GCA_035492535.1 Acetobacteraceae bacterium | reverse complement strand
GCCGCCTGCTTCGGCACGGACAACCTCTCCACCATCGTCGCCCACCTGCACCGCGGCATCCTCCGCGCCTTCGCCCTCGAACGCGTCCTGCTCGCCCGCGCCGCCACCGGCCGCGACATCGACTTCGTCGAACGGCGTATCCACACACCGGACGAACAGCCCGAGCAACCGGCAGCCCCACCACCGGCCGCGCGCAAAAGCGCACCACGCCCCTCCCGCCCCACCGGCTGGGATAACCCCGAACTCTTCATGCCCACCTTGCAGGATCTCGAACGCCTGGCGCGCCGCCGCCCCATCGGTCGCACCATCCTCGACATCTGCCTCGATCTCGCCGTCGTCCCAGGCTTCTGCCACGGCCAGTTCTGGAACGAACTCTTCGACATCATGAACTATTTCGGCGGCAGCGTTGACCGGCTGATGCGTCAGAAAGCCCGCCGCCAGCAGGCATTTTCCCAGCAGCAGGACCGCAGGCCCAACGCCAACTGGGACTGGCTCACCATGAGCCGGGACGCGCTCCGCCAGGTCCTTGGCTTCTTCATCGGCGAGCCGCCGGTGAATCCGCTAGACCCAGCCGCCGCCATCGCCACCGCCCCGCCCTGAACCATCGCGCAACGATGCAGCGCCGCCGAACGAGGCCGGTCCCACCGGCCCCGCCGCGCCCCTATGCCTGCTTCACCTCAAGCAGACTGCGGCGGATCTTCCGCCCCCGCTCCACCTTGTCCTCGATATACGCCGCATCCCCCCAGCGCACCGCACGCGCCATCGCCTGCGCGTCCTCGGTGAAGCGCGCCAGCATCTCCAGCAGCGCCTCGCGGTTATTCAGGAAAATGTCGCGCCACATCACCGGATCGCTCGCCGCGATCCGAGTGAAATCCCGGAACCCCGAGGCCGCGAACCGGATCACCTCCTGCCGGCTTTCATCCGCCAGGTCGTCCGCCGTCCCGCAGATCGTGAATGCGATCAAATGCGGCAGGTGCGACACGATCGCCAGCACCCGGTCGTGGTGCGCCGGCTCCATCCGCTGCACCATCGACCCGCAGCGTCGCCACAGCTCCTCCACCTTGCCCACCGCCGTCTCGTCGCTGCCGGGCACCGGCGTCACCAGCGCCCACCGCCCCTGGAACAGCGTGGTGAATCCCGCATCGGGCCCGGAATACTCGGTCCCCGCCACCGGATGCGCCGGCACGAAATGCACCCCCGCCGGCACCAGCGGCCCGACGTCGCGGATCACTGACTGCTTGGTGGACCCCACATCCGTCAGGATCGCGCCTGGCGCCAGATGCGGCGCAATGGCCGTGGCGAGTGTCGCAAAGGCGCCCACCGGCGCGCACAGCATCACGCAATCGGCGCCTTCCACGGCGCGCGCCGGATCCGCCTCGATCCGGTCGGCAAACCCCAGTTCGCGCACCCGGTCCAGCGTCTTCGCGGTGCGTGCGTTCACCACGATCTCACCGGCCAGGTCGCCCCGCTCGCGCGCGATGCGCGCCACCGAGGACCCGATCAACCCGATACCGATCAGCGCCAGGCGCCGGAACAGCGGCTCAGCAGCGGTCATGCCCGGGCCTGTCCAGAGGCCATGAACTCCGCAAAGGTGGCAATCACGATCTCCACCTCCTCGGCGGTGCCGACGGTGATGCGCAGGCAATGCGGCAGGCCGTAGCCTCCCATCGGCCGCACGATGATCCCGCGCGTGCGGCCAAACGCGTCGGCCGCCTTGGCACGTTCCGCCGTGCCGAAGTCAGCCAGCACAAAGTTCCCCTCCGACGGCCACACCTTGATCCCCGCCGCCGTCAGCCCGGCGGCCAGCTTCGGGCGGTATTCGCGGTTATGCGCGCGCCCCTTTTCCACCCATCCGGGCTCCGCCAGCGCCGCGATCGCGGCCGCCTGCGACGCGATGGAAACATTGAACGGCGACCGCACGCGGTTGAACACGTCGATCACCGCCGGTGGCGCATACGCCCACCCGATCCGCATGCCCCCCAGCCCGAAGATCTTCGAGAACGTGCGCAGCATCACCGTATTGTCGCCGGCATCCACCAGCTTGATGCCTGGCTCATAATCCGGCCGCTCGACGTATTCCGCATAGGCGGAGTCCAGCACCAGCAGCACCTCCGGAGGCAGCCCGGCCCGCAGCCGCGCAACCTCGGTCGCCGGTATCATGCTGCCCGTCGGGTTGTTGGGATTGGCCAGGAACACCAGCCGCGTCGATGGCGACACCGCCGCCAGCATTGCGTCCACGTCCGCAGTCAGCTCGCGCTCCGCTGTCTTGATGATGCGGCTGCCGGCATAGGTGCCGGCGATCTCGTAGATCGCGAACCCATGCGCGGTCATGATGATGTCGCGCCCATGCCCACCATAGGCCAGGCACAGCTGGTAGATCAGGTCATCCGATCCGCCACCGCAGACAATCCGCGCGTGGTCCAGCTTGAACCGGGCGCCGATGGCGCGCCGCAGTTCCGTGGCGTCACCGTCCGGGTAGCGATGCAGCTCCTCGGCCGCGCGCCTGTAGGCCTCCTGGGCGCCAGGCGGGACGCCGAACGCCCCCTCGTTGGACGACAGTTTCAGCACGCGATTGACGCCCGGAACAGTCGACTCGCCGCCAATGTAGGGGGAGATGTCGAGCACTTCTGGACGGGGGCGAGGCGAACTCATGGGGCAGCTCCGCTTTCGGGCACGGCATACGCGCCAAGCACCAGCGGCGGGCGCTGCACCGCCTTCAGGCGCGCCAGGCGCGGATCGTCATCGGTCACGAACCCTTCCACGTCGGCCAGGCCATGTGCGACCGGCGCACCCTGCTCCCGGCGCAGGATGAATGTGCCGAGCTTCAGTCCGGCGGCGGCGAACGCCGAGGCAAGGCGCGCACGGCTGAGGTCCATATCCAGTTCCAGCCCAAGCACCGAGCGGTCAGCTTCACTCGGGTCGGGCGCCGTCGCGGCGACCACAAGCGCCTGGGCGTCGACGGCACCGTCGGGGCGCGGGCCGGCCCAGAAGGGCAGGCGGGCGACGACGTACATGCGTGGTTGCTCCTGCTGCAACAGGCCAGTCCACCAGGCGCTGCGCGCGGTGTCGGTCTCCGAGGGAAATGGCAGCACAGCCACGGCGGCGGACCCGTGGGCCACCTCCGCCATCGCCTGCGACGGCCTGCCGAACGCATGCAGCGGCGTCAGCGCGCCGAAATGTTCACGGGCGAGCTGGATGATAGCGGCATCGCGATCCGGTTCGTAGACGGCCACCGTGAAAGGACCCTGCATGGCGGTCGTGCCAGCCAGCAGCTCACGCCATATCCGCACCAGCGTCTGCGGCGGCAGGCTGCCGCTGTGGTTGTGCAGCAGCCGGCGGATGATGGCGGCCTCACGGCCTGGCCGAAACGCCGCACGCTTACCGGTGCGCGCAACATGCTCCACCACCTTGGCCCGTTTCAGCAGCAGGGCATGCATGGCGTCGTCGAGGCGGTCCAGCTCGGCGCGAAGGGCAGGGAGGCCGCCAGGCCAATGATCCTCGGCGGGTGGGGACGGCGTGTCGGCGCTGGCTGAACTCGGCATCATCCTGGCCAAAATTGGGGCCGGCACTGATAGCCGAAGCCGGCTTGCGTGGAAACCGGAGCCCCGGGACGTTCCGCTTGCACCGGGCGTCGCGGTCGGGCAGACGGAACCCGTCGGTGCGCCTGTAGCTCAATTGGTTAGAGCGGACGGCTCATAACCGTTTGGTTGCAGGTTCGAGTCCTGCCGGGCGCATCAACGAAGTCCATGCGTTATGCTCCCAATGCCACATGACAAACCGTTGAGTGTCGATGCGGACAACATTCGCGGCAACGGGCGCGGTGTTGAACGTCCCAGAGACCGGCGTAGGCTGGGAGTTCCTCGATCAGCACTCCGGGGTCGGGACATGCCGCCACGTGAAGCCACAGGGCAGAACGGGCAGCCGCTCGCCCTCTTCAACCTCGATCGTGCGTCCCGTCGGCGCGCCAAACACGTTCAGTTCGTAGTATTGCCCCAGGTGCCGGGCGCGCTCCCCGGGAAGGTGTTCGCTGGTTTCCATTTACGACATATGGGCGGAATCACAGCCGCACCCATTGATCCAGATCAACGACCGCAGCGATCCGAGCTGGGACAGCCCCGAGCGCGCCTGTACGGGCGTGATGGATTGCAAATTATTAATCTAAGGAGCGGCATTTGGTTGCATAGTGTAGCTCCGCCACGATACTGGCACGCAACTATTGCGGGGCTAAAGGGGGAAACGGAACACCCCGCGCAGCTCTCCAGCCAAGGCGCGGCGTCAGGGAGAAGTGCCATGGCGATAACCGCCAGCGATCTGGTCGGAAGGGCGCTCCTGCTGAAGCACGACGGCCTCGAGCCTCATGAGATCGGGCGCCAGCTGGTCGACATTGCTCGGGCGAATGGCCACATCCGGGTGCAGCAAGCTGGTGGCGGGGCTTCGCCCGACATCGTAGAGATCAAGCTTATTGATACCGGCGTGACCATCTACTTCGACGGCCGGATGTGGGGTTACACGTTGGAACGCCAAAGCGAGCCGCGAAGTGGCCAATTGACGCACGCCCGTTGGCGGTCTGCCATCCGCGCATTGAGTATCTCTTGGCCCACCATCCGCGTGCCAGGCCGCTACTCGCGCGGCTGAGTGTTTGCAGTCGCCCGCACCAAACCCCGGAACAGCTCGTTAGCCGCATCGCCGCGCCTGCGGCCGCTTCATGTGATCACCCCTAACATGCAACCTACGGGAAACGTCCTCAGGACATCGTCAGCCCGCCCGACACGCTGATTGTCTGGCCGGTGATGTAGCCGGCGTCATCGGACAGCAGGAACGCAATCATGCCGGCATAGTCGTCAGGCTGGCCAAGCCGGCGCAGCGGGATGGCGCGCGCCAGCGCATCGCCGATCTGCGGCGAGGCGGCCCGGAAGTTGTCGAACAGCGGTGTGTCGGTGGGGCCTGGGCACACCACGTTCAGTGTCACCCCCTGCCGCGCCAGCTCACGCGCCATCGTCTTGGTGAACGCGATCAGCCCGCCCTTGCACGCGGAATACACCGCCTCGCCCGATGAGCCGACCCGTCCGGCATCGGACGCAACGTTGACCACCCGGCCGAAGCCACGCTCGGCCATGCCGCGCGCGACCACGTGGTGCATATTCAACGGTCCATACAAGTTGATCTGGATCACCTTATCCCACAGTGCGCGGTCGGTCTCCAGGAACCGGATCGGCGTGTCCCACCCGGCCACATTGGCAAGACCCTCCACCGGACCGAACGTCGCCTCGAACGAGGCGACGGCAGCGGCGATCTGCTCTCGGTCGGTGATGTCCACGCGATACGCGGCAGCCTGTTCAACCTGCCGGGCAACGATCTGCGCCCCGGCTTCATCGAGATCGAAGATCCCCAGCACGCAGCCTTCCGCGGCAAGCCGCAACGCGGCGGCACGGCCGATCCCGCTCGCACCGCCGGTCAGGATCACGCGCCGTCCATGCAAGCCGCGCATCAGAAGTCCCTCCCAGGATCTCCTCACCCAAGCAGCATCATATGCTGCCTGCAAAGCGCTGATGTCGAGCTTGATCATCTTCAGCATCGATTTCGTTCTGCATCTCGCAGTGCACGACGAACGAGACGGCAGGCGTGAACGTGTAGATCGGGCCGCCGTTCAGGGCGACGAACGCCTGCCCGTTCAGCTCGAACGCGATCGTCATGACGCGGCCTGTCGGACCCGGGCCTGTCTCGCTGTAACGCAGGATCGTGCCAATCTTCGACGCCGAGGAAGCGGTGGATTTCTACGCCTCGATCTTCCCGGACACGGAGGTTCCCTCCAGGGGTTGCCTACAGCACAAGGACGCGCCGCTATGGCACCTGCCGACATCGATCGGCGAAAAATCTGGAGGCGACGATGCAGGTAACGGCCGGGATCGCGGTGGTCAACGTCGTGGCGACAATCCTGTGGCTCGGCCTCGCCGTGTTGGGCTGGGGCGGCTTCGACGCCTTCTTCTCGCACCCACCGCTGCTTGCTGTATCGCTCATCACGCTTGCACTGGTGGTCGCCGGGATGTTCACCGCCGGCAATATCAGCTCCGGCAAGCAGGAGGACCGGGGCAATCGCTGGGTCCTGGCGGTGTTCGCCGTCATCGGCCTGCTGTTGGCGTGGCTGCCCGCGTACACGGATCGCAATGACGTCTGGACGCTCGACGGCGATACAGTCCGCTGGTGCGGCGTGCTGCTGTATGCTGTCGGTGGCGTGCTGCGGATATGGCCCGTTTACGTGCTGGGCAACCGGTTCAGCGGACTGGTCGCGATCCAGGAAGGACATGCTCTCGTGACAACCGGCATCTACGGCGTGATCCGTCACCCGAGCTATCTCGGCCTGTTGACTATGGTGCTCGGCTGGGCGCTGGCGTTCCGGTCCGGCGCGGGCGTTCTGTTGACCGCCTTGTTCCTGGTGCCGCTGATCGCCCGTATCCATGCCGAGGAGACATTGCTGCGATCGCATTTTGGCGCAGAGTACGATCGCTATCGCGCACGAACATCCCGGCTGCTGCCGGGCATCTACTGACTGCCAATCTAGCGTAGCGTGGCGTCCGTCGCTTTCGTTACAGCTGCAACGACTTTCTGACAGGCCGCCTCGATCTCGGCATCCGTCAGCGTGCGTTCGCGTGGCTGGAAGGTGACCTCGATCGCCAGCGATTTCTTCCCCGCGGCGAGGCGGTCACCCTGATAGACGTCGAACAGCGCCACGCCCGCGATCAACGTACGCTCCGCGCCGCGGGCCGCGCGCACCACCGCATCCGCCGACACCGCGGCATCCACCAGGAACGCGAAGTCGCGGCGGATCGGCTGGAACGCCGGCAGGTCAGGTGCGGATTTGCGGCGCCGCTTCGGCTC
>DATJJM010000033.1:0-17306 GCA_035492535.1 Acetobacteraceae bacterium | reverse complement strand
GAGCGTTTGCAGTTTCTCATAGTCGAAACTGCCATCGCGCATTTCGACCTCCATCGTGAACCCGTTCGCGTTGCCGATACCCTGGATCGGCGGAGGCACAAGAACCAGTCCGATCGCTTCGGGCATTTTGTCCAGCTCAGCGGATAGTCGCATGAACAGGGACAGCAGATCTGTACCCGCAGCCTTGCTGCGCTGGCTCCAGTCCTTCAGGATCACATAAGCGACGCCGGCATTCTGGAGTGTCGCGCTGTTGTCCAATACCGAGATGCCGGCGATCGCCACCACCTGAGCGACGCCGGGTGTGGCACGTGCAATGTCGGTCACCTTGTCCAGCACCGCCTGGGTGCGCCCAAGCGCCGCGCCGTCCGGCAATTGCACGCTGATCATCACGTAGCCCTGGTCCTCGGGTGGGATGAACGCCGTGGGCAGTTGCGCCACGCCCCAAACGCCGATGCCACCAGCGACCAGCCCCACGATGACAGCGAGAGCGGCGTGATGCGTCATGTGGCTGATGACCCAGGCGTAGCCATCCTCCATCTTGCCGTAGACACGGTTAAAGCCACGGAAGAAGATATTGCGCTTCTCCGGCGGTGTCGGGACGCGCAGCCACAGCGCACATTGCGTGGGCTTCAGTGTTGCCGCGTTGACCGCGGAAATGATGGCGGTTGCCGCGATCACCAGGGCGAACTGCGCGTACATCTGGCCGGTGAGGCCAGGCAGGAAGGCTGCCGGAATGAACACAGACATCAGCACCAGCGTGATGCCGATGATCGGCCCGAACAACTCGTTCATCGCTGTGATCGACGCATCATGCGACGTCATGCCGCGTTCCATGTGATGCGACACGCCTTCCACGATGACGATGGCATCATCCACCACGATACCGATGGCCAGGATGATGGCGAACAGCGTTGAAAGGTTGACAGTGAACCCAAGCGCCCACATCGCCGCGAACGCGCCGATGATCGTGACGGGAACGGTGGTGGCGGGGACCAGCATGGCCCGCCAATCCTGGAGGAATACCAGGATGACGATCAGCACCAGGATGGCGGCCTCAAACAGCGTCTTGTAGACCTCGTGGATCGAGGCCTGCACGAAGATCGTCGTGTCGAACGGAATGCTGTAGGTCAGCCCTTGTGGGAACGCCTTGGCAAGCTCCTTCATCCGGGCGTCCACCAGCTGCGCCACATTGAGCGCGTTGGCGTTCGGCAACTGGAAGATGGCGACACCCGCCGACGGTTGGTTGTTCAGCCGCGAGACCTGCGAGTAGGTCTGCGCGCCGAGTTCCACCCGCCCTATGTCTTTGATACGCGTGATCTGGCCGCCATTCGACGAGTCGACCTTGACAACGATGTTGCCGAATTGCGCCGGATCGGCCAGGCGACCCTCGACGTTCACGGTGTACTGGAACGCCTGGTCCGCCGGCGCGGGCGGGGCGCCGATCTGTCCCGCAGTCACCTGCTGGCTTTGCTGCTGTACGACGTTGATCACATCCTGTGGCGTCAGACCGCGCACAAGCAGCGCCTGCGGATCCAGCCAGATGCGCATGGAATACTGTCCGACGCCGAACACGTTGACATTGCCCACGCCAGGCAGGCGAGAGAGTTCAGGCACCAGATTGATGGTGGCGTAATTGCTCAGATACAGGCTGTCGTAGCGCGGATCAGACGCGGTGAGCGCCACGATCTGAAGGATAGAGGTGGACTTCTGCTGCACGGTCACACCCTGGACCTGCACCGCCTGTGGCAGCGAGGCCATGGCCGCCGACACGCGGTTCTGCACCAGGACCTGCGCGAAGTTCAGGTCGGTGCCGATCGCGAACGTGACGTTGAGCGTATAGGTGCCGTCCGACGCAGAGGTGGACTGCATATACAACATGCCCTGCACACCGTTCACTTGCTGTTCGATTGGCAAGGCGACGGTGTTCACCACGGTGTTCGCACTGGCACCCGGATAGCTCGTGGTGACCGAGACTGTCGGTGGCACGACATTCGGATACTGCGCCACCGGCAGCACGTAGAGCGCCACGGCGCCGATGAGCACGATAACGATCGCCAGCACATTGGCCAGCACCGGCCGCTCGATGAAGAATTTCGAGATCATGGCTCAGGGCTTGCTTGCGGCCGGAGTGGCCGATGCATCGGCTGTGATCGTGGTGGTTTGGGGATCGATCTTCTCCCCAGGAATGGCCCGCTGATTACCGGATATGACGACAACATCGTCGGCCTTGAGTCCCGCGGTGATCACCCGCAGGCGTCCAACCAGTTGCCCGGTCTGCACGGTGCGCTGCTGGACCACATTGTCCTTGTCCACCACCAGAAGATACTGGCCCGCCTGGTTGGAGCTGATGGCAATGTCAGGTACCAGCAGGGACGTCGTCGCTTCCACAGCCATCGGCACTCGGATGCGGCAGAACATGCCCGGCAGCAGCGCACGATTGGGATTTTCAAATATACCGCGGACCTGAAGAGTCCCGGTGGATGGATCGAGGTTGGGCGCGATATAATCGATAACGCCCTGGTGCGGAAAGCCGGTCTCATTCATCAGGCCGACTTCCACGGGTAACTTGCCGATCTCCATCGGGGTCAGACCGCGTTGTCGCATCACCGCCTTGACGCGCAGCACATCCTGTTCGCTGACGTTGAACGTCACATAGATCGGATCGAGCTGCACGATAGTGGCAAGCTTGGTCGGGCCAGTGACCCCAACGAGGCCGCCAACAGAAACAAGATGCGCGGTCACGACACCGTCGAACGGCGCAGTGACGCGCGTGTAACCAAGGTTTATCGCAGCGATCGTGACTCCCGCCTGGTCGTTCAATATCTTCGCCTTGTCCGAATCCAGCTTGGCGCGTGCCTGATCGACCACGGACTGCGACGCGAAGTCGCTCTTGCCCAAGGTTGATTGCCGCGTGTACTCCGCCTGGGCCTGAATCAGATCAGCCTGCGTTGCCGCGAGGGTTGCCTGAGATTGCTGGAGCTGTGCCTGATAGGGCGCAGGCTCGACGACGAAAAGCGTGTCGCCAAGCTTCGCAACCGTGCCGTCCTTATAATCGATCTGCTGAAGGTAACCCTGTACACGCGCCTCGAGATCGACCTGGTTATAGGCGACAGCATCGCCGGTGTATTCCAGGTATGGCGTCACGCTTTGCTGTAAGGGCTTCGCCACACCAACCTGCGGCGGGGGCGGTGGAACGTAGGCGTTCTGCTTCTTACAGCCCGCTGCTACCGCCAGCGTCAGAACCAGCGCCATGAGCGACGCCGGCCGCAGCCGAAACATTGCGCGCACTCGCACCCCCCACTTCCGTCGCGCGCAGTTGAGCCGATTTCGTGCCGAGACGGAAGGACCGTCTCACCAGGGAACCAATCGCACCAGCAGCACCAGAGGGCATCAAGAACATCACAGCGATCAGGATGATGCCGTACACCGCGCCGGGCGCGGCCTTCGACACCGATTCGGCCAGATTAGGGACGAATTCGATGAAAGCTCCGCCCAGGATCGCCCCGGCGATTGACGATACGCCACCGACCAGCAGGCCAACGAAGAAGTAGATCGAGACGAAGATGCTGAAACTGTCGGGCGCCACGAACTGTATCACGATCGCACCGAGCGATCCGGCGACACCGGTATAGAGCGCGCTCAATGCGAAGGTCCGCGTCTTCAGCAGCGCGATGTCGATCCCCATCGCTTCGGCTGCCAGCGCATGATCGCGCACCGCCATCATCGCGCGTCCCGTGCGTCCGCGCACGATGTTCCACGCGAGCAGGAACAGCAGGCCGCCTACGCCGAGCGCGAACAGGTAGATCCACTGGTCTGCCGACATGTCGATACCGAACGGCGGATCCGGCTTGTCGATGACCAGCCCTTGCACGCCGCCGGTCAGGTCCTCGAGCGCGTTGACTTTCAGGATTTGCGGTACCGCAACCGCGAGCGCGAACGTTGTCAACGCCAGATACAGCCCGCCCAGCCGCAATGCCGGCAATCCAATCAGGAAGCCAACCCCCGCGCAGACAATGGCTGATACGGGGAGCGTGGCCCAGTACGGTACATTGTACTGGTACATCAGGACGGCCGTCACATAGGCGCCAATTGCATAGAAAGCACCGTGTCCAAGCGAGATCTGGCCATTGAACCCGGTCAGGATCGCGAGACCCAGAATGGCGATCGCATACACCACGACCATGGTAAGCTGGAACAGATGATAGTTGCTCATCAGCAGCGTCGGCATCACGGCGGCAAATACCCAGACGGCCAGACCGAGCGTGAAGGTGCGCATGGTGGGGGACGCGGTGTTCATGCGGTTACACCCTGCTCATGACAGTTCGGCCAAAAAGTCCCGACGGTTTCACAACCAGCACGGCGACGATGATGACCAGTGCGACGGTCAGCTTCAGCGATGTGCCTACCAGGTAGGCCCCAGCCAGGTTCTCGATGATGCCGACTGCGAAGCCGCCGAGCACCGCACCCAATGGATTATCGATGCCACCCAGCAGCGCGCCCGCGAAGGCATAAAGCAGGATGCCAGCCATCATGTTCGGGTCCAGGAACACGATCGGCGCCACCATCATGCCCGCGATCGCACCGATCCCCGCCGCCAGGCCCCACCCCAGCGCCAGCATCCAGCCGACGCGAATGCCGACCAGCCGGGATGACACCGGATTGAAGGCCGCGGCACGCATCGCAAGCCCCAGCTTGGTATGGCGGAAGAACAGATAGACCGCGATCAGCACCACCAGCGTCACAACGGTCGAGCCGAGTTCGTGTCCGGATACATAGCCGCTGAACAGCACCGGCCCGCCGGAGAACGGCGTGGGAAATGTCTTGATGGTGTAATCGAACATCCAGCCGGTGCTGGCATTGATGATCAACAGCAGGCCAATGAACACGCCGACGGATGCCAGCACCGGTGCATCATTCATCGGTCGCATCAGAATGCGCTCGATCAAGACGCCAAGGATGAACGACACAACGACGGTGATGACGAATGCGATCCAGTACGACAGTCCCGCATTGATCAGCGTCAGCGCAATATAGGTGGAAAGCGTCGCCATTTCGCCCTGGGCGAAGTTCACGTGGTGCGTCGCCTGGTAGATCATCACCAGCGCCAGAGCGACCGACGCGTAGATGCCGCCGCTGGCAATGCCCGACAGCACCTGATGCAGAACGCCCTCCATGCTCAGTACCCCAGATACGACCGCCGGATCGAATCATCCCGCCGTATCTCCGCTGCCAGCCCCGAAACGACGATACGCCCAGTCTCCAGCAGATACGCCTGCTCCGCGATGTCCAGCGCGAGACTGGCATTCTGCTCCACCAGCAGGATCGAAACCCCCTCATCCGCGCGAATCTGATGCATGATGCCGAATATCTCCTGCACGATCAGTGGGGCCAGCCCGAACGACGGCTCATCCAGCAGCAGCAGCTTCGGTCGCAGCAGGAGCGCGCGTGCAATCGCCAGCATCTGCTGCTCGCCACCGGACAGCGTTCCCGCCTGCTGGCGATACCTCTCCCGCAGCCGGGGGAAATATCCGAACACCCGCTCGAAATCCTCCGCCACGCCGACGCGATCATTCCGCAGGAAGGCACCAAGCCGCAGATTCTCCTCCACCGTCAGTTCGACGAATGTGCCGCGCCCGTCGGGCACGTGCGCGACACCGCGCTGCACGATGTCCTCGGTCGCCTTCCCGTCGATCTTTTCATTGGCCAAGAGAATTTCGCCGCCGGTGATGCGCACCATCCCGCAGATCGCCCGCAACGTCGTGGTCTTTCCCGCACCGTTCGCGCCCAGCAGCGCGGTGACGCCCCCCTGCTCCACTGAGAAATCGATGCCATGCAGCACCCGCGTTTCGCCATAACCCGCGTGCAGTCCTTTTGTCTCAAGCAACGCGGACATGCTTGACCTGATGTTCGTCGCCCAGATACGCGCGGATCACTTCGGGTTCGGCGCGCACCTCGTCCGGCGTGCCATCGGCGATCTTCACGCCGAACTCCAGTGCCACGACCTTGTCCGACACGCGCATCACCAGGTTCATGTGATGCTCGACCAGCAGGATGCTCAGGTCGAAATGGTTGCGAATGCGCCGCAGCAGATCCGCCAGATCGTCCACCTCGCCGTGGTTCAGACCACCGGCCGGTTCATCGAGCATCAACAGCTTTGGGCCACCGATGAGTGCCCGCGCGAGCTCCACGCGCTTCTGTGTGCCGAACGGCAGGCTTCCCGCGGGCACATCGGCGACGCCACGCAGGTCGAGCAAGTCCAGCAGATCATTCAGCCGGCTGAGCGCCACCGCGTCTTCCCGCCGCACCACCGGGAGCCGCAGCGCGTTCGCGACAAAGCCGGAGCGCCCGAGATGATGGCCTCCGATCAGGATGTTGTCGCGAACACTCAACGGCCGGAACAGTGCGACGTTCTGAAACGTGCGGCCCAGGCCCATCCCAACCATGCGATACCGCCCGAGGTTCTTGATTGACCGCCCCTCGAACTGAATGTCGCCTACGGCGAAGCGGTAGAAACCGCTGATGCAGTTGAACAGCGTCGTCTTGCCCGAGCCATTCGGCCCGATCAGCCCGCAGATCTGCCCATGGCCGACATCGAACGACACACCGCCCAACGCAATGACGCCGCCAAACCGCATCTTCACGTCGGATATACGCAGCAGCGGTCCGGCGAATTCGGACGGCATCAGACAGCGCGCTTGCCCAAGGGGCCCACATGCGTTGCGCTGTGATGCCTGCCCATCCGGATCTCCCTGCTCATGGCCCGCCTGCCGGAGCCTTGGTCGCCAGCTAAGCCGCAGCGGCACGATCAAGTCAATCGCAACCGGACCTTGCGCAAGCCCCTGTGCTGTGGTTAGCGTGGCATACCAAGAACAAGACCAAGCTGGCGTGCCAGAGCTTAGGGCATACTCCGGGAGCGACGATTGCAGGAATCCACGCCCGAACCGATCAACCTGAGCATCGGCCTGCGCAAGCAGGCCTGCGAGGCGATCAAACGCGCCATCACCGAGATGAACATCTACGGCCATCGCCTGGAGATCCGGCTCGACGAGCGCCAGCTCTCCCAGGATCTCGGCATGAGCCGCACACCGGTACGCGAGGCCCTCTCCGTGCTGGAACAAGAGGGCTTCGTCCGTTCCGTCCCTCGCCGCGGCCTGATCGTCGTGCGCAAGTCGAAGCGCGAAATCGTGGAAATGATCACCGTCTGGGCAGCGATCGAGAGCACGGCCGCCCGCCTCGCCGCCCCGCGCGTCACCGCGACGCAACTGGCAGAGCTTCACGCCCTGGTGGACACCTTCCAGGAAGACCCGTCGGAACAGCTGAGCGAATATTCACAGGCCAATATGCAGTTCCACAAAGCGATCATCCGCATGGGTGGCGTGGACCTGATGACCAGTCTGACCGATACCCTGTTCATTCACATGCGCGCGGTCCGCGCCGTGACCATGACACAGGACAATCGCGCGCAACGCTCCATCGCCGATCACCGCGCCATCATCGCGGCACTGGAGCAACGCGACGCCGACTTGGCCGAACGCCTGGTGCGCCAGCACACCATGGGGTTGGCCGCGCATGTCGAACAGCATGGCGATTTTCTCGATCGGACGACCGCCGGTGCGGACGACGAGCGCCGCCGGCAATACGCATAAGGAGACGACTGATGTCCGCAGTACTTGAGCAAACCACCAGCGAGCCGGAAGTCGAACTGACCGACGGCTTCCACCTCGTCATCGAGGCGCTGAAGCTGAACGGCATCAAGACGATATACAATGTGCCCGGCATCCCGATCACCGATCTGGGGCGCCTCGCGCAGGCAGCCGGCATGCGCGTGATCTCGTTCCGCCACGAACAGAATGCCGGCAATGCCGCAGCCATTGCGGGCTTCCTCACCAAGTCGCCCGGCGTGTGCCTGACCGTGTCGGCGCCTGGCTTCCTCAATGGCCTGGTCGCGCTTGCCAACGCGACAACCAATTGCTTCCCGATGATCCTGATCAGCGGTTCCTCCGAGCGCGAGATCGTCGATCTCCAGCAAGGCGACTACGAGGAAATGGACCAGCTCGCCGTCGCAAAGCCGCTGTGCAAAGCCGCCTTCCGCGTGCTGCACGCCGCCGATATCGGCATTGGCGTCGCCCGGGCGATCCGCGCCGCGGTCTCCGGTCGTCCAGGCGGCGTATATCTCGACATGCCCGCGAAACTATTCGGCCAGGTGATGGAGGTGGCAGCCGGCCAGCGGTCCCTGGTGAAGGTGATCGATCCGGCACCGGCACAGATTCCCGCACCGTCCGCCATCGAACGCGCTCTGGATGTGCTGCGCGGCGCGAAGAAGCCGCTGATCATCCTCGGCAAGGGTGCGGCCTATGCGCAGGCCGACGCCGACATCCGCGCATTGGTCGAGAAGAGCGGCATTCCCTACATCCCGATGAGCATGGCCAAGGGCCTGCTCCCCGACACGCATCCGCTCTCCGCTGCTGCCGCGCGTTCCACCGTGCTCGCCGAAAGCGACGTGGTGATGATGATCGGCGCGCGCCTCAACTGGCTGCTCAGTCACGGCAAGGGCAGGCAGTGGGGTCCGCCCGGCTCGAAGAAATTCATCCAGATCGACATCGAACCACGCGAGATGGACAGCAACGTCGAGATCGCCGCGCCCGTGGTCGGCGATATCGGCTCCTGCGTCGCCGCGTTGCTGCGCGGCATGGGCGACACCTGGAAGCAGCCGCCCGCAGAGTGGACCCAGGCGATCAACGCCAAGAAGGAACAGAACGTCGCGCGGATGGCGTCACGTCTCGGCAAGAACTCGATCCCGATGGACTACCACTCCGCGTTGCGCGTGCTGCGCGACGTGATCAAGGAGCGGCCGGACGCGATCCTGGTGAACGAGGGCGCCAACACGCTCGACCAGGCGCGCGGCGTCATCGACATGTACCAGCCGCGCAAGCGCCTGGATGTCGGCACCTGGGGCGTGATGGGCATCGGCATGGGCTTCGCCGTTGCCGCGGCGATCGAGACCGGCAAGCCCGTCCTCGCGATCGAAGGCGACAGCGCCTTCGGGTTCTCCGGCATGGAAGTAGAGACAATCTGTCGATACAGCCTGCCGGTTTGCGTCGTCGTGTTCAACAACGACGGCATCTATCGCGGCGATGGCGTCAATCTTGGCGGCGGCAGTGACCCGGCCACCACCATGTTCGTACCCGGTTCGCGCTACGACCGGATGATCGAGGGTTTTGGCGGTGTCGGCGTCAACGTCACCACCCCGGACGAACTGAAGCAGGCCGTCGATGCGGCGATGAATTCCGGCAAGCCCACGCTGATCAACGCGGTGATCGATCCCGCCGCGGGCAGCGAGAGCGGCAATATCGGCAACCTCAACCCCAAAAGCGCGCTGACGAAGAAGAAGGCAGGAGCATAGGATGAGCAAGGCACTCGACGGCGTAAAGATCCTCGACTTCACCCACGTGCAGTCGGGCCCTACCTGCACGCAGCTTCTCGCTTGGTTCGGCGCCGACGTGCTCAAGGTCGAACGTCCAGGCGTGGGCGACATCACGCGCGGACAGCTTCAGGACATCAAGGGCGTGGACAGCCTGTATTTCACTATGCTGAACCACAACAAGCGCTCGATCACCATCGATGGCCGCAACCCACAAGGCAAAGCCGTGCTGGAAGCGCTGGTGAAGACCTGCGACGTGATGGTGGAGAATTTCGCCCCCGGCGCGCTGGACCGCATGGGCTTCACCTGGGAGCACGTCCAGGAACTGAACCCGCGCATGATCCTCGCCTCGATCAAGGGTTTTGGTCCTGGCCCGTACGAGGACTGCAAGGTCTACGAGAACGTCGCGCAATGCGCCGGCGGCGCTGCCTCCACCACCGGCTTCGACGACGGCCCGCCATTGGTCACCGGCGCGCAGATCGGCGATTCCGGCACCGGCCTGCATCTGGCACTCGGTATCGTCACCGCGCTGTTCCAACGCAACACCACCGGCCGCGGACAACGCGTGACGGTCGCGATGCAGGACGGCGTGCTGAACCTGTGCCGCGTGAAGCTGCGCGACCAGCAGCGCCTGGCCTATGGACCGCTCACCGAATACCCGCAGTATCCGCACGGCGAATTCGGCGAGGCCGTGCCGCGCGCCGGCAATGCGTCAGGCGGCGGCCAGCCAGGCTGGATCCTGAAGTGCAAAGGCTGGGAGACCGATCCCAACGCCTACATCTACTTCATCACCCAGGCGCCGGTCTGGGAATCGATCTGCGACGTGATCGGCAAGCCGGAGTGGAAGACCGATCCCGACTACGCCAAGCCGCCCGCGCGCCTGCCGCGGCTGAAGCAGATCTTCGACACGATCGAAGCCTGGACCATGACCAAGTCCAAGTTCGAGGCCATGGACATCCTGAACAAGTACGACATTCCCTGCGGCCCGATCCTGTCGATGAAGGAGCTCGCTGAAGAGCAATCGCTTCGCGCGACCGGCACGGTGGTAGAGGTCGATCACCCGGCGCGCGGCAAGTACCTGTCGGTCGGCAATCCAATCAAACTGTCGGACAGCGTCTCGGACGTGCAGCGCTCTCCATTGCTGGGCGAGCACACCGACGAGATCCTCAGCCAGGTGCTGAAGTTCGACGATGCCCGCATCGCCGAGATCAAGGCATCCGGCGCTGTCGGCGGTACCCCGACACGGGCAGCCGCGGAGTAGCAGCTTCACCGAGCGTCGATGCGAGAAGCGGAGCGACGAAGCAATCTCGGGCGAGATTGCTTCGCTTCGCCCGCGATGACGTCAAGCCGTCGCCTGTGTATACTCCGCGTCGCTGACATGCTCGCCCCACGCGGTCCCAGCCCCGGTGTCGCTGTTCTCCGACATCGCGAGATGCGCAAACAGCCGATCCGGCGCGGCACCGTGCCAGTGCACCACATCTGGCGGAATCACCACGGTGTCGCCCGGGTTCAACACTTGTGGCTTCTCACCCTTGAAGCAGATGCGCCCCACACCCGACAGGCAGTACAGCGTCTGCCCTACCGGGTGCGTGTGCCAGGCTGTGCGTGCGCCGGGCGTGAACGACACGACGGAGGCACGCATCCGTGATGGCGTCTGGCCTACCACGATCTCATCCTGAAACACTGTGCCGGTGAATGTGCTGGCGGCGCCTTGCTTGGTGGTGCGGTTGGCCGCGCGAATGACTGGCATGGTCTATCTCCTTCCCGTTAAACCTGTCCCAGCATAGCGCGCGCCTCGCGTGCACGCACCCTTGCAGCAGCCAGCCACGCCAAAGCTTCATCAAGTTCCTCCGGCGACCGGCCCTTGCTCTCGACGCCGGGCGGCAGGAACACCAGTCCCGCCATCACCGGCCATGCAGCGAGATACGTCATGCCCGCGCCCGGCGCCGCAAGATCCGCCGGTCCGACGACAACTGGATCGTCGCCGACTGTCCATACGTGAGGTTTCAAGTGCCAACGGCGAACGCCAGCATCTTGCGCTGGCTGCTCGCCAGAGATGTCTGACGCTCGAGGTGCTCAAGCGCCGCGGCGGCGTCCCGCATTATCTTTGTTCTTACGGCCGGGAAGCCTAGCTTCGGTCGCCGAGCACACGCAGCGAGGGAATTGGCACCATGATCAACATTGAACCGATCACACTGAAGGGCGGCACGGCTATCGGTGTGATGGTGGAGTTGCCGCAGACCCGTCAGCTCACGATCAGCACCACGAAGGGCTATATCTCGGCTGGCTACATCGACCTGCCGTTTCTTCAGCAGCGACGTCCAGAGCGAAAGATCATCGCCGCCCGGGTGCTCGACGTGCGCGAGATCACCGACCTGCTGAAGGCGCGCGTCTTCGACTGCACGCCAGCCGCCGCCGCGCTCGGCGTTGCCGCCGGCATGACCGGCGAACAGGCGCTCGAGCTGATGTTCTGATTTTGGCTTCCGCTACGGCGCCGCGATCACCCGCCCAGGATCGTCCCCACAGCAACACCCGCCTCAGCGGCAACGCCCTTCTTGCCACCCTCGGGCCGGGCGCGGGCAATCTCGATGAACCCGCCCTGGCCGTGCACGACGAGCGCGCCGTCCTTGATCGCGACCACTTCCCCGATCTTCTTGCCCTTCACTTCTGAGAATGTCCGCGCGATGCGCTTCGTCGCGTTGTAGACGAACAGCTTCTTGCCATCCGCAGTCGTCCAGGCACCAGGCGCCGGATCACAGCCTCGGATCAGGTTGAACGTGATGTCGACATGGTTCGCCCAGTTGATGCGTGACTCCGCATCACGGATGATACCCTCGTAGCCTGCATTCGGCTCGTACTGTGCCAGCGCCGGCGCCTTACCGGCAACCACCAGCTCTGCCACCTCGACCAGCGCTGCAACGCCCATCGGGAAGATCTTGCCGAAATACAACGAGCCCAGCGTATCCTCCGGCTCGATCGGCACCGAGCGCATCAGGATCACCGGCCCCTCATCCAACCCATCGGTTGGCCGGAAGATGGAAAAGCCCGTCTCGGTCCGCCCGCAGATGATCGACCAACTCATCGATGACGCACCGCGATGCAGCGGCAGCAGGCTCGGATGGAACTGGATCGTGCCGAACGTCGGGATGTTGCAGAAATCCTGCGGCACGAACTGCGTCACATAGGCCATCACGCCCACTTCCACCTTCGCTGCGCGCATCGCTTCGAGCGCCGCCGGATCGGTCAGCTTGGGGAACTGGTGCACCGTCACACCGCGTTCTTCGGCCGCAACGCGCAAAGGATCCGGCCGCCCCTTCTCGGGCGCGCAGAACACCGCACCGACCGTATCGCCGCGCGCGAGGAACGCCTCCAACGTTGCCTTACCGAAATCCTGCTGCCCAATGATGGCAATACGCATCAGACGACCTCCCTTTGCCCTCATGGCCGGTCCACGGGATTGGCAACCGCCCGAGGGATAACGTACGTTCTACCAAGAATATCGGGGGGGACAATGATGGCATTTGACGAGCAGGCGGCGATCGCCAGTTTCTGGGCCGCACGAGGACGCGGCGAACATTTTCCAGCCGAATGGTTCGATCGGCTGTCGCTCGACGACGCGTATCGAATCCAGCTCGGCATGATCGCTCGCCGCATCGCCCAGGGCGAGCGTCAGATCGGCTGGAAAGTCGGCCTTACTGCGCCGGCCATCCAGCAGCAGTTCGGCTTTCACGAGCCGGTATTCGGCTGCCTCCTGCAAACGGACGCGTCCGGCCATGTGTTCCGTCGTGACGAATTGATCAAGCCAGGCTTCGAGTGCGAACTGTGCCTGCGAATCAGCGAGCCACTGCATGGTGACATCGACATGGCGACAGCCCGCCGTGCCGTCGATGTGGTTTATCCCTCGCTCGAGATCATCGAAACGCGCGGCGATTTCACTGCGCAGATCGCCGTCGCAATCGCGGACAACGCACAACAGAAGACCAATATCCTCGGCACGCCCGTGCCGCTTGGTTCCCTCGCCCTGGAGACGATCCCCGTCACCGTCCAGATCAATGGCAGCACCGTTGCCACTGGAACAGGGGATGCGGTGTTGGGCAATCCGCTGAACTCCGTCATCTGGCTGGCGCGCAAGCTGCGTGAATTTGGCCGCGGCATCCAGGCCGGTGACCTGATCATGAGTGGCTCTTTCGTCCGGCAGTTCCCGATCGCGCTCGGTGACCGCGTCGCCGTGGACTTCGCCGGTATCGGCACGGTACAAACCTCGATGCAGGCGTAGACACGCGCGTCAGTAGCCACCCGGCAGCACCTCGATCGTCGGCCGCTCCGGCAGCGTCGCCCGCGAAATCCGCATCGTGCGTGAGTCGTCGAACCTGACCGCGTAGCGATCCTTCACCAGGTCCACGAAGCGATCCACCACGTCCCGCGTAAAGTAGTGCATCGGCAGCACCAGCCGCGGATGAAGCTGGTCCAGCACTTTCGCCATGTCGGGCTGGCTCATCGTATAGACACCGTCGACCGGCGCCATCACCACGTCGACGTGGCCGAGCAGCACCAGGTCCTGATCGGTCAGCAGGTGATGCAAATGCGACAGATGTGCGATGCAGACGCCTGCCGTCTCGAACAGGAAGATCGAGTTGCCGTACCTCTCCGTCCCGCCTCCCCAGTCTCGGATATTCGTTGGCAGGCTGGACACATGCATGTCGCCCACAGCCAGCTCGATCTCGGCCGGCTTGCCGTCATCCCGCCAGCCATGCAGCACATGTTTGATTCGTGGGTCGGGATAATTCGTGTAGTGAGTCGAATGCGCATGGTTCATCGTGGCGATATCCGGCGGATCACCCGGAATATTGATGCCGTTGTAGTCGGTGACCGCCCGCGTCCCACCTAGCGATTCAATCAGGAAGCTGGCGTGGCCAAGAAATGTCACGGTGATGGCATCCAGCGTCGCGGCGGCCAGAATGACCCTCGGTGCGCCCAGCGCAATCGGCGAACACCCCGCCTCCGCAAGCCTGGGCAGCAGCACCGCGAGCAGGCACATGGTGCAGGCTCGTAAAATCCTCATAGCCCGGCTACCTTTCTTACCGTCCACAGAAAGCTGATCACCGACCATGAGCTACGACAAGCCATTCGCCGGATTGAAAGTCGTCGACGTCAGCCAGGGCGTCGCCGGCCCGTATTGCGCCATGCTGCTCGCGCAGTACGGTGCCAACGTCATCAAGGTGGAACCGCCGGGCGTCGGCGACTGGGCACGCAACCTGGGAGTCGTCTACGGCGACCAGTGCGCCTATTCGCTCCCCGCCAACCTCGGCAAGCGCGGGATCGCGCTGGACCTGAAGCAGGACGATGGCCAGGCCATCCTGTGGAAACTGATCCAGGGTGCCGACGTGTTCGTGCAAGGCTTCCGCCCCGGCGTGATCGATCGACTCGGCTTCGGCTATGGCGCCGTTTCGGAACGCGAACCGCGCATCCTCTATTTGTCGGTCTCCGGCTTCGGCCAGGTTGGCCCGCTGGCGGAACGTCCGGCGATGGATCCGATCCTGCAGGCCTACACGGGCCTCACCGTCGAGAACAAAGGCGAGGACGGCATCCCGCATCGCACCCCGATCATCGCCATCGATATGAGCACCGCGCTCTATGCCTATTCAGCCGTATCCACGGCCCTCTATGCGCGTCGCGACGAACCGCGTGGGCGGCACATAGAGGCCAGCCTGCTGCAGGCCGCCGCCGGCCTCCAGGTGGTGCGCATGATGCAGTTCCACCTCGAAGGTGGCGCGATCCGTCCTCCGGGCGCGCCGAGCGGCGTGTATCAGGTCGCCGACGGCTGGATAACGATCACCGTGGTGCGCCTCCACGAGTGGCTGGGCTTCTGCAAGGCGGTCGATCTGCCCGCTTTCGCCGCGGACGAGCGCTTCAAGCAGACCCAGGGCCGCTACGACCACGCCGATGAGATCAACGGCGTGCTGCGCCCCTTGCTCGCGTCGAAGCCGTTTGCCCACTGGTCTGAACGCCTGGCCGCCGAACGCATCATGCATGAGCAGCTCAACACGTACGGCAGCTTCCTGGAGCATCCGCATGTCGGCCAGTGCGGTGCGATCGCCTGGCTCGAGCATCCGCATCTGCCCAAGGCAATGCCGATGCCGCAGGTGATCGGCGCACCGCCCTTCATCAGCGGTACGCCGCTCGCGACAGCGCCAGGCCTCGGTGAACACACGGAGCAGATCCTGCACGAACACGGCTACGCGGCGGACGAGATCGCCGACCTCGCCCGCCGCGGCGTCGTGGCACTGGCTGGCGCGCCGCGCTAGAGCGTGATGACAGGAGGCGGAATCGCCGGAGGTCTGAATCACGCGATCAAACAAACAACCTAGTGCGACTTCACGTAGTCGAAGAAGCCGGTGACCATCTGCAGCCGATCATTGGCCGCCACCGTGCCGAAATCGGTTCCCTTCGCAACGACCTCGCCATCCTCGGGCGCCAGTTCCCAGGTGAAGCGAACGCGGTCGTGGTGGCTCTCGACGTCACCCGTGCGCCGGAAGCGGTGGCCCGGATAGCGCTCCTGCACGGCCGCGATCATCGCGTCGATGCCATCGCGGCCGTCGCCTTGCAGCATGGGATCGAGATAGGTGGCATTATCCGTCCAGGTCGCCGCGATCAGTTCGCGCCGACGCCCTGAGTCAGTCTCATTCCACGCCGCGATGTAGCGATCGATCAGGTCGGTGAGGGTATTCATCAGGCATCTCCTTGGCTGTCGCACCACGTTCGGTGCGACGCGAGAGATGCGCGTAACGGCACCGTGCGTCGATTACATCGCAGGTAATTGGAAGCAGCGACGCGACGGCTTTATTGTCGCCGCATGAGCAATACCGTTCGCCCCGTCGGTGACCTGCTGCGCGAATGGCGCCAGCGCCGAGGCCTCAGTCAGCTTAACCTCGCGCTGGATGCGGAAATCTCTGCGCGCCATCTCAGCTTCCTGGAAACCGGCCGTTCCCGTCCCAGCCGCGACATGGTGCTGAACCTCGCCGAACGCCTTGACGTACCGCTGCGGGACCGCAACGTCCTGCTGCACGCCGCAGGATTCGCACCGGTGTTTCCCGAACGTCCGCTGACTGATCCCGCCTTGCAGCTCGCGCGCCACGCGATCGAGCAGGTGCTTGCCGGCCACGAACCGTTTCCCGCCCTCGCGGTTGATCGCCATTGGAATCTGATCGCCGCCAACAAGATGTCCGAGCGCCTGCTGGCTGGCGTCTCGCCCGCGTTGCTGCAGCCGCCCATCAACGTGCTGCGCGTCAGCCTGCATCCCGAGGGCCTCGCGCCGCGCATTGTCAACCTGGCCGAGTGGCGCGCCCATCTGCTGACTCGCCTGCGCCATCAGATCGATGTCACCAACGACCCCCGCCTGATCCGCCTGCTGCGCGAATTGCGCGACTATCCCGCCCCTGCCGAACCGCATCCGGAACCCGACGCCGCCGCCGTGATCGTACCTTTCCGCATGACGGCGGACGGCCGCACGCTGTCGTTCTTCAGCACCATCACGGTGTTCGGGACACCGGTCGACATCACCCTGTCGGAGCTGGCCCTCGAAGCGTTTTACCCCGCCGATACCGCCACCGCCGAAGCGCTGCGCAGTATGGCCAACTAGCTTTGTTTGATCGCGTGATTCAGACCTCCGGCGATGCCGCCTCCGGTCATCACGCTCTAGGCCGCCTGCTCCAGCGACGAAACGCCATCCGACACCGTCGTGCGATGCATATCCCGCGCCTGGGTCAGGTCGAACTCGCGCGCGCGATGCATCGTGCAGCGATCATCCCACATCACCAGATCGCCCACCGTCCATCGATGCGTATAGACGAATTCCCGTTGCGTCGCATGCTCCATCAGATCCCGC
>DATJJM010000032.1:0-40102 GCA_035492535.1 Acetobacteraceae bacterium | reverse complement strand
ACGCGCCACGGCGGCGCCCCAAGCCCCGCCGCCGCCCGCAGCAGCGCGCCATCGATCTGCCGCAGCACACTGGCGATCGGCAGTACCATGTAAGGCAGCAGGATATGGATCATGGCAATGCACACCGCGAACGACGTGTTCAGCAATCGCAGCGGTGAATCGAGCACCCCCAGGCCGATCAGCAATTCATTGACCAAACCATGCCGCCCAAGCAGCACCATCCATGCGTAGCTGCGCACCAGCACGCTGGTCCAGAATGGCAGCAGCACCAGAACCAGCACCAGTGCCGCCGCACCCGCACGCAGCCGCGACAACGCAAGCGCCACGGGATAGCCCAACAGCAGCGTACCCGCGGTGACGATCAGCGCCGTGCGCAGCGTAATCCAGAATACGTCCAGGAACGTGGCATCACCGGCAAGACGCCGGAAATTCTCCAGCGTCCAAGTCGGATCATCGACACTGCGCAACAGCATCGAAGCCAGCGGCCACGCGTAAAACGCGACCATATAAAGCGCCAATGGCGCCACCAGAAGCAGCGCATCAATCTTCCCCCTCCCCTTGCGGGAGGGTGCCAGGGGGAGGGGGAGCGCATGCCCGGAAACCCCGCCGTCCACGCACTCACACCACAACCGTATCCGCAACCGACCAGGCGAGCTCCACCCGCTCACCCACCGAGCGCCGCGGGATGACAGCGCTCGACGGTTCCTTGATCACTACCGTGACACCCCGGATGCACTCGCACAGATAGCGACACCGCTCGCCGGCAAACACCGCTTCCGTCACCGTGGCCATCATGCGATTTTGCTGCGTCCCTCCAGACAGACGATCGGCAAAGTGCATCCGCTCCGGCCGGGTTGTTATCGTCACATCCCCGTTGTACGGCCGTCCATTGCCCGCCACTGCCCGAACGATCGCCGCTCCGCAGTCCACCACCAAAAAATCGTCCTCGCGTCCAAGCACAGTCCCCGTCAGGAAGTTTGACTCCCCGATGAATGACGCAACAAACCGGTCGCATGGACGATCGTATAGATCTTCCGGAGTGCCAACTTGCGCGATCAGCCCTTCGTTCATCACCGCGACGCGATCCGACATGGTCAACGCCTCTTCCTGGTCGTGCGTCACGTAGATGAACGTGATCCCCAGGTCGGCGTGCAGCCGTCGCATCTCGAATTGCAGGCTCTCGCGCAACTGTTTGTCCAACGCCCCCAGCGGTTCGTCCATCAGCAGCAGCCGCGGCTGGAAGACAATGGCCCGCGCCAGCGCCACGCGCTGCTGCTGGCCTCCGGATAGTTGCCGAGGATATCTCGCTTCGTATCCGGGCAGCCGCACCAGCTCCAGGCTTTCCGCCACGAGCCGCGCCCGCGTCGCGCGATCGACGCGGCGCTGTTTCAGAGGAAACCCGATATTTTCCGCCACCGTCAGATGCGGGAACAGCGCATAATTCTGAAACACCATACCGATGTTGCGCCTATGCGGAGGCAGCGCCACGACCGAGCGGCCATCGATCGCGATATCCCCGGCGTTCGGTGTTTCGAATCCCGCGATCATCATCAGGGTAGTCGTCTTGCCAGACCCGCTCGGTCCCAGCAACGTCAGGAACTCCCCGGACCGGATATCCAGCGACACGCCGCCCACAGCACCAACGCTGTCGAAATGCTTCTCCACGCCACTCAGTACAACCGACGCGCCCTGCGACACAGCGCGCGCCAGCGACCCATCCATCAGGCGAGGATCCACTTGTTCCAATGCGCAATCACTGTGTCGCGGTTATCCACCCACCAGTCGTAATTGTATGGTACCAGTTTCGCCTTGATCGCCGGCGCGCTGGGCAACATCGAAAGCTGCTGCTCGGTCAGGTACTCGGCGGACTTGTTGTTGACCGACCCGTAAGGGATCAGCATCGACAGCCGTGCCTGCGAAATTGCCAGCGTGCTGAACGCGATGAACTTCATCGCGTTTGCCTTGTTCGGCGAGCCCTTCGGCACCGCCCAGCAATCCCGCTTCAGCAGACCCTGGTCCCAACTGATCGCCGCCGGCACGCCGGCCGTCTGCAACGCGGCCATGCGCCCGTTCCAGACAGAGGTGAGCACGACCTCCTTGTCCGTCAGCAACTGAGGCGGGATGGCCCCGGTCTCCCACCACTTCACAATACTGGACTTGATCTTGTCGTAGCTGGCGAACGCCTTATCGACATCGATCGGATAAACCTTGTCGGGCGGCACGCCGGCGGCCATCAGCGCAAATTCCAGCTCCGGCGTGCTTGGACCAGCCCCACCCAGCGCGCGATCTCCCGGAAACTTCTTCGTGTCCCAGAAATCCGCCCAACCCACCGGGACTTTTCCACCAAACGCATCGGTGCGATAGGCCATTACCTCCGACCACACCAGCATATCGAGCGCATAGTCATAGCGATACAGCGGATCGATATTGCCGACATCCACCAGTTCGTAGTCGATCTTCTCGAAGTAGTCCCCCTTCTTCATCAGATTCTTCACGGTGGAGCGGCCAAGCTGCACCACGTCCCATTGGACGTTGCCAGTCTCCACCATCGCCTTCACCTTATTGATGTCAGCGCCGGCGATGTCCGTGGTCTTGATGCCGCTCAGCTTCTCGAACGGCTTGAAATACGCCACGCGCTCGGCGTCCTGCGCTGTCCCGCCATAGGCGGCAATGCGCACTTCACCGGTTCCTTTCAGCTTCTCCGGGATCGAGCTGATCTCGGGCATATTTGCCGGTGCGGTCTGCGCGACGGCGCGCGTTGCACCAACGGCAGTCATGCCGGCGGTGGCCCACGCAGCAAGTGCCATAAAGCGGCGCCGATCGAGATCGTGTCTGGTCACTCTGGCCTCCGTTCAGAATTCGAGCAGATTTTCGCGGAAGGTGGCATGTGTATACGCCGCGCGCACCAGGCCGCGGTCCTGCAAGGCGGGCACCAAGCCGTCCTCTATCTCGGCCAGCGTGCGCCGGTTCACGTTCGGAAGCGAGAACAGGAACCCGTCGCCGCCGACTTCCTCCATCACCTCGGCCATCCGCGCTGCAAGAGAGTCAGGCGTGCCGATCAGCTCCACCGACAGCGCTGTGGTGTTGTGCTCCAGCATTGCCTCGCGCAGCGACTTGCCAGCATACTTGCGGCGGAATTCGTCCAGTGTCTGCTGATGCCCGTTGGTCGTGACGCCATCCGGCAGCGGCTTGTCGATATCGAACCTGCCGAAGTCGATGTTCGTCACCTTGCCGAGATGCGCCAGCCGCTGCGGCACCTGAGCCTCGGCCCGCGCCTGCCGCAATCGCTTCTTCTCCTCGGCCTCCGCCTCGGTCTCGCCAATGATCGGCGCCACCAGGAACAACACCTTGCATGTGTCCGGATCGCGCCCGCTCGCTGCCATTCGCGCCCGCACATCGTCGCGATAGGCCTTCATGGCTGCGATACCCTTGGTGGACGCAACAATCGTGTCCGCATATTGCGCCGCGAACTGCCGCCCGCGCGGTGAGCCGCCGGCTTGAGCGATCACCGGCTGTCCCTGCACGCACGGCCCCGAATTGAGCGGCCCGCGCGTTTTGAAATACTTGCCCTCGAAATTCACCGCATGCACCTTGGTATGATCCACCAGGATGCCGTTCTTCCGATCGGCAATGATCGCTCCAGGCTCCCATGAATCCCACAGCCTGCGGCAGACCTCCATGTACTCATCGGCCATCTCGTAGCGCAGATCGTGCTCCGGCATCCCCTGCATGCCGAAGTTCATGGCCGCGAAGTCCGAGCTGCCGGTCACCGCATTCCAGCCGATGCGTCCCGACGACACCTGATCCAGCGTCGCGATCAACCGCGCCAGCAGATAGGGCGGGTAGGCATAGGTGCCGAATGTCGGCACGATGCCGATACGCGATGTCACCTGTGTCATGATCGACGCCACCACGGACGGATCCTGGCGCGGCACGGCAATCGCGTGCTGCAGATACAGCTCGGTCGACCCGCCCCAGCTTTCGCCAACGTACGACGAATCCTCCAGCAGCACGTAGTCGAAACAGGCGCGCTCCAGACAGCGCGCCATATCTACGAACAGTTCCGGTACCATCCATGTCGTACCGATATGCCCGGTCCAGCTTTCGCCCCAGGCCTGCACGCTGGACCCTTGCAGGAACCAGCCCATGTGGAATGGCTTTGCCGCCATGCTGCGTTTCCCAGAAGCCGTTGCCGGATATCTCACATGCAATCAACGTGCCGTGCAAATCCCTGATCCGCGCAACAACCAATGCAACGCGTGCCTACGGATTGGGCGATCAGACCCGCTGTGCCCGGCCCAGGTCGCCGCCGGCCTCCACCAGGCGACGCAGTGCCTCGATGAACGCCTCGCGTTCTTTCAACGGCAGCCCGGCAATGGTGCGCTCATGCGCGCGCTGCGCCGGACCATCCATGCGTGCGAGCAGTCGCCGCCCGGCCACCGTGGCATGCACCAGCTTGCGACGCGCGTCGCGTTCCACGCGGCTGCGCCGCACCAGGCCGCGACGTTCCAACCGCGCCAGCACGTCGGCCATTGTCGTGCGATCGACACCAACTTCGTTGGCCAGCGCCGCCTGATCCAGCCCCGGCTGTGCAGCAGCGACGGTCAGGATGCTGTATTGCACCGGCGTGACACCGAACGCCTTGCATTCCTCGGCAAACAGCGCGAGGTGGATCTGGTGCAGCCGCCGCACCAAGAACCCTGGTCGGCGCCCCAGGACCCGATAAGTTTCCTGTGCAACGATCGCGTCCATCAGCCCATCCGCAGCAGCGTGCGCACACGCCGCCAGAACGCACGCAGCATCAGAGTGCCAATCGACAGGCGCGCCGGCAGGGGCGCTGCCCCGCCAGTGAGCCGCGCCTCCAGATTCGCGGCAAACGTCGTCGCCATCGCCGCGGCAAAGTCCTGCACGATCGAGCCGCGCGCGAACTGCGCCAGCGGTCCCCGCAGCGTGTAGTCGATCGCCGCCTCTGCGCGCGTCGTCGTTGCATCGACTTCGTGCAGACGCACCACTGCGCGCCCACTCAGCCGCGTGCCGGAGCGACTGTCGCGCCCATCGCCGCTGATCTCCGCGCGATGCTCAGTCGCATCGAACGCGACGCGGCCATCGCCCGCGAACAACGTCTCGATCGGACCAAGGGCAGCCCGCACCTCGCCCCGCAGCCGATCCCCCTCGATGGTCACGAGCCGCGCGCCCGGAACGCAGTCCGCGACCAAGTGAACATCCTGGATGGCGGCCCATACCGTGCCCAGCGGCAGGCCAATACGGACAGCGTGCGTCAAACCGGGCGTTTCAGCCTGCCGTGGCGCCGCCGCCCGCGAACGCGCCGCGGTGACCACCAAAGGTAGCAGCGCCTCAGGCTTCGGCTGTTGCAGGATAACGGGCTCCGCCAGAACGCGGATGATCGCCCGCACGATCCCGGCATAGCCCGTGCAGCGGCACAGATTGCCCGCAAGCTCCAACCTGATCCTCGCCTCATCCGCATGCGGCAAACGGAGCACGATGTCACGCGCCGTCACCAGCATGCCCGGCGTGCAGTAGCCGCACTGCAACGCATGTTCCGCGGTGAACGCCTCGCGCAACCGTGCGATAATCGGATCGTCTTCCAACCCCTCGATCGTGCGTATATCGGCGCCATCGCACGCGACAGCGAAGGCAATGCATGATCGTGCCGGCGCGCCTTCGATCAACAAGGTGCACGCGCCACACACGCCGTGCTCGCAGCCGATATGCGTCCCGGTCAGCAGCCGGTCCTCGCGCAGGAAATCAGCAAGGTGCGTTCGAGGCGCTACGTCGGCAGTCACTGCCGCGCCATTCACCATCAGTGTGACGCGGCTCATGCCTCTGCTTTCGCGAACGCGCGCCGCAGCACCGTCACCTGCATATGGCGCTGCACCGGCTCCAGGCTCCGCAGCGCATGCAACGCCCCCGCTTCCGACGCCACCTCCCCCTCCAGCAGCAACGACTTACCCCCCAGCGCGCCAATCACTGCGCGCCGTTGCTCGCCACGTATCAACACCGCGGCCATCGCATGCGCAAAATCACCAGGCTTCCGGCACGCCTTCTCGTATCCCCACCGCGCGTCAGACGGCAGGCGCGGCACGCGCACCGCCCGCAGGATTTCGCCCGGCATCAACGCCGTCTGGAACGCACCACACACGAAATCGGCCATACCGAGTTCACGATCGCCGCTTGCTCCATGCAACACCACCACCGCATCCAGCGCCGTCAGCACCGTCACCCAATCGGCGGCAGGATCGGCATGGCACAGGCTGCCGCCGATGGTCCCGCGATTGCGCACGGCGCGATAAGCGATGCCCTCCGCCACGCGCGCCAGCACACCGTCACCGATATCCGGCACCAGCCCATCAGCAATCGCTGCATGCGTCACGCAGGCACCGATGCTCACCGCAGCATCATCCGCTGCCACCCCACACAGTTCCGGCAACCGGTTCACCTGCACCAGCATCCGCGGCTGCACGAGACGCAGGTTCAACATCGGGCCCAGCGATTGCCCACCGGCCAGCACGCGCGCACCGTCCCGAAGCAACGCCACGGCATCGGCAAGGCTTGTGGGACGAGCGTGCTCAAATGCCGCAGGCTTCATCGTGCCAGCAACGCCGCCAACACGCGTTGTGGCGTGATCGGCAATTCCGTGAGTTCCACGCCAAGCGGCGCCAGCGCATCATTCACGGCGTTGGCCAGTGCAGCGGGAGGCCCGATCGCCCCCCCTTCGCCGATCCCCTTCTGCCCGAACATCGAAAGCGGCGACGGCGTTGCCATGTGATCGATCCGAGGCTCCGGCACCTCGGTCGCGCCCGGCAGCAGGTAGTCCGCCAATGTGGAACCCAGTGGCTGCCCCGATGCATCATACGGCATCGCCTCGTACAACGCGGTGCCGATCCCCTGGGCCGTACCGCCGATCACCTGCCCATCGACGATGGTGGGATTGATCAGCGTCCCGCCATCCTCACAGATCGCATAATCCAGGATGCGGATATCGCCTAACTCAGTATCGACAGAAACGACCGCCGCATGTGCGGCATAGCTGAACGTGCCAGAATCACGCAGAGGCTTATATCCTGCCGTCACCTCCAGCCCTCCCGGGGACACATCCACCGGCAGATCCTGCGGCCGCAGATACCAGGTGCGCGCCACCTCGGCGATCGGCACACTGCCATTCGGTCCGCTGACCACGCCGCCACCGACACGCACCGCATCGACCGGCGCCTGCAAAAGGTGCGCCCCAATCCGGGCTATCCGTTCCGCCATTTCACGGCAAGCGGTGCCTACTGCGCCTCCTGCCATCACCGCACACCGTGAACCCCATGTCCCGGTGGAATACGGCGTGAACGCGGTATCGCCATGCACTACCCGGATGGAGGCGATTGGAACCCCCAACACCTCATGCGCCACCTGCGCCAGCGTCGTCTCCAACCCCTGCCCATGGCTCTGGATACCAACGCGCAGTTCCAGCCCGCCATCAGGCGTCATGCGCGCCACCGCCTGCTCAAAGCCGGGCACCATCGGTATGCCCCATCCGGCATAGACCGTCGTGCCATGCGCGGCCTGCTCGCAGAAAATCGCGCAGCCGAACCCGATGCGCACCGCCCCGGTTGCCTCCGCCTGACGCCGGCGCACAGCCGGCAGATCGATCGACTCGATCACCCGGCGCATGCACTGCGGATAATCCCCGCTATCGAAGTATTTATTGGTGATGTTCTCGAACGGCATCCGCTCCGGCGCCACCAGATTGCGCAGCCGCACCTCATGCGGTTCCAGTCCCGCCTGCCGCGCCACCGCATCCAGCGCCACTTCCAGTGCGAAGCACACGCCAGCCCGCGCAACCCCCCGATACGGCAGGATCGGCGGCTTGTTCGTCGCCGCGGAATATGTGCGGCAACGATAAGCCTGCATCGTGTACGGCCCCGGCAAGATCGAGGCGACCTGCGCCGCCTCCAGGCACGCCGAGAACGGATACGCCGAATATGCACCCGCATCCACAACCGCATCCGCATCGATGCCGATCAGCGTGCCATCCGCCTCGGCGTAGACCGTCAGGTCATAGTCATGCTCGCGGCAATTCGCGTTGCCGGTCAGTTGCTCGCGCCGATCCTCGATCCAGCGCACCGGATGCCCGAGATGCCGGGCCAGCCACGCCGCGCACACCTCCTCCTGCAGCAAAATCCCCTTATAGCCAAACCCGCCACCGACGTCCGGCGCAACAACGCGTATCCGCGCCTGATCCCATCCCAGGCATCCGGCCAGCCCCGTCCGCACGATATGCGGCAACTGAGTCGACGTGTACAGCAGCAATTGCTCCAGCCGCCGATCCCACGTCGCAACGACACCACGTCCCTCCAGCGGCGACATGCACTGCCGCGCGGTGCGCAGCTTCCGATGCACGACAATCGGTGCCGGCTGGGCAAATCGCTCCGATGCAACCTCGAAGAATGTCTCCAGGAAAACGTTGTTGTCCCAGTGATCGTGCAGCTTCGTTGGACTGGTCAGCGCCGCGCGCATGTCAACAACGGCCGGCAGCTCCTCGAACTCCACCTCAACCGACGCCGCCAGGTCTTCCGCTTCCGCCCGGCTGTCCGCCACGCACACGGCGATCGGCTCGCCGACATGCCGCACTTTGTCGGACGCCAGCACCGGCTGCACCGATGGCTTGAAACCCGGCAATCCCGACACCGCAACGATCGGCTGCACGCCCAGCAGATCGGCGGCAACAAACACCGCCCCCTCGGGCTTGCGCACGCTCAGAATCCGCGCATGCGCCACAGGGCTGCGCACGAACGCCAGGTCGCGCATGCCGGCCAGGCGAATATCCGCGATGAACTCGCCCTTGCCGCGCAGGTACCGGTCGTCTTCCAGCCGATGCACCGATTGGCCGACGCCCTCGCCCATGCACTCCCCCGCTTGCGCAATGCCAAGCCGTCAGCATACTGACGATCTGGGTGCTCCGACAATTGGAGAGGTCATTCGATGGACAGGCAATTCGATCTGCTGCTGCATGGCGGACGCGTAATCGACCCCGCGACAGGTCGCGACAGCATTGCTGACGTCGCCGTCACTGGCGGCCACATCACCGCCATCGAGCCCTCCCTGCCGCCCGCGGCAGCCCAGGTTGTCGACGCAACCGGCAAAATCGTCATCGCCGGCATGATCGACACCCATGCGCACATCTATCAGCACGTCACCGGCAAATTCGGCCTGAACGCAGACATGGTTGGCATCCAGTCCGGCGTCACCACTGTCGTGGACCAAGGCGGACCAAGCTGCATGACCATCCCCGGCTTCCGCCACTTCGTCGTGGAGCCAGCGCAAACCCGTGTCCTGTGCTTCATCTCCGCCTATCTGGTCGGCGGCCTCGAAGGCCATCTGTATCCTGCTTTGTATGGACCCGACCAGGTGGACGTGAAGGCCACTATCCGCGCCGGCCGTGCCAACGCCGACATCGTGCGCGGCGTGAAGGCCCATGCCGAGATCGGCGGTGCCTCCCGCTGGGGCCTCGAGGTGATCAAGCTTGGGAAGCGCATCTCCAGCGAACTCGGCGTCCCGCTGTATATCCACCTCGGCCAGATCTGGCCGGTGAAAGACGGCGCCACCATCGACCCGGATGAGGTCGTGCGCGAACTGATGCCACTGATGGAACCCGGCGACGTTCTCGCACACCCCTTCACCCGCCACCCTGGCGGCTTTGTGTCCACCGCCACCGGCGAGGTCCACCCCGTCGTCTGGGCCGCGCTCGAACGCGGCGTCACCGTCGATGTCGGCCACGGCTCGCATTTCAGCTTCGAAATGGCTCGCCGCACTCTTGCTGCCGGCATTCGCCCCCACACCCTCGGCGCTGACATGCACGGCTACAACGTGCGCGTCCCGGGCGAAGGCGACACCGCGAAGTCAGACAATCCCTTCGTCGGTGTCGCCCCCTTCAACCTCACCCACGCGATGACCGAGCTGATGACCCTCGGCATCCCGCTCCCTGAAATCGTGGCCACCGTCACCAGCAATGCGGCAAAGATGCTGAAGATGCAGGACAGCCTCGGCTCGCTGCAGCCAGGCCGCGAGGCCGACATTTCCGTCCTCGACCTGCTGCACGGTCGCTTCACGCTCTCCGACAACAGCGGCGAAAGCGTCATCGCCCCGGACCTGTTGACGCCCGCCTTCGCGATACGCGCCGGCAAGCTGATGCCATCCGACAGCGCACTGATCCCGCCGCCCGCCCTGCTCGCGGCCTGACCCGTGATCGTCGGAGCCGGCGGACATTTCTCCACCAGGCTTGCCGCCGGCGAGCGGCTGCGCATCGTCGATACGCACGGCCAGCAGGCAGTGGACTTCCTGTGCTACGCAGCCGAACTGCCGGTAGACCGCTACAACGCGCCAAACACGATGAAGATCAACGGCAACATCTACCTCGGCAAAGGCTCAAAACTCTACTCCGATCACGCCCAGGTCCTGATGCGCATCATTGAAGACACCTGCGGCCGCCACGACACGATCGGTGGCTGTTGCAGCTCCTGGAGCAACTTCACGCGCTACGGTGTCGAGGACACGCCCGGCTGCCACCAGAACTTCATCGCCGAGCTCGCCCGCTGGTCGCTCTCTCCCTCAGATGTCGTCGCCAACGTGAATTTCTTCATGAACGTCCCAGTGCGACAGGATGGCGCGATGGCCATCGAGGCCGGTCTGTCCAAACCGGGCGACTTCGTTGAACTGCTCGCCGAAGTCCCCGTCATCGCCGTGCTCTCCAATTGCCCGCAGCGCTTCAATCCCGCCGCCGGCTTCGGTCCCACCCCCATCGAGGTTCTCATCCGCCGTGACTGAAGATCTCCATCGACCGCTGGCAATTCGTGGAGGGTTGGTACTGGACGCAACCGGCTTCCTCGGTCCAGCCGACCTGCTTGTGCAACACGGCAACATCGCCGCGATCGGTGCCCCCGGGATGCCGATCCCCGACCACGCTCAGGTCATCGATGCATCGCGCCGTCTGCTGCACCCTGGCCTGGTGAATGCACACACCCACGGCCACGGCAACCTGTCGCGCTCGATGGGCGATCGCATCACGCTGGAGTTGCTGCTGGCCTCCGCGCCGCACACCTCGCCTTATCGATCCACCGAGGAAAAGCGCGTCTCCGCCACGATCGGCGCCGCCGAGATGCTGCTGAAAGGCTGCACCGCCTGCTACGACCTGTTCGTCGAATTCCCGCTGCCCACCGAGGAGGGCATCGCCTCCGTCGCCGAAGCGTATACACAAGCCGGCATGCGCGCGGTGATCGCGCCGATGATGGCCGACATGACGCTCTATGAAGCCATTCCCGGCCTGATGGACGCCCTCCCACCGCACCTGCAAAAAGCCGTCGCACCGCTCGGCCTGCCGTCCTGGCAGGAAACGCTGGAACGCATGCGCGCCATCCTGCACAACTGGCGAGCCGATCGCTCATTGGTGCGCCCCGCCGTGGCGCCGACGATCCCACTACATTGCCGCGACGAGTTCATGATCGCCTGCCGCGACCTCGCCTCGGAATACGACGTCGGCATCCACACCCACCTCGCGGAATCCAAAGTGCAGTCCGTGGTTGGCATGCGCCGCTACGGCCGTTCGCTCACCGCGCATATCGAGCATCTTGGCCTGCTCAGCCCCCGCTTCGTTGCCGCCCACGGTGTCTGGCTCGATGCCGACGAGATGAAGCGCATCGGCGCCCACGGCGGTTCGGTGGCGCACAACGCAGCCAGCAACATGCGGCTTGGCAACGGCATCGCAGATGCTGCCGGCATGCTCGCCGTCGGCGTCAACCTCGGCATCGGCACCGACGCCGCCACCTGCAACGACAACCTCAATATGTTTGAGGCGATGCATTTCGCCGCCGCCGCATCGCATTCGCGCGGCCCCGACACTGCGCAATGGATCACCACACCGCAGGTGTTCGCCGCCGCCACCACAGGCAGCGCCCGCGCCCTCGGCTTCGACAACATCGGCCGCATCGCGCCAGGCTATGCCGCCGACATCGTCTTCCACAATCTCGACGCTCCCACGCTCATCCCACTGAACGCGCCAACCACGCAGATGGTGCTTGGCGAGGACGGCACCAGTGTCGAAGACGTCATGGTCAACGGCCGCTTCGTCGTACGCAACCGCAAGCTGCTGACCGTGGACCTTCCCGCCCTCGCCGCCCGCGCTGCCGAACTCCGCGCCGAAATGGACGCCCGCGCCGTCGCCAGCCGGCATCGCTATGATGCCGTTGCACCGATCATCAACGACTTCTGCCCCGCGCTCGCCCACACGGACTGGCACATCAACCGCTGGTGCGGCTGCTAGCCCACTACACGCGCATACCGATCACGGTCGGCCGTCGCGTGATGTCGATCTTCGCCTCCACCCATTCGACCAGCTTCGCCGTTGGGTAGCTGATCAGGAAGTAGATCACCGCCACCATGGTGAAGATCTCGAAGTGCTTGTACGTCGCCGACGCCAGCAACTGACCGCTGAACATCAGGTCGCGCAGTGTGATCACCGACACCAGCGCCGAATCCTTGAAGATGGACACAAAGAAATTCCCCAGCGCTGGTACGATGATGCGAATCGCCTGCGGCAGAATGATCCGCCGCATCAGCAGCGCCCTAGACATGCCGACGGACGAACCGGCCTCCCATTGCCCTTTCGGAATCGCCTGGATGCCCGACCGGAACACCTCGGCCATATAGGCCGCATAGTTCATCGTCAGCCCGATGACGCCGGAGACGAATGGCGAAAGCACGATGCCCACGTAAGGCAACACGTAATAGATGAAGAACAGTTGCAGCAGCAGCGGTGTGCCGCGGATGAACTGGATGTAGCACGCCGCCACGCCGCGCACCGGCGCCACGCGCGAAATGCGCGCGATGCCGAAGACCAGCCCGAACAGCAACGCCAGCGCAAACGCCAGCAATGACACAGCAATGGTGATCACGGCTCCCTGCAACAACGATGGCAGGAAGTTGAAGACGTCCTGAAGGGAGAAGTACATCGACTAGTTGTTATACCCCGTCAGTCCCCACTTCGTCAGGATGTCTTTCATCTTGCCGTTATACTCCATCCACTGGATCGCCGAGCTCACCGCGGTGTTCCACTCGATATCGCCCTGGCGGAAGGCGTAGCTGCTATAGCCCACCGGGTTCTTGAACGTGTGCGGATCATAGTCCGACACCATCTCGATCTGCCATTCCGGGTGATCCTTCATCAAGGCGGCGACCACCGGCGAATCAAACAGCGCCGCATCGGTGCGCCCGATCGCAAGTTCCGGAATGATCTGCGCCCAGTCCTTGTAGCCCTGGAACTTGAGGCCCGGGATGCCTTGCAGCCACTCGGCGTAGTTGGTGCCCAGCAGCGAGCCGACGGTGTACCCCTTGCAGTCGGCAAGCTGATGCAGGTGATGCGGATTGCCCTTCGGCACCACCAGCGCCTCGGCGTAGTAGTAAGTCCCCCAGCAGAAGTTCACGACCTTCGAGCGATTCTTCGTATAGTGGATCGAATCGCCCACGATGTCGAAACGGCCATCCAGCAGTCCGGGGATCAGCCCGTCGAAGGTCACCGTCTGCACCGTGACCTTGTCGATCTTCAGCATCTTGGCGACCATGTTCAGGATGTCGGCGTCCAGGCCGCTCCACACATTGGTCTTTGGATCGAGGAACGAATACGGCCAGTCGTTCGACGTACCGACAACAAGCCCCTTCTTCTGGATCTTCGCCAGCGAATCATCACCGCCGTTGATCTTGATCAGCGAGAAATCAGCGAAATCCGTGTCGTTCACCGGTGGCACCGCGGCCGCGGCCTCCCGTGCCGCACCTGCTGCGAGCAGCATCCCCGCGCCACCGATCGCTCCGGCACGGATCAGTCCGCGCCGGCCAAGCGGATTTGTGTCTTCACTCATGACCCTCACCCCCGTTATTGATCTCACCACCATTCCGATTGAGCACGGATTGCAGGAACTGCCGCGTGCGCGGACTGCGCGGATTGGTGAACACCCGCGCCGGGGGACCATCCTCGACAATGTTGCCGGAGTCCATGAACACCACCCGGTCCGCGACCTCACGCGCGAAATCCATTTCATGCGTAACGACGATCATCGTCATGCCTTCACCCGCGAGTTGCCGCATCACCCGCAGCACTTCGCCCACCAGTTCCGGATCCAGCGCCGAAGTTGCCTCATCGAACAGCATCAGCTTCGGATTCATCGCCAGTGCCCGCGCAATCGCCACGCGCTGCTGCTGTCCGCCACTCAACTGATGCGGATAGGAGTTCGCTTTTTCCGACAGGCCGACCTTGGCCAGCAGTTCCAATCCGCGCGCACGCGCCTCGGCGGTCGGTTCGCGCAGCACATAGATCGGCGCCTCGGTCACGTTGCCCAGTGCCGTAAGATGCGGGAACAGGTTGAACGACTGGAACACCATGCCGATCTGCGCGCGGATCGATTCCACGCGCCGCTCCGGGTCGATCACCAGCTTGCCGTTGACCTTGTAGCGATAGACCGGCTTCCCCTCGAAATGAATCGTCCCGTCGTTGATCGTCTCCAGATGGTTGATGCAGCGGAGCAGCGTGGACTTCCCTGCCCCCGAGGGTCCGATGATGCAGACCACCTCACCCCGCGGTACCGACAGGGATACATCTGTCAGCACCTCTAGCGGTCCAAAGGACTTCCAGATCCGATCCAGCACGACGATCGGTTCGGCTGCACTCACGGATCGATCATCCGCAAATTGGCATTGAAGCCGCCAGAAACGTCAGCCAGCCGCATCAGGTCGCTACGCGACAACACGAGGTCGGCGGATGCACCGCAATCGCTGGCGCCATTGCTGGTGTGCCGGCCAGCCCAGTGGACGCGATATACCGGAGGGCTGCTGAGCCGGCGTGCCTCGATGATCAGGCTGCCACCACCGGAACCCATGACGGCGGGGCTCAGAACACAGGTCTGGCCTGGAGCATCGGCGATCTTCGCTTCGATATGCCACCACTCGGTCGCACCGGCGACCGCCCGGAAGACAACGATGTTGCCTACAGATGGGCCGAGCCGCTCCAGTTCGGTGAATGCGCACAGGCCGGTGGCCAACGCCAGCAGTGCACCCGCGACCAGGGTCAGCACCACGGTCCACATCGTGTCGTCGGCATGCACCCGGCGAGACCGGCTCATCGGCTCGCGGCGGCGACGATGAATGCTCATAGGGCTCCGTCCATCGGTCTGCGGTGCAGCAAACCACGTGCCATGGGCGCTATGCGCCATGTTTCATCAGCACACGAAGGATGTGCCCAGATCGAGTGCAACAAGTGACAGCTTTCTGGGCTAACGCCACCGTTCTCCCCCTCCCATCGCAGGAGAGGGCAGGAGGAGGGGCCTGCCACTCAGTACTCCGCCAGCACCTCCCGCAGCGTCCGCCCTGAATACTCCGTCCGCATCAGTCCCCGCCGCTGCAGCGCCGGCACCAGCCCCTCGGTCACCTCCACGATGAAGCGCCGGCTGGTCCGTTGGAACGGCGTGCTGATCAGGAACCCGTCGCCGCCGATCGCCTCCATCGCGTTCGCCATCTTCTCCGCCACCGTGTCCGGCGAGCCGACAAAATCCAGTTCCGACCCTGCGGCGCTGAACCGTTCCATCGCCAATTGCCGCAGGGTCTTGCCGCTCCCCCACTGCGCGAACTTGTCCAGCGACCCTTGCTCGCCATTCGTGGTCAGCCGAGGTAGCGGCTGATCCAGGTCGAACTTGGAGAAATCGATATCCGTGACGGTCGCCGTACTGGCCAGCGCCCGCTCGATGAAATGCTGCGAAGAGATCATCCGTTGCCGCTTGGCCTGCGCCTCGTCATCGGTCTCCGCCAAAATTGGATACACCAGAAACAATACCTTGATGTCGTCCGGATCGCGCCCGAACGATGCCGCGTGGCGCCGCACATCGTCGCGGTAGCCCTTCATGCCCTCGATCCCATTCGCGGTCGCGATGATCGAATCAGCATGCTTCGCGGCAAATGCCCGCCCCCGAGGCGATCCGCCCGCCTGCACGAATACCGGCTTCCCCTGCGGCGAGCGCACCGTATTCAGCGGCCCCCGGCACTTGAAATACTTTCCTTCGAAATGAATTGGCCGCACCTTGTGGAAATCCGCATAGGTGCCCGTCGCGCGATCCATCACCACCGCATCCGGATCCCATGAATCGAACAGCTTGCACACCAGATCGACATACTCGTCCGCCATCTCGTAGCGCTGTTCGCGCGGCGGCAGCTTGTCCAACCCGAAGTTCTGCGCCGCGATATCCTCGCCCGACGTCACGATATTCCACCCGAACCGGCCGCCCGCGATATGATCAAGCGTGCTGCACAGCCGCGCCAGCATGAACGGCGGATAGGCAAGTGTAGACATCGTCGCGACCACACCCAGCCGCGTCGTCGCCGCGCTGATCAACGCAGCCAGCGGCGCCGGATCATGCTTCGGCACCTGCAGCGCGTGCTTCAGCGCGGCTTCCGCTGACTCGCCATACGCCTCGGACACCATCAGCGTGTCCTCGATCATGATGTAGTCGAAGCACGCGCGCTCCAGTGCCTGCGCCATATCGATATAGAACTTGCCGTCCCACGGCGAGCCACCGGCACCCAGCGGATGGTCCCATTCGCCGGGCGTAAAGTTCATAAACCAGCCCAGATGAAGTGGTTTGGCCGCCATTTGCCGTGCCTCCTGCTGGTAAACGCCAGCACGGCCAGCAATTCCCGGGCCATTGCGCAGAAAGGGTTCACACGGAGACCCCAAAGAAGCACGGGGACCCACATAGGGCGCTTCGCGCGCGTCAGCGCGCCGAAATCGTCTTCTCGGTGGCGCTCCGTGGTTCCCCGTGCCCTCCGTGTGAACCCTTTCCTTGGCACGCGCATTGCTTCCCTCTGACCCATACAAACCAAACGGGGACAGCTTCATGCGCAGGCGTACAGTTCTGATCGGTACCGGTTCGGCTTTGCTCGCCATGCCGGCCATCCGCTCAGCCAGGGCCGACACGCTGACCGAGGTCAAGCGACGCGGCACGCTCATCGTCGGCATGGAGGCCGCCTACGTCCCCTACGAGTTCTTCAAGGACGGCAAGATCATCGGCTACGACCCCGACATCATCGACACGTTCGCCCCGAAGCTCGGCGTGAAGCCGCAGCTTGTGGATACAGCCTGGAACGGCATCATCCCCGCGCTCTACGCCAACAAGTTCGACGTCATCGTCTCCGCCATGACCATCACCAAGGAACGTGCGGAGAAGGTCCTCTTCTCGATGCCCTACGCCGATGCCAGCAACATGATCCTGCTGCGCGCCAACGAGGACAAGATCAAGACCGCCGATGACCTCTCCGGCAAGATCGTCGGCGTGCAGATCGGCAGTGCCGCCGCCGGCATCATCAAGACCTTTGAGGCAAAGCTGAAAGCCGCCGGCAAGCCAGGCTACGCCGACGTCAAGCAGTACGAGCACTACCCCGAAGCCTATCAGGATCTGCTCAACAAGCGCATCGACGCGGTGGTGAACTCCAAGTCCACCATGCTCGTCGTGATGAAGGACGCCCCCGGCAAGTTCAAGATGGTCGGCGGCGTCTCCGACATCACCGCCTATTTCGGCATGGCCTTCCGCAAGGAGGACGTTGCCTTCCAATCCTTCGTCAACGATCAGCTCGGGCAGATGAAGAAGGACGGCACACTCTCCAAGCTGCAGGAGAAATGGTTCGGCAGCACGATGGATACGCCCAACGCGCTACCCGCGATCCTGCCCTGACACCACGTTTCCATGCCTGACTTCGATTGGGGGGTTATCTGGTACGCGGCGCCCTACATGCTGCAGGGTGCCGTCGTCACACTGGAAATCTCGATCTGCGCGCTGATCGTCGGCACGGTTGTCGGCATCGTATGCGGGCTGATCAGCGTCTCCGACATGGCGATCCCCAAAGCGGTGGTCCGCGCCTACGTCTATTTCGTGCGCGGCACACCAGCGCTGGTGCAGATCTTCCTGGTGTATTTCGCGCTGCCGCGCTTCGGCCTGGAGTTCTCGCCGTTCTGGAGCGCTGTCATCGCGCTGGCCTTCAACTCCGGCGGCTTCATCTCGGAAATCGTCCGCGCCGGCCTGCAATCCATCGAAGCCGGCCAGACCGAGGCCGCTCTCTCCATTGGCATGACCAACCGCCAGTCGATCCTGTTCATCCTGCTGCCGCAGTCGCTGCGTCGCATCACCCCGCCGCTCACCAATGAAGTCATCACGCTGGTGAAAAGCTCGTCGCTCCTGTCGGTGATCTCCATCACCGAGCTCACACGATCCGCACAGGTGATCATCGCCGAACGCTTCACGCCGTTCGAGCTTTACGCCGAACTCGCCGTCTACTACCTCGTCATCATCTCGGTGCTCGCCTGGTTCTCCGAGTTCGTCGAGAAGAAGCTGGCATGATCATGCGCTACCTCGTACCGTCATGGCCGGGCCTGACCCGGCCATCAGTCGCGGCACGCATAATCGTCGATCAGCAGCGCCGGCACCTCCCATGACCGCCGCCACGCCTCTCCTCGCCATCCACGGCCTCTCCAAGGTCTTCGGCGACATCCCTGTGGTCGATCGCGTCGATCTCACCGTCACCCAAGGCGAGATCGTCATGATCATCGGTCCCAGCGGTGCCGGCAAATCCACCCTCCTCCGCTGCGTCAATCGCATCGAGATCCCTACCACCGGCGAGATCGTCGTCGACGGCACCAACATGGCTGGCGAAAAACGCAACGGCCATCTGGTCCCCGACAAGCCCGCCGCCACCGCGCGCAAGCGCCGCCACATCGGCATGGTGTTCCAGCGTTTCAACCTCTTCGCCCACCTGTCCGCGCTGGACAACGTCGCGATCGGCCCTCGCCGCGTGCTCGGCATGAAGCTCGCCGATGCGCGCGCCCTTGCAGCCGAACAGCTCAACCGTGTTCGCATGTCGGAACACTCCGCCAAACGCCCCGCGCAGCTCTCCGGCGGTCAGCAGCAGCGCGTCGCGATCGCCCGCGCCATGGCGATGAAGCCCGTGCTAATGCTGTTCGACGAACCCACCTCGGCGCTCGATCCCGAACTCGTCGGCGAGGTCCTGGAAGTGATCCGCGCTCTTGCGCAGGACGGCATGACCATGCTCGTCGTCACCCACGAGATGCAGTTCGCCCGCGAAGTCGGCACCCGCATCCTGTTGATGGACAGCGGCCGTGTCCTGGAAGACGCAACACCGGCGACGTTCTTCACGCACCCGACGCACCCCCGTTCGCGCGAATTCCTTCGCCGTATCCACGTCCCCGTCCCGGGGTGCTAGCGGTCGAAATAACCAGCCCGCACCGCCATCCCGATCAGGTTCACGATCAGCCGGCCTGCCGTGATGCAGGTGATCCGGTTCACGTCGTCCCGCGGCGTGATCTCCACCACATCCATCCCGACCACTCGCCCTTTCCGCACCAGCCCGTGGATCAGCGACCGCGCCTGATCCATCGTCACGCCACCAGGGCACGGCGCAGCCACCGCCGGTGCAATCGATGGGTCCATCCCATCCAGGTCCACAGTCAGATAGTACTGCCCGCCATCCGGTATGCGTGCCAGCACGGCCTCCATGCCAACCGAGTGCAGCTCCCATGCCGGGATCAGATGCGCGCCATAAGACAGCGCCGCATCCACCTCCTCCTGCCGCGCGCTCCCCGTCGCACGCAGCCCGATCTGGAAGATCTCGCCGATATGCGCCATCTCCGACGCGCGCCGGATCGGGCTCGACAACCCCTCGCGCACGCCGTTCACCTCATCGCGCCAGTCGATATGCTGATCGATCTGCACCAGCGTGATCGGCCCACGCCCCTCGTACGCCCGCAGCACCGGTATCGGCACCCCATGATCGCCACCCAGGACGATCGGCAGCGCACCGGCCGCCAGGATCGCGCGCACCGCCTGCTCGGTCCGCCGCGAATGCCCGATAGCATCCCCCACCTCCGATCGGACATCGCCGCAATCGACCGTGCGGATCGCGCGCCCCGCATAAAGCGGCCCGCCAAGATCGAAGTCGTACCGCTCCAGCGACCGGATGATCCGCGTCGAGGCTTCCCGCATCGCCGTCGGCCCATTGCTCTGGTCGTTGGTGATATCCTCGTAGTTGTATGCCTGCGCATACGGCACGCCGAGGAACGCGATATCGGCAACCAGCCCCTCCAGCGCCGTCACCGGCTCGGCATACAGAAACGTGCCAGGCGTACGCCGTGGCGCTATGGTGAGACTCACCGCAGTTCTCCTTCTCGTCCTGTCAGATGGTCCAAGCGATGACGACGCCCCGCAAGATGCATTTCGTGGCCTTCCTGCTGGCCGGCCCCACCGCGCACCATCACGGCGCGTGGCGCCACCCGGAAGCCGATCTCGGCGTCTTCACCCCGCAATGGCACGAGCACATCGCCCGCGTGCTGGAAGCCGGCAAGTTCGACAGCCTGTTCTTCGCCGACATCCTGGGCCTCTACGACCTCTACGGCGGCAGCTTCGCCTCCATCCTGCGCTGCGGCGGCCAGATGGGCCTGCTCGACCCGATTCCCCCGCTCTCCATGATGGCCCGCGTCACCTCCCGCATCGGCCTCGGCGCGACTGTATCTTCCACCTTCTATCCGCCCTACCACCTGGCCCGCTCGCTCGGTACGCTGGACCTGCTCAGCGGCGGCCGTGTCGCCTGGAACGTCGTCGCCTCGCACGGCCACCTCGAGGCGCAGAACTATGGCTTCGACCAGCTTCCCCCGCGCGACCAGCGCTACGACTTCGCCGACGAGGTTGTGGAAGCCGTCGTCCGCCTATGGGAATCATGGGACGCCGACGCCCTGGTCCTCGACAAAGAACGCGGCATCTACGCCGATCCCGACAAAGTCCACTACGTCAACTACCAGGGCCGCTGGATCAAGACGCGCGGCCCCCTCACCGTCCCCCGCTCCCCGCAAGGCCGCCCGGTCATCATGCAGGCGGGGTCCTCCGCCCGAGGCCGCGACTTCGCTGCCAAATGGGGCGAACTGGTCTTCACCCTTCAGCACAGCAAGGCTGACATGCAGGCCTTCTACCGCGACGTAAAGACGCGCGTAGTGGCACAGGGCCGCACGCCGCAGGACTGCCTGATCCTTCCCTCCATCGACATCATCGTCGGTGAAACCGACTCGATCGCCCGTGAACGCCAGTCCTACGTGAACGACCTGGTGCAGACCGAAGCCGGCATGGCGCAGATGTCCGGCCACATCGGCATCGACCTCTCGCGCTTCCCACCCGACCAGCCGCTCGCCGACATGGAGATCGAGGCCGGCTCCCGCGGCTCGCTCGATGTCATCCTGCAAGGCACCGAAGCCCAGGGCCTGACGCTCGGCGAGGCCGCCCGCCGCTTCGCCACCAGTGAGCTCTGCCCCCAGATCGTCGGTTCTCCCGAAACCATCGCCGACACCCTCCAGGACCTGTTCGAATCCGAGGCTTGCGACGGCTTCATCCTGACCCCCACCCTGATGCCCGGCATGTTCGAGCAGTTCGTCCGCGCCGTGGTCCCGGTGTTGCAACGCCGCGGCCTGTTCAGACAGGAGTACACAGGTGCCACACTCCGCGACCACCTCCGCGACTAGCGCGCGCCCATGAACATCGCCATCACCGGCGGCCTCGGCCGCCTTGGCCGCTATGTCGCCGCCGCCTTCACCTCCCATCACAGCGTCCGGGTCGTCGATATCGGCCCCGCCACCGATTGCCACCGGGCTGACGTCCGCGACCTCCCCGCCCTCCTCGCCGCCTTCCGTGACACGGATGTCGTCATCCACCTCGGCGCTATCGACAAATCCGTGGCGGTGGACGACTCGGTCACTATGCAGGTGAACGCCATGGGCACCTGGAACGTCTTCGAGGCCGCCCACCAGGCCGGCGTCCGTCGAGTCGTTCACTGCTCCAGCAGCTCGGCCACCGGCGTGGACCAGACCAACCCAGACATCCCGCCCGCCTATCTACCCATCGATGAGCAACATCCCACCCACCCCACCGATGCCTACGGCCTCAGCAAGCTCTGCGGCGAGCGCATCGCCGAATCGTTCTCCCGTCGTGGCCTGGAAGTCATCGTCATCCGCCCCTGCTTCGTCTCTTTTCCGGAACAGGCCGGCTTCATGGCCGGTGAGCCCGGCCCCGCCGGGCGCTCCGAACCGCCGCCCTATCTGCGCGCCTATGTCGGGCCGGAAGACTGCGCCCGCGGCTTCCTCGCCGCCGCCACGGCTCCCTACGCCGGGTTTGAAACATTCTTTCTCGCCGCCGCAGACACCTTCGCCACGGAGCCAACCGTGCCTCGCCTGGAATCACTTTATGGGGCAACGATCCCCCTGCGAGACCCTGCGCTTTATCGCGACACGCCGCGCGCGTCGCCGGTCAGCCACGCTGCCGCCGAGCGGCGCCTCGGCTGGATTCCTACAACGAAATGGTTGCCCAACGAAAAATAAGACAATGCCGAGACAGATTTCCGCTTGGAACAAAGGGCGTTTGTCCCCCATATGGGCGCACGCGTCGGAACCAAACAAACGCCGGACGCCTGGAGATTGCCCGTGAGTATCCTGCTACCCGCCCCGCTGGCCTGCTGCCGGTGGGAGCTTGAACGCCGCCACATGGTGCCGCCGTCCAACGACGCACTGCGCCAGATCATTGAACGCGATGCCGACCTTGTTGCTACGCTGAACGAATATTACGGCGACGCCACGCCCGATGGCGGCCTCGACAAGATGGAGCGGGAACTGCTGCTCGACCTGCTCGGCCGCCACTACACCGGCCAGCTCTGGCCCCGCACGGGTGGCATGGACGCCACAAGGCGCTTCATGGCGAGCCTTCAGCGTGCCATGGTCGCGGCCGGCTGGAAGCTGAGCGGCTTCGCCCTGGCGGCAGCCGCCTGACATACATAGTTCCCTCTCCTCCCCGTTGGGGGAGGAGAGGGTCAGCGTGAGGTAGGGGCCCCGTCTGCCCTTTACCGCTTGACGCCCCGTTCCTTTTGCGCACTGCTGCAGCGCAACAAAGGGAACGCGCGCTGTGTCTCACCCTGCCCTCGACGCCCTGCTCGCCGCGACCGCGCGGCCGTTCGAGAACGCGACCGCCATGCCCCCCGCGGTCTACACGTCCCCCGACATCCTCGCCCTCGAGCAACAGCGCATCTTCCGCCAGGAATGGATCTGCGTCGGCCGTGCCAGCGCGATCGCCGAGCCCGGCGCCTACCTTACCTATGAAATCGCCGGCCAGCCGCTCATCATCCTGCGTGACAAAGCAGGCGCCATCCGCGCCTTCTCCAACGTCTGCCTGCACCGCTACTCGATCCTGCTGGAAGGCACCGGCCGAACCTCGGCGATCATCTGCCCCTACCACGCCTGGACCTATGGTCTCGATGGCGCGCTGCGCGGCGCCCCGCACATGGACCGCACCCCCGGCTTCTGCCGCGACAACTACCGCCTGCCGGAACTCCGCACGGAAACCTGGCTCGGCTGGATCTACGTCACGTTGAACCCCGACATCGCGCCCGTCGCCGAGCGCCTGTCGAAACTGACCGCGATGATCCACCAGTACCACATGGAGAACTACATCGAGACGTTCCGCGACGAACTGGTGTGGGACACCAACTGGAAGATCCTCGCCGAGAACTTCATGGAGAGCTACCACCTCCCCACGCTGCACCGCGCCACCATTGGGCCGGCGTCGAAGATCGACGAAATGGATTGCCCGCCAGGCTTCGACACCTTCAACTATCACTGGATCACCAAGGACGCCTCGCTGCCCATCGGCAACGCGCATCCCGACAACACCACCCTGGAAGGCGATTGGCGCCGCACCGTCGCCCTGATGTCGATCTACCCGACCCAGCTCATCTCCCTCACGCCCGGCTATTTCTGGTATCTACTGTTGTCGCCACGCGGCACCGGCAAGGTGCACATCGTCTTTGCCGGCGGCCTCGCCCCCGAGTTCATCAACGAACCGCGCGGCCCCGAACACATGGCAACACTCAAAACCCTGCTCGACAAGGTCAACGCCGAGGATCGCAGCGGCGTCGAAGGCGTGTATCGCAACGCGCATGCGCCGCTCGCCGCGCCCGGCCATCTCAGTTGGCTCGAACGACCCAATTATGATTTCGCCTGCTATCTGGCACGTCAACTCTCCGCAGGGCGCACCGACCGACCAAAATCCTTGATTTAAGCCACAACCTCCAGTACTCGCGTCGTTACGACGAACGACGGCCGGCCCCGCCCGCAGGCGGGGAGATGGCGTGACGTTTCGACGCCCTCTCCCGAACCGGATTCTGGTCGCGTTCCGTTGCGGGAGGTGATCCATGGAAGACGCAGTCGTCGCACGGGCACGCACCAGCGGTTTCAGCAGCGTCACACGATACCAATGGTTGGTATTCCTCGTCGTCTGGCTGGGTTGGACGCTCGATTCAGCGGATTTCGGCCTCTATGCGCTGGTGCTGCGCCCCGCGCTGACCGAACTCCTCGGCGGCAACCCACCACTCGCCCAGGTCGGCAGTTACGGCGGCATCCTCAGCATGACGGGTCTGCTTGGCTGGGCCATCGGCGGCTTCGTCTTCGGTATCTACGCAGATTACGTCGGCCGCGTCCGGGCGCTTGCCACCAGCATCCTGCTCTACAGCGTCTTCACCGCGTTGCAGGGCCTGTCCCAAGGCATCTGGGATTTCGCCGTCTATCGCTTCATCGCCGGCCTTGGTACCGGCGCCGAACTGATGGTGGGCATTCCCCTCCTGGCCGAAACACTCAACACCTCTCACCGCGCCAAGATCGGCGGCCTCATGATGACAGGCGGCGCGCTCGGCACGTTTCTTGGCGCATGGGCCTATGGCTACATCGGTGGATACGGCTGGCGTGCCGTGTTCTTCATTGGCCTGGTGCCGGCGCTGCTGCTCACCATCATCCGCCGCCGCATGATGGAACCAGACCGTTTCGCGACCGTTCGCGAACGTCGCCAGACCATTCGCGCCGGCCAGCGCGTCGCCGACGACGACTCGCAATTCATGCGTTTCGTGCCACTGCAACTCCTCGCATCGGAACATCGCCGTAACCTGATCGTCGGTTTGCTGTTCGGCCTCGGCTCGCTGCTGTCGATCTGGACCTCCAATATCTGGTTGCCGACGATCCTGTCACTGATGATCCAGGAGGCGGGCGTGACCGGATCCGCGGCCGTGCCGTTCGTCAGCCACGGCATGATGCTCTGGAGCCTCGGCGGCATCGCCGGCTACATCGTGTTCGGTTTCCTCGCCGACCTGCTCGGCCGCCGCGGCACGATCTCCTTGTACGCCATAGGCACGATAGCCGCAGGCCTGACGCTCTATCTCGGGCTCAACGCCTACTATCCATACTACCCGATCGTCTTGCCGCTGTTCGGTTTCTGTGTCTTCGGCACATTCTCAGGCTTCGCCATCTACCTGCCGGAACTGTTCCCCACCCATGTGCGTTCCACCGCCGTCGGCTTCACCACCGGCACCGCGCGTGTTGTCACCAGCTTCGGTCCATTGGTTGCCGGCTTGATGGTTGGCGCATTTGGCGGCAGCTTCAACAAGGTGACCGCCGTGATGACATGCATGGCGATCCTGAGCATCATCGCCATGGCGATCGCTCACGAAACCAAGGGGGCCGAGTTGCCGCGCTGACGCAGTTGGTGGAACCTCGGTCCTCGAACCGCCAGCAGGTGTGCCATGAACTTCGCCAACAAGACTGTGATCGTTACCGGAGGTACGGGCGCACTCGGAAGAGCTGTGGTGGGTGCGCTGCTGACCGCGGGCGCACAATGCCGCGTTCCTTATGTCGTGGACGCCGAGGCAGCCACCTATCCACACAAGGATCGCGTCACTCTGATAGGCCATTGCGAACTGACCAACGAAGCCGATGTCGCACGCCTTTATGACGGTGTGGACGACCTCTGGGCCTCGATCCACATCGCCGGCGGCTTCGCCATGGGCGCCGTGGCCGACACGGACAAGACCAGCATGCTCGACATGCTGAATACCAACTTCGTGACCTGTTACCTCTGTAGCCGTGCCGCGGTACAGAACTTTGCCACCGCCGGCGGCCGCATCGTCAACATCAGCGCCCGGCCCGGCATTGAGCCACGCCACGGCGGCGGCATGGCCCCCTACGCCACCAGCAAGGCGGCCGTCGCGGCCTTCACCCAGTCCCTCGCCGCCGAGGTCGCCGCCATGGGGATCCTGGTCAATGCCGTCGCGCCTTCGATCATCGACACGCCAGCCAATCGCGCGGCCATGCCGAAAGCCGATCACGCCTCCTGGCCAAAACCTGAGGAAATCGCCGCAACGATCGCGTTCCTCGCCTCACCCGACAACAAGGTGACGACAGGTGCGATCGTGCCGGTGCCCGGACGCACCTGACCCTAATTCGTCATGGCCGGGCTTGACCCGGCCATCTACGTCCCGCTCACCCCTCCGCCAGGAACTCCATCGCCGCATCGACGCCGCCCTGGCCATGCGGCACGTGATTGATCCGCAGCGACATCTCAACCGCCGAGAGCGCGCCCAGCAGCATGGGCTCGTTCAGATCGCCCAGATGTCCGATACGGAACACCTTCCCACGCAGCACACCCAACCCACCGCCGAGGGACACATTGAACCGCGCCCGCGCCGTCTCCCGAAGCGCATCCGCGTCATATCCCTCCGGCATCATGATCGCGGTCACTGAATCGGAGTACCGCGTCGGATTGGTGCAGAACAGTTGCGGCCCGTTGTTCCCTGCCCACGCTTTCACTGCGCGCCGCGTCGCCTCTGCCAGCCGCGTGTGCCGCGCAAACACGTTCGGCAGTCCCTCTTCCTCCAGCAACCGGATCGACTCGCGCAGTCCGTAGAACATGTTGACCGGCAGCGTGCCGATAAAGCTCTTCTGCGGCCGCTTCGCCATCAGCGTCCAGTCGAAATAGAACCGCGGCAGCTTCGCGCGCGCATGCGCCTCCAGCCCCTTCTGCGATACGCCGGTGAAGCTGACACCCGTCGGCAGCATCAGCCCCTTCTGGCTGCCGCCCACCACGCAGTCGATCTTCCACTCATCCATGCGGAAATCGAGCGATCCCAGTGACGAGATCGTATCCACCAGGAACAGCGCCGGATGCTTCGCCGCATCGATCGCCGCGCGGATCTCATCCAGTGGCAGCATCATGCCGGTCGCGGTCTCGTTGTGCACCACGCACACCGCCTTGATCACGGCCAAGGCATCGTCGGACAGCGCCGCCCTTACCTGCGCGAGATCCACCCCACGCCGCCAGTCGCAACCCAGCAGACGCACATCCAGCCCATGCGCCCGGGCCATGTTCGCCCATTCCTCGGAGAAATACCCCGATTCCAGCACCAGGATCGTATCGCCTGGCGACAGCAGGTTGGTCAGCGAGGCCTCCCACGCGCCATGCCCCGATGCGTTGTACATGAACAGGTGATGCTGCGTTTGCAGCACGCGCTTCACCCCCGCGAATGCCTCATCGTACACCTCGACGAAATCCGGATCATGGAAGTCGATCGATGGCCGATCGAGCGCGCGCAGCACGCTATCCGGAATATTGGTCGGCCCCGGATTAGCGAAAAACTGGCGGCCGCGGGGTTTCTGGACGCTGGTGCTCATGGACAGGACCTTGTGCTGGGGCGCGCATCCATGGCGCAACCCGCCGATTTGTAAAGGTCCAAGTCCGGCAGGCGGCCCAGCCCTTTTTCAATTCAGGGCACTTCCCGATCTAGATCCCATGACACTGTCAACAGGCGACGCGCTCGAGACAATCGCGCCGCGACCATGTCGATTGGCACCTCGGTGATGCGGGCGATTTCCCGATACGAAAGCTCCTCGACCTCGCGCAGGATAACACATTCACGAAGCTCGATCGGCAGCGCCCCCACCGCCGCGTCGACCTGCTCACGACCCCGGACGGCTGCGACATTCGCGTCGGGTCCCGAATTGAACAAAGCACGATCGACACCGATGTCGTTGTTCCCGAGGCCGGCACTGCATGACCCGATCGCTTCGCCGAACCTCCTGGTTCTGAGTTCGGCATATACGGCGTTTCGGACAATCTGCAGCAGCCAGACTCGCTCATCGCCACTTCGGATTGCTGCCGGCCCTCGCAACGCCGGTATGCACGCCTTCCAGACGATAGTCTCAGCGTCAACAGGGGCGCGCACCAGCCAGCAGGCCAGGTTATAGGCCGCATCAAGATGGGGCAGAATGGTCGTCTCGAATACGGTTGGTGAGCTCGCCACGAATTCGAACTGTGGCTGGGGATGTGACACCGAGGGATCTTGCAACGAGCTGACGCTCTCATCGTCGCTCCCAGGTGTTCGGACCGCAATCGCCGTCACCATGATCGACACTTATCCTCACTCTTTCGACTGCTGCAGGCGGGCCGGCGATGCAGTGCGCCGAACAAACCGTGTTGTCTCACTGGCGTCTTGGACTTTGCGGACAATCATCCTGCTTTTTTGGACACCGCCCCCGCCTCGTTCACCCGCCGAGTGCCTGCGCCTCGCGCCACTCAGAGGGCGTCATCCCGAACCGTTTCCGGAACGTTCGGTTAAAGTAGGACAGGTCCCCAAACCCCGCGTCGTGTGCGATCGTGCTGACCTTCTCCCGGCGGCGGCCGGTGCCGCAGAGCATGCGCTGCGCGAGCAACAGGCGTTGTTCGAGCAGGAATTCCGAAAATGTCAGACCGGACATTCCAAACAGCCGTTGCACTTGCTTGGGAGTCAATCCGGCTTGCCGGGCCACGGAGAGAATCGTCAGATCGTTATCACCCAGGTGCTTCATCACCTGGGCCTGGATGAGCTCGAGGCGTGCCGCGCCAAAACCATCCCGCGGTTCCGGCAGCGCATCATTGGTCTCTGCTCGCAGCAGCAGGCCAACGAGTTCGGTCATGTGCCGGGCCATCGTGTGTTGGCCGACAACGTCCAGGGACGCGCTTGCCGCCGTGCACAGGGCGAAATAATCGGCTACGAGCTCGTGCTGTCGCGGACTCCCAACCAGCGGCTTGGACAGCATGTCCTCCGCCTCACGGCAGAAGCCGGTCAGGTCGAGCCTCGGGATACGCAGGGCGGTAAATCGACCGCCCTCACTGAACCCACACTCGGCCACGTCATCCAACGACATCAGGCAGGCCTGTGATGGCCGAAGCTCAATAGTACGACCTCGCTGAACCGTCAGCACGTCACCCGCCATCGCGGTAACCAGCACAAGATCGTCGCAACCGTCAGAGAGCAGGCCGCGGGTGCGCAGGAAGCTTCCGGATGTGCCGTGCGCTGCGCCAAAGGACAGAGCTCCAACCCGGGTCACCTCAACGGTGCATTCAATTCGCCCGGCCACACCAGGCTCGGCATCAAGTTGACAGAAGCGCCGGCAGAACTCTTCTCGCCACGCTTCATATGCCTGGCCATTGGGAGCGCCGGCATACGAGAACACCGGCACGCCTGCTGGTGATGCGCTGATTGTTGTCGTCACGTCGTCAGTTCCGTTCCCACCCGACAACGCTGTCCTGCGTGACCCGGCAGAAGGCAGCGACACTCAGCATCACGCATGGATTCAGTCGCAAAGGCACCCGGACGCGCCACTGCTGATCGCGCCTGCATAACACATCAGCCATTATTCCAAAAATCCGGCAGTTCGTGCGGTCGGCTTCCTCCCATGCCGCGGCCATGCAAGAACGCACAAGACGTGCAGCCGCGGCCCTGCTAAGCCCGCCGATGAACCCACGCGCTATCGAAACGAAAGGACCCATCCATGGCCAGTGTCCACAACGTCGCCGTTATCGTCGGCAGCCTGCGCAAGGCCTCCTTCAACCGCAAAGCGGCCAACGCCCTGATCGCCCTGTCGCCCGAAACGCTGCGCCCGGAGATTGTCGAGATCGGCCATCTCCCCATCTACAATCAGGATCTCGACGACGAGGGTAAACCGCCGGCCGCCTGGGTCACCTTCCGCGACAAGATCAGGCCGGCAAACGCCGTGCTCTTCGTCACCCCCGAGTACAACCGTTCTGTCCCCGGCGTGCTGAAGAATGCCATCGATGTCGGCTCTCGGCCCTATGGCCACAGTGTGTGGAGCCGCAAGCCCGCCGCTATCATGACTCTATCACCCGGCGCGATCGGCGGCTTCGGTGCCAATCATCACCTCCGGCAATCTCTCGTCTTCCTCGATATGCCGCCAATGCAGCAGCCCGAAGCGTATATAAGCAATGCCTCCACCCTGTTCGCCGAAGATGGTGCCGTGCAGAACGAAGCCACGGGACAATTTTTCCAAAACTTCATGCTGCGCTTCGCCGCATGGATCGAGACCAATGTTGCCGCACATTAATCTGCGCAACCGCGTGATGTTACAGTCAGCAACTTGAGTTTATCTGCGCGCCCAGTACAGTCGGGCGCGCGGCCCGGCCAATCGCCACACAGCGTGCCCCGGTCTGCGTCGAACGTCCGCAGTCCGAAAGGGGCGTGTCATGGCGTATGCCATCACCATCAACGGTACAAAACGAACTCTCGATGTGGACGGCGATATGCCTCTGCTCTGGGTCCTGCGCGATGAACTCGATCTGAAAGGCACTAAGTTCGGCTGCGGCGCCGGACTCTGCGGCGCCTGCACCGTGCATCTCGACGGCCAGGCCGTGCGGTCCTGTCAGACACCAATCTCCTCTGTCGGCACCGCCGTGGTCACCACGATCGAAGCGATCGGCAACACCTCGATCGGCCGCCGCATTCAGGCTGCGTGGCTGAATGTGGACGTGATCCAGTGCGGCTACTGTCAGGCTGGCCAGATCATGTCCGCTGCCGCGCTGCTCGCGGCTACACCGCACCCAACCGACACCGACATCGATGGTGCCATGACCGGTAACATCTGCCGATGCGCCACCTATACGAGGATCCGTGCAGCGATCAAACAGGCCGCCGCGATGTCATCCGAAGACGTGAAGGGGCTGTGATGATCATGCGCACCACACACAGCTCACGTCGCGACTTCCTGAAGGTCAGCGCGATCGCCGGCGGCGGTCTGCTGCTACAGGCTGCCCTGCCCCGCTTTGCCTTCAGTGCAGCAGCCCAGCCCGCCACGCTGAATGCCTTCATCAGCATCGCGCCGGACGGCACCGTAACGATCATGTCGAAGAACCCCGAGATCGGCCAGGGCATCAAGACGATGCTGCCGATGCTGATCGCTGACGAGCTCGATGTGGACTGGAAGAACGTTCGCATCGAACAGGCCGATCTCGACACGGCGAAGTATGGCCGCCAGTACGCTGGCGGCAGCACAGCGACACCGCTGAACTGGCTGCCGCTACGCCGCGTCGGTGCCGCCGGTCGCCAGATGATGATCGCCGCCGCCGCCACCACCTGGAACGTGCCGGCATCGGAATGCACCACGTCATCAGGCACAGTCCGCCACGCCACCAGCGACCGTTCGCTCACCTACGGCAATCTTGCAGCGGCGGCAGCCTCCCTGCCCTCTCCCGATCTGAACACGGTGAAGTTGAAGGATCCCAGCGAGTTCAGGATCATCGGCCAGCCGCTGCACGGCGTGGACAGCCCGCGCATCGTGAAGGGACAGCCGATCTTCGGCATCGACGTCAAAGTTCCCGGCATGCGCTACGCCGTGTTCCACAAATGCCCGGTCTTCGGCGGCAAAGTCGTCAGTGCCAACACTGATGCGATCAAGGCGCTGCCCGGCGTTCGCGATGCCTTCATCGTGCATGGCGGCGACGACATCCAGGGTCTGCGTGATGGCGTCGCCATCGTCGGCGACAATTGGTGGCTGATCAATCGCGCACGCCAGAAACTTCAGATCACCTGGAATGAAGGCGCCACTGCGAGTCAGAGCAGTGCAGGCTTCGCCAGCAATGCAACCGAACTTGCCAAGGGCAAGCCGGCGCAATCGCTGCGGAGCGACGGCGACACCGCCACCGCCTTCACTCAGGCCGCGCATGTCGTGGAAGCTGCCTATACTTACCCGTTTCTTGCCCATATCAGCATGGAGCCGCAGAACTGCACCGCGCATTTCCGGAACGGCAAGGTGGAGATCTGGGCACCCACGCAGAACCCGCAACCCGGTGCCGACATGGTCGCCTCCACCCTCGGTATCTCATCGGATGATGTAACCGTGCACATGGTCCGCTGCGGCGGCGGTTTCGGAAGGCGTCTGCGCAGCGATTTCATGGTCGAGGCCGCCTATATCGCCAGGCAGACCGGCACGCCCGTCAAGCTGCTATGGACGCGCCAGGACGACATCCAGCATGACTTCTATCGCCCCGCAGGGTTCCACTTCTTCAAGGGCGGCGTTGATGCCAACGGCAAACTGATCGCATTCAGCGACCACTTCGTCTCCTTCTCACGCGGCAGTTCATTCGCGGACTCCGCGAACCTGACGTCCACCGAGTTCCCCGCCGCCCTCGTGCCGAATCTCGACTATGGTGTGTCGCTGATACCGCTTGGCGTGCCCACCGGCCCGCTGCGCGCCCCGCGCTCCAATGGCCTGGGCTTCGTGTTCCAATCCTTCATCGACGAACTCGCGCATGCTGCCGGCAAGGATCCCGTGCAGTTCCGCCTCGACCTGCTCGGCCCGCCGCAAGTGCTGCCCGGACAACCCAGATTCAACACCGGCCGCATGCGTGCCGTGCTCGAACTGGTCGCTCAGAAATCCGGCTGGGGCAAAAACTCCCTTCCATCCCGCACCGGCATGGGTGTCGCATTCTACTTCAGCCACCTCGGCTACTTCGCGGAAGTCGTCCAGGCCTCCGTCGCAAAATCCGGTGACGTGACAGTGGACAAGGTCTGGATCGCCGCCGATGTCGGCAGCCAGATCATCAATCCCAGCGGCGCCGAGAACCAGGTGCAGGGTGCCGCGCTCGATGGCATCGGTGCGGCACTCGGCCAGGGCATCACGATCGACCGCGGCCGCGTCGTGCAGGAGAACTTCGACACGGTGCAGCCGCTGCGCATGAACCAGGCGCCGCCCGTCGAGGTGCACTTCCTCACCACGAACAACCCGCCGACCGGCCTCGGCGAACCGGCGCTGCCTCCGGTGCTGCCCGCACTCTGTAACGCGATCTTCGCGGCCACCGGAAAGCGCGTACGCAGCCTGCCGATCGACACCACGCTGCTCGCCGCAACTTGAACATTGGAGAAGGGTCAGGGGAGATCTGCTCCCCTAACCCTTCTCCCTTCCCTCACCGCGCTCCGCTCACATGGCGTTCCCTGTAACCCTGAAACCGCTCTAACTCTCTCCCGGATAGAGCGCCCGCGGTCGGATCAGCTTGCCGCTCTGCCACTGCTCAAGAGCGTGGGCGATCCAGCCGACAGTGCGCCCGATCGCAAACAACGCGAAAGCGGCGCCTGCTGGCAGGTTCAAACGCTGCTCCAGCACCACCAGAGCGAAGTCGATGTTCGGTGGCACGCCTGTTGTCGCCGTCATCACCTCGAAGACGCGCAGTGCGGTGCCGCGGGGAGGAAGGCGCGCGAGTAACGCTTCAGCGCGTGGATCCCCATCGGGATAGAGCGGATGACCGAAAGCAGGTAGCCTCTCTCCACGCGCCAGCCGGATCGCGACCGCACCGGCGGGATCCGCCGCGACCGTTGGATCAGCCAAGTACGCCCGCAACTCGTTGGTGACGCCCCCATGCAACGGTCCGACCAGTGCAGCGAGACCGCCCAGGACGCACGCACCAAGCGGCGCCCGGGTCGACGCGACTACGCGCGTGGCATAGGTCGATGCATTCAGTTCGTGATCGGCCATCAGCACCAGCGTGCGGCGGATCATGTCGGCGCCCTTCGCGCCAGCCCCCCACGCAGACGCCAGCCGCTCGTGCAGCGGCAGGGCGGATCCCCTCACCGCGGTTCCTGGCAAGCCCGCCGCCGACCAGGCAATGCGGTCGAGAATCCGCATCGCATCAGGCAGCACGGCCTCCACCTTGCCCGCCCAGCGGCCTGCCATCGCCAGATCGGCGATCGCCGCGATGCAGCGTTCGGCAACGCCGACAGGCCCGTGCGCCCGCTGCCAAACTTCCCCTGAGTCCGATCGGGCAATCCCGTCGACTTGCCAAAGCAGAGCCGCCACATCCTCCAGCGTCGCGGCCTCAGACAGCGCCACCGCGTCGTGGCCGCGGTATTCCAGCCGTCCGACTTCGATGCGGGTGATCGCGGAGGTCAGGATCGGCTCGCCCCAGCTTATCGTCGACGCAGCCACTGCACGGCGGCTGCGCCCGCCGCGATTGCGCTCAGCGAGCCGCTTCACATCGGCCGCGTCATACAGGCTGCGACGCGGTTCCTCCGGCGCCGCCGTCACGCCAATGCGGCCACGGCTGACATAGGCATACAGCGTGGCACGCGAGACCCCGAGTTCGGCCGTAGCCTGTTCAGCGGTAAACCAGCGGGACGACATATTGATTGTCTTGATCAAGATTGACGAAGGTTGGTCTTGAGTATGGCATCGCGGCGTCAACCGGCCAAGGAGAACACACATGCCGCGTGGCGAAACGAGCAATGTTGCCGACGGGTTGGAGAACGTGGTCGCTGCCGAGACCATCCTGAGCAAGGTCGACGGTGAGGCTGGCGTGCTGATCCTGCGCGGCCATACCCTGCAGGAGATTGCCGGTCATCGCAGCTTCGAGTGGGTGACCGAGGTGCTCTGGCAGGATTTCGTCGATGGTCCGATCGATCTGGGAACAGCGCGCGTGCGAGCCTTCGAGCATTTGCGGAACGTGCTGCCGATCGCCGGACAATTGCTGCCGCTCGCTGCCGTGCGGCTCGCGCTGGCCAGCGTGCCGGACGACGCCCGGAATGCACCGCAATTGCTGACCGCTGCCGTCGCCGTGGCACTGGCTGCCACGGTCCGCCTGCGTGACGGCAGGTCCGCCGTGGCCCCTGACCCACAGCTTGGCCACGCCGCCGATTTCCTGCGCATGCTGAAGGGCGAACTGCCGGCGCAGGAAGATATCAATGCGTTCGAGACCTATCTGCTTTGCTCGGTCGATCATGGGCTGAATGCATCCACCTTCACCGCGCGCGTGGTGGCTTCCACGCAGGCCAGCCTCAGCGATGCGGCCACCGCGGCGCTGTGCGCGCTGAAGGGACCGCTGCACGGCGGGGCGCCGGGGCCGGTGCTGGACATGCTGGATTCGATCGGACCGGTGGAGAATGCCGAACCCTGGCTCGATGCCGCGGTTATGCATGGCGATCGGCTGATGGGCTTCGGTCATCGCATGTACCGCGTGCGCGATCCACGCTGTGACGTGGTCAAGGCAGTGGTGGCGCGGCTCAATCGTAACGCGGGCAGGCTGCGTTATGCCGAGGCAGTGGAAGCCGCGGCCCTGGCGGTGCTGGAAAAACGCAAACCGCAACGGTCCTTGCAGACCAATCACGAGTTCTACACCGCACTCTTGCTGGAGGCGCTCGGCCTGCCGCGCGATGCGTTCACCGGTGCATTCGCCGTCGCCCGTGTGGTCGGCTGGATCGCGCATGCGCTGGAGCAGCGGGCCGGCGGCCGGCTGATCCGCCCTCAGTCGGACTATATCGGACCGATGCCGGCGTAGCTTCCACGCGGCCGCCGGGGTCCGGGTAGACAGGGTCCGGATGGCGCATACAGTCTCCGCCACTCCCTCTCACCGTCAGAGAGGGAACCGGAAGGAAACGACCATGCGCATCGCCCTCATCGGGGTTTCACACTGGCATACACCGTTCTATCTGGACCCCCTGCTGACCATGCCCGACGTGTCGGTCATCGGCGTCTGCGATCCAGAATTGGCACGGGCCGAAGAGCTGTCTGCAAAGGCGCATTGCCCCGCGTTTGCCGACTATCGCGAGATGTGCGCGAGGTTGCAGCCGGACTTCGTCTTTGCGCTAGGCCGGCATTGCGACATGGCGGACGAGGCGCGCTTCCTGATCGAGCAGCGCATCCCGTTCGCAATGGAAAAGCCCTGTGCCATCACCGCGGCTGATGCGCATGACATCGCGAGCCTCGCCGCCGCAGCCAATGTGTTCGCGGCGGTGCCGTTCGTGATCCGCTACAGTCCGCTCATCGAGACCGTGCGTTCGTTCGGCGAGGTGCCGCAGTACGTGGTTTTCAAGTTCGTCGGCGGCATGGTGGACCGATACCATGAGCAGCGCGTCGACTGGATGCTGCGGCGTGCGACCGCGGGTGGCGGACCTCTGATCAATCTGGGTGTGCACTTTCTCGATCTGTGTCGCGTATTGCTGCCAGACACCAAGCTGCATGTGGTCGGCGCCGCCATGTCCAACCACTTCTCGCATCTCGACATCGAGGACCACGCCATGGTGATGATGCGCGGCGGCACCGCGACTTGTTCAGTCGAGACGGGCTATCTCTATCCGGCGCCCAATTCGGTGTTCGACCTGCACTACTCGATCCGCACAGCGAGCCACTACTTCGCTGCGCGCGACAACCAGACGCTGGAGATCGTCGACAACAACCGGCGGCGCGAAGTGCGCTCGATGCCGCTGACCAACTCGTTCTTCTATCCGACCTTTGTCACCGACACGCTGCGCCGCGTCGCGCACGGCGAGCGCCCGATCGCCGATCTCTCCGATATGGCGGAGGCGATGGACCTGGTGGAGGCCGCCTATTGCGCCGGCACCGCCACCAGTGACCCATCCAGATCGGCTGAGGTGATCTGAGATCGTACGAGCAATTGGAGGATCACCGCGCCCAACACGGTGATGCCCGCGCCAATCGCCAGCGCGATGACGAACGAGCCGGTCTCATCGACCACGAACCCGGTCACCAGCGGTGATACGGTGCCGCCGAGATAGCCGCCAAAGTTCTGTATACTGGCGACCGATGTACAATACGACTGCGGCGCCACCGCGGTGATCAACGTCCATTTGCCGGCGATGCCCAGCGACAGGAAGAACATCGCCAACGAGATGTAGACGATGGCCTGCGTTGGATTGCCTGCTGTTGTCGCAATCACCGTGAACAGCCCCGACAGCAGCAGACCTACGATTGCTGGGAGGCGGCGGCTGGCGACCAGCTCCATGCCCCTCGCGCTGAGCCGGTCTGTGAGCCAGCCACCTGCCCAGGCGCCGACGATGGAACAGAACAGTGGGATCGAGGCAAGGAAGCCAGTCTTGGCAATGCTGATGTGCTGCTGCATCTCCAGATAGGCTGGCAGCCAGGTCTGGTACATCCACACCGCGTAGCCGGTGCAGAAGGCGCCAAGCATCAACCCCCACATCGATTGGAAGCGGAACAGCCGCCCCCAGTGGCGAGCCTCGACCTTGCCCTCGGCCGCACGGTTGGTCGCGAGATAGGCCTGATCCTGGGGTTCGAGCTCCGTCTTTGCGGGATCGCGATAGACCATGAACCACACCAGCGCGCCAAGCACGCCGACGACGCCCATTGTGATGAACATGGTGCGCCAGCCGAATGCCAGCATCAGGCCTGTCAGCAGCGGCGGCGCGATGAACGGACCGATGCTGCCACCGGAATTGTATACACCGGTGGGGGCGCCGCGGTCCTTCACGTGGAACCAGTCGCTGGTGACGCGAACAGCAGATGGGAAGGCTGGGCATTCGGTGATGCCCAACGCCACGCGGGCCCACAGCAGCTGCATATAGGATATGGCGAAACCGCCGGCGGCCTGTGCGACTGACCACAGCACCAGTGCGACACCCACCAGCCAGCGCGGGCCGAGGCGATCCAGGAAGTAGCCAATCGGCACCTGACAGAATGCGTAGGTGACGGACCACGCGGATTGCAAGGCGCCGATCTGCGTGGCGCTGATGCCGAATTCCTGGCGGATTTTCAGGTTGCCGACGGCAAGCGTCGAACGATCCACGTAGTTCAGCGCGATAGCCGCGGTGACAAGTCCAATGGCAACCCATTGCATGCGCCGCATACGCGGTGAGATTGGTGAGACGGCCATAGTCTCCTCCGAACGTTTCTTGTGGTTGCTATGATTGGGGCACGTCCCTCCGGCATTGGCAAGCGCCGGTTGAACGCCCATGTTAGCCGGCAACACACTGGAGCGAGAGCCATGAGCGATTCCCCCGCCGGATTGCGCATCGATATCGTGTCCGACGCGATCTGTCCGTGGTGCTATATTGGCAAACGGCAGCTCGAACGCGCGCTGGCGACACTGGCGGATGAAGGTCTGCACTTTTCGGTGCACTGGAACCCGTTCCAGCTCAATCCGGACATGCCCAGAGAAGGCCGCGACCGCGCCAGCTATCGCATGATGAAGTTCGGCAGTGCCGACCGCGTACGCGAAATGGATGCGCGGGTGACGGGGGCTGCGGCCAATGTCGGCCTGGATTTCCGTTTGGACCAGATCGCGCGCACGCCGAACACGCTGGATGCGCACAGGGTGATCTGGCTCGCCGGCCGCGAGGACAGGCAGGACGCCGTCATGACTGCAATCTTCGCCGCCTATTTCACCCAGGGCCGCGATATCGGCGACCACAGCGTGCTTGCTGATTGCGCCTCCGAAGCGGGCATGGATCGGGCCTCGGTCGCCGAATTCCTCGCCGGCGATGTTGCTGCCAAGGAGATGCTGGCGGCGGATCGCGCGGCGCGCGAGGCGGGGGTGAATGGCGTGCCATCGTTTTTCCTGGATGGCTACAGCCTCTACTCGGGCGCCATGCCGGCAGAAACCATGGCCGAGGCTCTGCGGAAAGGAAATCAGATTCTCCGCCAACGCGCCGCTTGACATCCCGCCTGCCTACAAGGCTTGGTCCGCTCTGACACAGACATCAGGCGGGGAGCGAGCCATGTCGAACGAGACGAAGCATCCGGAAACGCTGGTGCTGCACGCCGGTTGGCGGCGTGATCCGGCGACCAATGCCGTTGCCGTGCCGATCTACCAGACCACATCGTATCAGTTCGACAGCGCAGAACATGCTGCGAACCTATTCGGCCTGCGAGAGCTGGGGAACATCTACACGCGCATCATGAACCCCACGCAGGATGCGTTCGAGAAACGCGTCGCAGCGGTCGAAGGCGGGGTGGCCGCGCTCGGGCTGGCGTCCGGCCAGGCAGCATCGGCGTTCTCCGTTCAGAACCTTGCGCGGGCCGGCGACAACATCGTCAGTTCCACGGACCTCTATGGCGGCACCTGGAACCTGTTTGCCAACACCCTGAAGGACCAGGGAATCGAGGCCCGCTTCGTCGATCCCGAGGATCCCGATGCCTTCGCGCGCGCCACGGATGACCGCACGCGCGCCTACTACGCCGAGACACTGCCGAATCCGAAGCTGGTCGCCTTCCCGATCGCGGAAGTCGCGGCGATCGGCCGCAGGTTCGGCGTCCCGCTGATCATGGACAACACGGCAGCGCCCACGCTGGTGCGGCCATTCGACCACGGCGCGGCGGTCGTGATATACTCCACCACGAAATACATCGGCGGTCACGGCACCTCGATCGGTGGCGTGGTGATCGATGGCGGCAACTTCCCGTGGGACTCACACAAGGAACGCCAGCCGCTGCTGAATACGCCCGATCCGAGCTACCACGGCGCGGTATGGGCCGAGGCTGCGAAGCCGCTCGGGCCGATCGCGTATATACTGCGGATGCGCGTGGTGCTGCTGCGCGACCTGGGCGCGGCGATGAGCCCGTTCAACGCGTTCCTGTTCCTGCAAGGTCTCGAGAGCATGCCTCTGCGCATGCGCGAGCACTGCAAGAACACGCTCGCCGCGGCGCAGTACTTGTCCGGCCGCAAGGAAGTGACGCGGGTGATCCATCCGGCGTTCCACAAGGGCGTCGGCGCGGAGCGCACCGCGAAGTATTTGCCGCACGGGCATGGCGGCCTGCTCGGATTCGAACTGGCGGGCGGTGTAGAGGCAGGGCGCGCGTTCATCAACGCACTGAAGATGTTCTACCACGTGGCCAACATTGGCGATTCGCGTTCGCTGGCGATCCATCCGGCGAGCACGACACACTCGCAGCTCACTCCAGAGGAGCAGCTCGCGACTGGCGTGACACCGGGGTATATACGCCTGTCGATTGGGATCGAGCATATCGACGATATCATCGGCGATCTGTCACAGGCGCTGGATGCCGCGGGAGGCGGGCTGAAGGCCGCGGCTGAGTAGGCGTTCCACTGGCTCGGCAAGCGCTGGTCATCGG
>DATJJM010000031.1:0-14471 GCA_035492535.1 Acetobacteraceae bacterium | reverse complement strand
CGCGGGCGCTAATGCGCGCGCGATCGCAATGCGCTGGCGCTGTCCACCAGAGAACTCGAACGGGTGCCTGCGCAAGTGAATTGTCTCCAGACCAACCAGACGCAGCAGCTCAATCACCCGTTCACGCCGTTCCGTCCTGGTACGATACAATCCATGCACATCCAGCGGCTCTGCGATGATATCCTCGACGCGCTGCCGTGGGCTGAGCGACGCATATGGATCCTGAAAGATCATCTGCATCTGCCGGCGCGCGCGGCGTAGTTCACCGCCAGAAAGGCGCAGCGCATCATCACCAGCAAATCGTACACTGCCGCCGCTCGGCTCGGTTAGTCGCAGCAGCATCCGGCCAGTCGTTGTTTTGCCGCAACCTGACTCGCCCACAAGTGCCAAGGTCTCGCCCGCATCGAGCGTAAACGACACGCCGTCCACTGCGCGCACCACACCGACGTGCTGTATGCCAGCAAAACCAGCGGCCACCGGAAACTGCTTGCTCAACCCGCGAACTTCGACGAGAGGTTCGTTCACGATGCGTCCAAAGCATGCACTGGCGCAGGATTGGCAGCCGGATCATGGGCGGCCACCCAGCATGCAATACGTACATCATCTCCCGCCTTGCTCAGCACCGGCTCTCTGGCGCGGCAGATCTCCACTGCCTGATGGCACCGTGGGTGGAATGCGCAGCCAGTCGGCATGGCAAATGGTGATGGCACCACACCCTCGATCGTGCTCAGGCGATGTGCCCGCATTTCCAGCGACGGAACCGAGCGGAGCAGGCCCTGCGTGTACGGGTGGCGTGGCGTGGCGAACAATCGACGCACCGGGGCCTGCTCGACAATGTTGCCCGCGTACATCACCGCGACATCGTCCACCAGATCGGCTACGACACCGAGATCATGCGTGATCATGATCACCGCCATGCCGAGTTCGCCTTGCAGGCGACGCAACAGCTCAAGGATTTGCGCCTGGATGGTGACGTCCAGTGCCGTGGTCGGCTCGTCGGCAATCAGCAAGCGCGGCCCGCAGGCCAGTGCCATAGCGATTACCGCGCGTTGCCGCATGCCGCCCGAGAGCTGGTGCGGATAGGAGCGGGCTATGCGATCCGGATCCGGAATGCCCACAAGGCGCAGGGTGTCCACTGCTTTTGACCACGCAGCGGCGCGACTATCACCACGATGCAGCCGCACCGCCTCGGCAATCTGCTCGCCCACCGACAACACCGGGTTCAGAGTCGTCATCGGGTCCTGGTAGATCATGGCAATACGGTTCCCGCGAAGCGCCCGGAGCGCCCCGGCATCCATCGTCACCACATCCTCGCCTTCGAAGCGGATCGTACCTCCCACGATGCGGCCCGGCGGTGAAGGGATCAGCCGCATCAACGCAAGCGCCGCCATGCTCTTGCCACAGCCGGATTCGCCAACGAGTCCTAGCGTGCGCCCTGCCTCCAATGAGAAGCTAATATTATTGACTGCATGCACCACGCCGCGCGCGGTGAACAGATGCACACTGAGGTCACGCACCTCCAGCAGCGCGCTCATGTTTCCATCTCCGGATCGAGCATGTCGCGCAATGCGTCGCCAACCATATTAAATGCGAGTACGGCGAAGGTGATCGCAGCGCCAGCGAACGCCGCAGGCCAGGGATCCCCGACCAGGTCGCTCATGCCGTCGCGGATCATGTTGCCCCACGAAGGCGCGGGTGGCTGCGCGCCCAGCCCGAGGAACGACAGAGCGGCCTCCAGCCGGATCGCTGTCGCGATCCACAATGACAACGCAACGACCAGCGGCCCTGCGATATTCGGCAGCACGTGACGCTGCATGATCGACAGCGGACCTCGGCCAGCAACGATCGAGGCTTCAATGAATGGCTCCTGGCGCAGTACTTGCGTAGAGGAGCGTGCAAGTCGCACAAACCTCGGAAACAGTGCGACGGCAATGGCGATGACGGCGCTACGGAAGCTGGGGCCAAGGGCGGCCGCGACCATCACGCCAAGCAGCAGCGACGGGAACGACATGAGCAGGTCGGCGAAGCGCGAAATCAACCGGTCGGTCCAACCACCGAAATAGCCAGCCAGCATGCCAAGCCAAACGCCACCTGCCGCTGCAAGCACCGGCGCCAGGATGCCGATCGACAAAGACACGCGTGCGCCCAGCAGCACGCGCGAAAAAACGTCGCGACCGAACGAGTCTGTACCAAACCAATAATCCGAGGACGGGCCCTGGTTGGCAACGATAAAGCTCTGCTCCAGCGGATCATGCGGCACGACCCAGGGCGAGATGAGTGCCAGTACAACCAAGAGTATGCTCAGCACGATGCCGGCGCTGGTGCTCCGGTTTGAGGTCACATAGCTGAACCAGGCGGCATGGCTAGCGCGTGGTAGGACAATTTCACTCATGCAGCCCCCCTCACCGCAGCGCAATACGCGGATCGATCGCCGCGCATAGAAGGTCGGTCAGCAGGTTCACGCCGACGACAAAAAACGCGAATACGACGAGGCCCGCCTGCACCAACGTATAGTCGCGCGCGGTGACGCCGCCGATGAGTAGTGTGCCCAAGCCAGGGCGCGAGAACACCAGCTCAACGGTGATCGTGCCGGAAAGCGTCGTCAGAACATAAATCCCGAGACCGGTCGTGACAGGAATCAGCGCATTGCGGAGTGCGTGCTTGAAGATAACCCAGCGTTCCGCCACACCCTTGCCGCGGGCAGTGCGGACATAGTCGCGTCGTAGCACCTCGAGCAACGACGACCGGGTCAGTCGCATGACGAAGGCTGCCATCACGAGGCCCAGGGTGATGGCGGGCAGTACGAGATGATGCAATTGATCGACGAAGCCATTGCCGCCACCCAGCATCGGGAACCAACCGAGCTGCAATGAAAACACGAGAAGCAACAACACACCCATGTAGAAGTCCGGCAGTGAGAAGCCGATAAGCGCAAACACACGGCCCAAACCATCCACCGCAGTGTCTCGTTTCACTGCGGTCACTGCGCCCAGCGGCAGGCCGATGATGATGCCGATCAGCGTGGCGGAGAGCGCGAGGATGATGGTGTAGGGCAACGCCTGCGCCAGCAATGCGGTGATCGGAGTACCATTCGTCATCGACCGGCCGAAGTCGAGCGTCAATGCATGTCCGACGAAGCTGATGTATTGTATCCACAGCGGATCGTTCAACCCGAGCTTGTCTCTGAATGCTGCGATTGCATCGGGTGTAGCGAACTCGCCCAGTGCCGCCACCGCCGGATCGCCCGGCATGACGCGCAGTGCGAGGAATACCAACGTCAGAACCAGAAGGATCGTTGGTATGACCTCGCTAACGCGGCGCAGGATATAGCCGGCCATGATGCGATCGCTACGGCTTCGACGCTTTGCCCAGTGTGAAGGTGCCCATATAAGCATGCACCGGAAAGCCGATATCCAGCGTCTTGCCGCTATGCATCCAGGATGAGGCGGGGCTTGGCAATGGTATCGCCGGCACCTGCGACAGGACCTGCAACTGGATTTGCTTCAACAATGCCAGTCGCTTGGCGTCATCGGTTTCCTGGTTCGCCTGGTCCATCAGCGCATCGGCATTCCCGGCCGTGTCACCGTAGTGGCTGAAGTTCATCGCGCGCGTGGGCTTCCCGACGATTGCATGGGAATTGTAAAACGCATTCAGCACCGCCTGCGTCAGCGGTGGCTGGCCCGAGCCATAGACCACCAGGGAGTCAAGATCACGACGGATATCAGCGTGATAGCTCGTGTGGTCCACTACGCGCATATTGATCTGGATGCCGACTTTCCGAAACTGCTCCTGCACGATCAGCAGATTGGTCTTGTATTCCTCCCGCTCGCTGATGAATGCATCGATGGAGAATCCGTTCGGATATCCAGCCTCGACCAGCAATTTGTGGCTGAGTTCCGGGTTGTAGGTGAAGGGCCAGTTCGCAGGCAGGTCTTTCTCCGTCAAGGCTCCGTAGAAGCCCGCTGGTGACACCGCGTACATCGGCTGTACGAAGTCACCGAATGCGCCTTCCCAGGCTTTCTGATCGATCGCGTGCGCCATAGCTTCGCGCACCCGCAGGTCATCCAGCGGCTTGCGCGTCATGTTGATATGCAGGGCGAAAACAGCGCCGGGACGGCCGAAATCGAACGCCACGTCCGGCTTCTGCCTCTTGAGGCTGGGAATCCAGCCCGGCACCGTCGCGCCCTCGATCATGTCCACATCACCCTTGACAAAAGCGAGTGTGCGGGCCGCGGTCTCTGGCAGATAGAGCACCTCGACGCCATCGAGATTCGGCTTGCCCTCCCAGTATTTGGGATTGGCACGTAACACTGTCTTCTGCTTAGGCTCGTATGAAGTGAATTCGAATGGGCCGCTGCCGACAGGGTTACGGCGGAAGTCCTCGCCCATTTGCTCCACGGCCTTCTTCGGCACGATATAGCCGCCAAAGCGCGGCATCAGGGCGAAGACGTAGAAGAACGGGTTGGGCGTATCGAGATTGATGGTGACAGTATACGGGTCGGGTTCGTCCACGCTGGCGATCTGGCGAAAATTGGCGCCGTACGCGGTGCCGGTCTTCGGATCGTGCATCCGCGTCAGCGTGAACACCACATCATCAGCCGTGACTTCGCCATAGCCCTTCTGCCATTGCACGCCTTGGCGCAGATGGAAGGTAAAGTGGCGCGCATCAGGGCTCATTTCCCAGCGCTCGGCCAATTCGCCCTTGAGCCCATCGAATCCTATCTTCGAAGTGCCATCCGGCGGGCTGACGAGAGTGCTGTAGATCTGCCGAATTGCGAATTCATCGCCGTTGCCGATACCGAAGGCAGGGTCGAGCGAGAGCATATCACGCGCGCTCACGCCGACACGAGCGACATTGTCCGCATGGGCACGAGTGGTGGCCAACAGTGCCATCACAAAAATGCACACGTGTAAGAACTTTTGCATTCGTATCCTCCCGGTGCATCTGGCGGCATGGTTACCGGATAACGTAGGCAAGCGTAGCAAGCACCGTCAATTGCCTCACGTGTGTGCTGGCCACCTGATTACGCCACAGTGCGGGAAGTTAGAACGAACCCTGCCCATGCCAGAGTTCCGATTGACGGCGCCCTGGCACTGGCCGAACATCAGCAGACAAGAATAATCGGGAGGACGCCAGTGTCGCGTCTCGCACAGGTCGCCGCGCTATCCGCGTTTCTGTTCGCCGTTTTCGCATTTCAGGCTGGCGCGCAGAGCAAGTTCCACGAGGCACCTGCCTTGGCCGAACAGGTCAAGGCGGGCAAGCTTCCACCTGTGGAACAGCGACTTCCCGAACAGCCGTTGGTGGTTCCCGTCGTCGAGAAGATTGGCGAATATGGCGGCATTTGGCGACGTGCCTTCCTTGGTCCCGCCGATGCCAACAACTATGTGCGCGTCGTCTATGATGGCCTGTTCCGTTTCACGCCGGATGGGGCGGACATAGAACCGAAGATTGCTCTGGGGGCAAAGGCATCTGCCGACTACAAGATCTGGACAATCCAGTTGCGGAAGGGCGCCCGCTGGTCTGATGGCGAGGCGTTTACCGTCGATGACATTCTTTTCTGGTACAGCAACGTACTCCTGAACAAGGATCTGATGCCCACTTTGCCCTCATGGACGCGCAACTCCGACGGTTCGGCTATGAAGGTGGAAAAACTGGATGACTATACAGTGCAATTCACCTACGATCGGCCCGCCACGCTGTTCCTGTCGGAAATCGCCAATCAGGATGGCCCTGATCAGACCTTGGCCATGTTCCTACCAGCACACTATTTAAAGAGATTTCACCCCGCTTTTGCGCCGAAGGACGAGCTCGACCGCATGGCGCAGGCGGCGAGCTTCAAGTCCTGGACCGAGCTGTTCAACGCCAAGGCGGCACCTGCACAAGATCCAGACCGTCCGACCATGGCCGCGTGGATACCAATAACCCGTGTCAGCGATCAGGTGTTCACTCTGAAGCGCAATCCATTTTACATCGGCGTGGACAAGGAGGGTAATCAGCTTCCATACATTGACGAACTTCGCTTCACCTACTTTGCTGACCAACAGGCATTGAACCTCGCGGCGATTGCCGGAGATTTCGACATGCAGGAACGGCACATCCAGATGACCAACTATCCAGTGCTGAAAGAGCAGGAGAAAAATGGCAAGTATCGCGTGATCATCTGGCCGACGTTTGGCGGTTCGGATGCTGTGATTGCGTTCAATTCCACCTACACAGCAGATCCGGCGATCGGAAAGCTGCTCGCGACCAAGGAATTCCGCATCGCGCTGTCCTATGCAATCAATCGAGACGAGATCAAAGAATCTGTGTTTCTGGGCCTCGGCGAGGCCCGCCAACCGGTCGCGGCGCCTTGGCACCCATATTTCCCAGGCAAGGAATGGGCTACGAAATACACCGAGTTCGATCGCAACAAAGCGAATCAGATACTCGACGCCCTGGGGCTGATCAAGCGTGATCCACAGGGCATCCGGTTGATGGAGAATGGCAAGCCCGCGACCATAGAGATTAGCGTCGTGCCGGCGTTCGGTGCCTGGCCCGACGTGGCGCAGCTTGTCGCCAAGGATTGGGGAGCCGTCGGCATAAGGACCATTGTGCAGATTCGCGAACGCGCTTTGCACTTCAGCATGCGGACTTCGAACCAATTGATGACCGAAATTTGGAACGAGGACACGACGGCATTCCCGTTCACTGGTGGTTCGAAGTTCGACCCGCGCAATGGTCCGCTACAACAGCTGACGGTTGGACCACTCTACTATCGGTGGCTGACAAGCGGCGGGAAGGAGGGTGTCGAGCCGCCGGAGCCCCAGAAGCGCATCACGCAGCTTGTCGATGCGGCCCGCAGCACTGGGCGCGACGGCCAGATCAAGGCCGCGCAGGAACTCTACCGCATTTGGGCTGATGATGTGTACGAGATCGGCACGATCGGCCTGACACCAATGGTGCAAGGCGTCGTGGTGATCAACAGCAAAATGCACAACGTGCCAACCACGCTCGGCAACGACTGGCCGCTGCGCAGCCCGGGTAACGCGCGCACCGAGCAGTTCTTCTTCGCCAAGTGACTCGATACATCACCCACCGTCTGCTGCTTCTGCCGTTACTGTTGCTGGTCTACTCGTTCGTCATCTTCGTGATCATTCAGGCGCCGCCTGGGGACTTCCTTACCTCTTATGTGGCGACGCTGTCGGCATCGGGGACATCGATCAGCGCAGAGCAGATCCAGGCACTGCGGCACCAATATGGCCTGGATCAACCATTCGTCGTGCAGTATTTGTACTGGCTACGCGAATTACTCCACGGCAACTTTGGCTTGTCGCTCGAGTATCGACGGCCGAACGCGGACCTGATCGGCGAGCAACTGGGACTCACTGTCGCGCTCGCCGTAATGTCGTTTGTACTGACTTGGATTATCGCCGTGCCCGCGGGGATCTATTCGGCGACGCATCAGCGATCGGTGGTCGACCACGTGCTGACCGTCATCAATTATATCGGTGTCGCCACTCCAAACTTCATGCTGGCGCTGATCCTGATGTGGATTGCGTTCGCATATTTCGGTATCAGCATCACTGGGCTGTACTCCCCAGAGTATACCGATGCGCCCTGGAGCATGGCGAAGTTTGTCAACTTGCTTGAACATATTTGGTTACCCGCCCTGGTGATCGGAATCGCCGGCACGGCGCGGCTGACACGGATCATGCGAGCAAATCTGCTGGACGAACTGAACAAGCCATATGTAGTAACTGCACGCGCCAAAGGACTGCGGGAATGGCGGCTGGTGCTACGCTATCCAGCCCGACTGGCGCTCAACCCGCTCGTCAGCACGATCGGATGGTATCTGCCACAACTGTTCTCAGGCAGCCTGATCGTGGCGACCGTGATGAACTTGCCGAATATCGGACCGCTGCTACTGCGAGCGCTGATCAATCAGGACATGTATCTGGCAGGCGCAATCCTGTTGATCTACTCATTCCTGACGATCGTCGGGACGTTGCTGTCCGACATAGCGCTGGCGATGATGGATCCACGCATCCGGATGGGGATGTGACCATGCAACTGGACGCCACCGTTGCCGCAGGCGCGGTTGAGGAACGGATCGCTGTTGCGTCCAATTGGACGCTGATCTGGTGGCGGTTCCGCCGCCATCGTCTTGCATTGTTCAGTGCCGGCGTCCTGATCTGCCTGTATATCGTTGTCTTGTGCCCAGACTTCTTCGCCACTCAGGATCCGCAGCAGACCGATGCACGGCAAGCGTTCATTCCCACGCAACCGCTTCATCTGTTCGATGGAGGTTGGAACCCTTGGGTTCCCGCCATCGTCGGCAAGCGCAACCCGATCACATTGCGCATGGAATGGACAACTGATCCGAGCCGCAAGACCCATATCGAGTTCTTCACGCATGGCCAGCCTTACCGCGTACTCGGGCTGTTCACGACAAGCATACACCTGATCGGCGCCACTGATCCGGCACAACGAATCTTCCTGCTTGGTTCCGACCGGCTTGGCCGCGACCAGTGGTCACGCATCATGCACGGCACACAGACGTCGATGACCGTCGGGCTCGTCGCAGTTACGCTCAGCGTCATCCTTGGCGTGGTACTCGGTGGCATTTCGGGTTACTTCGGTGGCATCATCGACCAGGTTATCCAACGCCTGATCGAACTGCTCCAATCGGTTCCGACAATCCCTGTCTGGCTTGCGCTTTCTGCGGCGCTGCCACGCGACTGGACACCAACGCAAGTGTTCCTCGCCATCACCGTGATCCTGTCCCTGGTTGGCTGGACCACGCTCGGACGCGAAGTGCGCGGGCGGTTCCTGGCGCTGCGTGAAGAGGACTTCGTGCTGGCGGCGCGCCTCGCCGGCTGTGGCCGGATGCGCATCATCCTGCGCCACATGATGCCAACATTCCTCAGCCACATCATAGCGACGAGTTCGCTCGCCATACCGGTGGCCATCATCAGCGAGACATCGCTGTCATTTCTCGGACTTGGCATTCGACCACCAGCCATAAGCTGGGGCGTGCTACTACAGGAGGCACAGAACATCCAGACCTTGGCCCTTGCACCGTGGCTGTTGATTCCTGGCCTGGTCGTCATTGTCGCGGTCCTGGCATTCAACCTGGTGGGCGACGGCCTGCGCGATGCCTCTGACCCATACAGCCACTGAACCTCTCCTGAGCGTGCGCGGTCTGCACGTGGCGTTCCGCATGGACGAGGGCACGGTGCATGCCGTCGACGGAGTGAGTTTCGATGTACACCCAGGCCAGGTTGTTGGCATCGTTGGAGAAAGCGGCTGCGGCAAGAGCGTGACGACGCGTGCCGTGCTTCAGCTTATCGATCCGCCAGGCAGGATTGCCGGCGGCGAAATCCTGTATCGCCAAGGCGACGCCTTCATCGACCTTGCACGTCAGTCTCCACGCAGCAGGCTGATGCGGGATCTGCGTGGAGCCGACATCGCGCTGATTCCACAGGAGCCGATGGTGGCATTCAGTCCCGTCCATACAGTTGGGGCACAGATCGTCGAAGCACTCATGCTGCACGAGCGCCTCAGCCGCAATGCAGCGCGTGACAGAACCGTGGAATTGTTTCGCGATGTCGGCATATCGATGGCCGAGACACGTATTGACGCCTATTCCTGGCAGTTGTCCGGCGGACTGCGCCAACGCGCGATGATCGCCATGGCGCTGTCCTGCAAACCGCGCCTGCTGATCGCCGACGAACCTACCACAGCTATCGACGTAACCACGCAGGCACAGATCCTGGCCCTGTTGCGGGATCTGAAACAGAAATACCAGACAGCGATCATCTTCATCACGCATGATCTTGGCGTCATCGCGCAAATGGCCAACTTCGTGGTCGTGATGTATCTCGGCCGCGTCATGGAAGAAGGTCCCGTGGACGACATATTTCATGCGCCAAAGCATCCTTATACGAAGGCGCTGTTACGCTCGATCCCCAGTTTGCAGACGGAGGCCCGAACGGTCCTACCAGCGATCTCAGGAACACTGCCGCATCCATTCAACCGGCCATCGGGCTGCCCGTTCCATCCGCGCTGCACAGATATGGTGCCAGGACGATGCACCACTTTAGTTCCAGCGCTGCGGGCGTTGGGACCGCGCCAGGCAGTGAGTTGCTTCCTGCACGGCAGTGAAGCTGAGCCGGCATGAGTGAGCCATTGCTTGACGTACGTGGACTGCAGAAATTCTTCCCCATCGCCAAGGGGATGTTCAGCCGTCTGACCCGGCAAGTGCGCGCAGTGGACGATGTCAGTTTCACTATGCTGGAAGGCGAAACTCTTGGGCTTGTGGGCGAGAGCGGCTGCGGCAAAACCACCACCGCGCGATGCATCCTCCGCGCGATTCAGCCGACGGGAGGAAAGATCCTTTATCGCTCGGGCAACGCGGTGCGGGACCTTGCGCCAATGACGACCGGCGAACTGATGCCTTTTCGTAAAGAGATCCAGATGATCTTTCAGGATCCGTTTGGCTCGCTCAATCCACGCATGACGCTGTTCGACAACGTTGGTGAACCTCTGTTGGTGAACGGCATGCGCAAGCGTCGTGAGCGGATGGACCGAGTGGCTGAACTGCTGAAGATGGTCGGGCTGCGTCCGGAATTCATGCATCGCTTCCCGCATGCGTTCAGCGGCGGACAGCGTCAGCGCATCGGCATCGCGCGGGCGCTGGCCACCAATCCGCGGCTTGTGGTCGCGGATGAGCCAGTATCGGCACTCGATGTCTCGGTTCAAGCGCAGGTGCTCAACCTGTTGATGGAACTTCAATCACGCCTGCGGCTCACGGTCCTGTTTGTGGCACACGACTTGTCGGTGGTGCGCCACATCTGCGACCGCGTCGCCGTCATGTACGTTGGACAGTTGGTCGAACTCGCACCTGCGAAGTCGCTGTTCCAACGGCCGCGGCATCCCTACACGGCGGCGTTGATGCAGGCTGTGCCAGTGCCTGATCCGCGCATCACCATTTCCAGTGACGTGCTCCCCGGCGAGGTAGCGAATCCGGCCTCGCCCCCGTCTGGCTGCTACTTCCATCCGCGTTGCATGTTTGCTCAGGACAGGTGCCGGCAGGAAGTGCCGGCGTTGCAGGAGGTGACGCCGGGTCACTATGCGCGCTGCCATCGCGGGGCCGAGCTGGAACTTGGGGACAAAAGGTAGAAATCTATCCAATCCCGCGCCCCGACACCGAGAGAGCTGGCTCCGGGATCCCCACGGCTACACGGTGGTGGTTACAGGCCCCGACGGCCAATGCTGTCTATATAAGCTCGAGCAGGTACGTCTGTCGGGTTCACCCCCTACGTTCGTCCTATGAAGGCGCATCGCCATGTTCGAATCAGTCCCTGCCGAAGAATTCCGCATCAGGACCGTTCTCGAACACCGGCCGGATGCGGTCCGCCGGCATGATCTTCCAGCCATCCTCGCTTGCCGCGATCCGGACGTTCGGATGTTCGACCTGTCGCCGTCGCTGCAGTGCAAAGGGATCGAAGCCTACGATCAGACCTGGGAGGGTGGCGAACCGGTGGGTCCTGCACGGCCGATCATTATACCTGGGACCCGGTTGTCGTTCTTGATCGGACGGCCGATGATGGCCTGCCACGAGAGGACGATCTTGCAATGCGGATTGGCTTTGTCGGCACTGGCACGATGGGGACCCCAATCGCGGGCTGTCTGATCCGCGCCGGCCATTCACTCTCGGTCTACGACCGTCGCCCGGAAGCCACGGCGGCGCTATGCGCGCAGGGAGCGGTGCGTGCCGATAGCGCCTTCGCCGCAGCACATGGCAACGAGGTCGTTTTTACCTCACTGCCTGGCCCCGCCGAATTCGAGGCGGCGATGCAGGAACCGCAGGCCGGCGTCCTCGCGGGATTGCAATCGGGTGCGGCCCACATCGACCTGACCACCAATGCGCCGAACACCGTTGCCCGCGTCGCTGCAGTCTGCCAGTCGCGCGGTGTCGAGCTGATCGATGCGCCGGTCAGCGGCCGCCCGCCCTCGATGACCGTGATGATCGGCGCCAGCGATGCTGCCTTTGCAAGATATCGGCCGTTGTTCGAGACCATTGCAGCCAACGTGTTTCATGTTGGCCCGAGCGGCGCCGGGGCAACCGCCAAGCTGGTGACGCAATACCTGGGCTACACCAACTTCATCGCCTCGATTGAAGGGATGCTCGTCGCGGCCAAGGCGGGAATCGACCTCGAAGTTCTGGCCAAGATCGTTCCAGTCAGCGCGGGACAAAGTCGAACCTTCGACAATATCGCCCGTGGCGTGTTCCCTGGCACATTCGCGGCCGGCGGTACTCTCGACATCGTCGCCAAGGACATGGAGCTTGCCTGTCAGTTGGCCCGTGACGTCGGTGCGCCGGCGGCGTTGGGCGCGCTCGCCTCCGATATGTACAAGCGCGCTCAGGCGCAGGGCTGGGGCCAGGAGGGGTTCCCGATCGTTACCCGCGTGCTCGAAGCAATGGCAGCAACTGAATTGCGCCCAGGAAACCAGGCAGGAGGCAAACGATGAGCGACGATCGTCTCGCCCGACTGCTGCTGACCCAGGAGATCACCGAATTCCTGTACGCCGAAGCTGAATTGCTCGACGAGCGGCGTTACGACGATTGGCTCGCCATGCTGTCAGACGACGTCCGCTATTGGATGCCGATGCGGCGGAACGTCAAATACGATGACACCACCCGCGAATTCACCCGCGAGGGTGAGGACATCAGTTGGTTCGACGAGGGCAAGGACACACTGACCCGCCGTGTGCGCCAAATCCAGACCGGCATCCATTGGGCGGAGGAGCCGCGGTCGCGGATAACCCACATGGTATCAAACGTGCAGTTGCTACAGGTGGTGGCCGATGCGGGCGTGCCGCGCGAGGTTTCGGTCAAATCGCGGTTCCTGATCTATCGCAACCGTGTGGAGACGGAGACCGACCTCCTCGTAGGCAAGCGTGAGGATGCCTTGCGCCGAGACGGCGGCGGTTGGTTGATCGCGCGGCGGAGGATCATCCTCGACCAGAATGTGCTGTTGACGAAGAACCTGACGTTTTTCTTCTGAGCGGAGGTACAGCGATGACGATGAACGCACGGCATGGCTACCAACCCGGTCTCGTCGATCTCGCATCGGGGCAGATCAGCCGCGAGATCTTTGTCAACGACGATATCTATGCCCAGGAGCAGGAGCGCGTGTTTGCGCGGTCCTGGCTGTTCGTCGGACATGAAAGCCAGATCCCCAACCCAGGCGATTTCTTCGTCTCCCGCATGGGCGAAGAGTCGGTGATCCTTTGCCGCGATCGTGCCGGAGCGGTGCATGTCTTCCTCAACTCATGCCGTCATCGTGGCATGAAGGTGTGCCGCTACGATGACGGCAACACCACCGTGTTTACCTGCCCCTATCACGGTTGGAGCTACGGCACCGATGGGGCTCTGGTAGGCGTGCCGTTCTTCCGTGAGGCCTATCATTCCGAGCTCGATAAGGCCAAATGGCATCTGGTCGAGGTCGCGCAATCGTACAGCTACAAAGGCACGGTCTGGGCCAATTGGGATGCCTCGGCGCCACCATTGCTGGAATATCTCGGCGAGTTCCGCCGCTTCCTCGACCTGATCCTCGATGGCTGGGATGGGCGGGAAGGCCAGGCGGAGCTCATCGGCGGCGTGCAGAAATGGATCATTCCGTGCAACTGGAAGTTTCCGGCTGAGAATTTCAGCGGCGATACTTATCACAACATCTCGCATCGCTCGGTCGATCTGGTTGGCGCGGGCCCAAGCGGACGCAGCCGGCGCGACTACAGCGAGCTCAACGTTGCGCGCAAGCTGCACGTCGCGATTCCCGATCGCGGCCACCAGACGATCACCTACGTGCTGCCGAAGGATCATCAACCGCAGGCCGCTTATCAGAACTCTCCCGAGGTCGCGGAGTATTTCCGCCACTGCGAAGAGGAGCGACGGCGGCGGCCAGGTGCGAACAGCCGGCTGATCGGCGCGCCGGGCGAGATCTTTCCCAATGTCGCATTGCTGCCCCGGCAGCCGCGCACACTGGCGGTGTGGCACCCGAAGAGCGCGCACGAGACCGAGGTGTGGCGCTTTTTCTTTGTCGATCGCGATGCACCGCAACAGATCAAGAACTTCCTGCGCGATTACTATATTCGCTACTCGGGACCGGCAGGCATGACCGAGCAGGACGACATGGAAAACTGGAATTATGCCCATGCCGCCAGCCGCGGGGTGATCGCGCGTCGCTATCCCTACACGTACGAGATGGGGATGGGCCATGCGATCGAGGATTATGAGTGGGACGGCCTCAGGTTGCCCGGGCGGGTCATCGACCTGACCAAGGCACAGGCAAGCGAGGAACCGATGCGAAACCTGTATCGCCGCTGGGCGCAGTTTATGGAGGCGGACAGCTGGGATGAGCTGATGACATGGCGCCACACCGAAGCGCGCGAAGCCCGGGCAGCTGAATGAGCGATCCGATCAACA
>DATJJM010000030.1:0-11148 GCA_035492535.1 Acetobacteraceae bacterium | reverse complement strand
CTCGGCGACGTGAAGTTCAACCAGCAGCCGATGGGCAGCGGTCCCTATAAGCTCGAGAACCGGCAGAACGGCGTGCAATCCGTGCTGACGGCAAACGATCACTACTGGCGCGGCAAGCCACCCTTCCAGACGGTGATCTTCCGCGTGGTGCCGGCTGATGCCACTCGTGTCGCCGATCTGCGCGCCGGCCGTGCCGACATTGTTCGCCAGATCACGCCGGACGATGCGGACTCTCTTAAGTCCGACAACACAGTGAGGGTGCTGGCGATCCCGACTGAGCGCGTCGGCTACCTGTTCATCAATGCCGAGTGGGGGCCCACCAAGGACGTGCGGGTGCGGCGTGCCATCGCCATGGCGATCGACAGCAACAGCATCATCTCGGCACTGCTCGGCGGCTATGCCAAGCCGGTCAACATCGTGCTGACGCCGGCGAGCTTCGGCTATGCCCCCGACATCACAGCGTTGCCCTATGACCCGAAGCAGGCGCAGGCGTTGATCAAGGCGGCCGGTGCCGAAGGCGCCATCCTGCCGTTCCTCACCTCGCCCGCTTATCCGCAGGACGTCATCCAGGCGATCCAGCAGATGCTAAACCAGGTCGGACTAAAGGTGGAGATCCGCCAGATCGACCAACCGAGCTATCTCAAGGCCCGGCAGGGCACGTCGCAGGACGCCGGCAGCCTGGGCTTCGGGCTTTGGTCCTGCGCCTGCCAGGATGCCGACGGGACGATCTGGCCGCTGTTCCACACCGGAAGCATCTGGTCGAAATACGCCAACCCCGACTTCGACAAGGTGGTGGACGCGGCGCGCGAGACGCTCGATCCGAACGCGCGCCTGGCCAGTTACCATACCGCGTTCGAAATCCTGCGACAGGACGTGCCATCGATCGGCCTCTATCAGGCCGACGCGCTCTATGCCGCGCAACGGAAGCTGGAGTGGCAACCGACGCCGAATGAGGCGTTCTTCATCATGGATATGAAGTGGCAATAGCAGCGCAGGCTTTGGGCTGAGGTGATGCTCAACCACATTGCCGGGCGCATCCTGCAAGCAGTGGTCACCACCTTCGGGGTGCTGACTCTGGTCTTTTTCCTGATGCGTCTCTCCGGCGACCCGACGCTGCTGCTGGTGCCGCAAGGCGCCAGCGCGCAGCAAATCGCGGAGCTCCGGCACGAGCTTGGTTTCGACCAGCCGCTGATCGTGCAGTACGGTGTCTATCTGGAGCAGCTCGCGCATGGCGATCTGGGCGAATCGCTGGTGCAGCGCATGCCGGTGTCCACCATTATCGCCGCGCGCATACCCTATACGCTGGAGCTGGCAGGCGGTGCGCTGCTGGTGGCTATCGGCATTGGCATCCCCGCGGGCATCGCGATGGCGGTGTGGCGCGGCGGGGCCCTGGAGCGTGGCTTGGCGGCGCTGGTGCTGGCTGGCCAGAGTATGCCGACGTTCTGGTCCGGCATTCTCATGATCCTGTTCTTCGGCGTGGTGCTGGGCTGGCTGCCTACCTCCGGTGTTGAGGGCGTGGCATCGCTGATCATGCCCTCTGTGGCGCTGGGCGCACTGACCATGGCAGGCTTTGCGCGGATGACGCGGATCGCGGTGCTTGACGAGCTCGGGCGTGACTACGTCGCAGCGGCACGGGCACGCGGGCTCTCGCTTGGCGCGGTGGTGGCCCGCCATGTTGCCCGGAATGCGGCGATCCCAGTGGTGACGGTCGCCGCATTGGAGATCGGTAATCTGCTTGCGGGCGCAGTGATCGTCGAGACCGTGTTCGCGTGGCCAGGCATCGGCCAGCTTGCGATCCAATCGCTCGCGGCGCGCGATTTCCTCGTGGTGCAGGGCGTGGTGCTGTTCGTATCGCTGGTGTTCATCGCGATGAACCTGCTGGCCGACCTGATCTATGCGGTGATCGATCCGCGCATCCGCGTCGGCGCTTGAGCGGGCGCCTGACCCCCGGCATCGCGGCAATCTTGGGATTGCTTGCGATCTATCTGCTGGCGGCGATTTTCGCGCCCTGGATCGCGCCGCACGACCCGCTGCGCCAGGTGCTGCTGTTGCGCCTGCGTCCGCCGCTGACCTCCAGCCCTGCCGCCGGGCTTTTCCTGCTTGGCACCGATGACGTGGGACGGGACCTGTTTTCCCGCGTCCTCGAGGGCGCGCGTGCCTCGCTCATCGTCGGTGCGCTTTCTGTTTCCGTATCGCTGCTGTCGGGGACGATCTTCGGGCTGCTCGCCGGATGGTTCCGTGGCTGGACCGCGGTCTTCATCCTTCGCGTGGTGGATATCGTGCTCTCGGTGCCAGCGATCCTGCTTGCGGTGCTGACGGTTGCAGTGCTGGGGCCAAGCTTCACCAACCTGATCCTGGTGCTCGGGCTCACCCGCTGGCCGCGCTACACCCGCGTCGCCTATGCGCAAACGCTGCAGATCGCGACGCTGCCCTATATCCGCGCCGCCGAAATGGCTGGTGCGCGCGCACCGCGCATCCTGCTTCGCCACGTGCTGCCGAACATCGCCGGCCCGCTGATGGTGGTGGCGACCACCGAGTTCGGCCTGATGATCCTGTTCGAGGCCGGATTGTCGTTCCTTGGACTCGGTATCCAGCCGCCGAGCCCGAGCTGGGGTTCGATCATGAGTGAGGGACAGAATTATGTGGCCCGCGCTTGGTGGATGACGGTGTTTCCCGGCATCTGCCTGTTCGGTGTGGTCCTCTGCGTCAATCTGCTCGGTGACTGGCTGCGCGACCGGGTTGATCCGCGAGCCCAGTCCCGATGACCAGCGTCCCGATGAGCGGCAGTGCCATAACGCCGGCGCTCGCGGTCGACGACCTCACGCTGGCGATCGGTGGCGTCAGCGTGGTGGACGCCGTCGGGTTCAGCATCGCGCCCGGCGAAGTAATGGCACTGGTCGGCGAAAGCGGGTGCGGCAAGTCGCTGACCGCGCAGGCGATGCTGCGACTGCTGCCACGCCAGGTGAAGCAGGCCGCAGGACGGGTCTTGCTGGGGGGCGAGGACATCACCGCCCTGCCGGAACGCCGCATGCGCCGGCTGCGCGGGCGGCGCATCTCGATGATCTTCCAGGAGCCGCAGGCTGCCCTCGATCCGTTGTCGCCTGTGGGCGCCCAGGTGCGCGAGGCAAGCGGGCTTGCGCGTGCGGCGTCACGGGACGCGGTGCGACGGATGCTCGCCGAGGTGGGCATCGCCGATCCGGAGCGGCGGATCGACCAGTATCCGTTCGAACTGTCCGGCGGCATGTGCCAGCGCGTGATGATTGCCTCGGCGCTCATCGGCGGCCCCGCGGTGCTGGTGGCAGACGAGCCGACCACGGCGCTGGATGTCACGATCCAGGCGCAGATCCTCGACCTCCTGCGTCGGCTGGCAGCCGAGCGTGGCACGGCGATCTTGCTGATCACCCACGACATGGGCGTGGTCGCCGATATCGCTGAGCGCGTCGCGGTGATGTACGCGGGGCGGATTGCCGAGATCGGCACAACCGAGGCGGTATTCGCCGCACCGCGCCATCCCTATACGTCGTTGCTGCTGGCTGCGATTCCGCGGCTTTCCGACGCGCCGAAATCGCGCCTCGCCGTCATTGAGGGAAGCGTGCCCACGCCGCCGGAATACGGTGTGGGCTGCCGCTTCGCCGGCCGCTGTCCGCTGGCCGATGCACGCTGTGTCGCCGAACAGCCGCCGCTACGTGCGATGGAGGGGGGACATCTCTCGGCCTGCTGGCACGCGGAGCGCGTCGCATGACTCCGGTGCTCGCTGTCGAGAATCTCGTTGTGCATTTTCCGGCACGCCACGGCCCGCCGGTGCGTGCCGTGGACGAAGTCTCCTTCGCCATTGCCGCACACGAAACACTCGGGCTGGTCGGCGAAAGCGGGTGCGGCAAGTCCACTGTCTCCAACGCCGTGGTCGGATTGGTGGTGCCGACAGGCGGCAGTGTGCGGGTGGCGGGCGTCGAAATCGCCGGCGCCGATGGGCGCACATTGCGCGAGATGCGGGCCAAGGCGCAGATGGTGTTCCAGGATCCGGCGACCTCGCTTAATCCACGTATGACCGTGGGGGCAGCGATCGGCGAGCCGTTGCTGGTGCGCGGCATCGCCCGTGGCGCCGCGCTGCGAGAGCGTGTCGCTTCTCTGCTCACAGAGGTCGGGCTGCGGCCGGAGCACGCGACGCGCTATCCGCACCAGTTTTCCGGCGGCCAGAGGCAGCGCATCGTCATCGCCCGCGCTCTGGCGCTGCGCCCCGCGCTCCTGGTCTGCGACGAACCGGTGTCGGCGCTCGATGTGTCGGTGCGCGCACAGATCCTCAACCTGCTGGTCGAATTGCAGGCGAGCCACGCAATGGCCTGCCTGTTCGTCTCGCATGATCTCGCCGTGGTGCGGCACGTTTGCGACCGCGTGGCGGTGATGTATCTCGGCCACCTTGCCGAACTGGCGCCGCGCGATGCGCTCTACACGACTCCGCGCCACCCCTATACGCGCGCGTTGCTGGCTGCGGTGCCGGAGCCCGATCCCGCGCTTCAGCGGGCGAAGCTGCGGGTGCCACTGCAAGGCGAGATTCCAAGCCCGGCCGCGCCTCCACCGGGATGCGTCTTCCACACACGCTGCCCGATCGCGGTCGAGCGGTGCCGACGGGAAGTGCCAGAATGGCGGTGCCTCGGCGAAACGATGGTCGCCTGCCACCGCGCCGGGGAGACGTAGCGATTACGGTGACCAGCGCATCGGGAACAGGAAGAAGGCTTCGTCAGCAGTCGGCTGAAACTGCACCTGCTTCCGCGCGGCGAACATCACCACGTCCTGGAACAGCGGCACCACCGGCACGTCCGCGTGGATGAGTGTCAGCGCCTGATGATAATCGGCGAGCCGCTCCTTCGGATCCAGCGAATTGCGTGCCGCCAGCAGTGCCTTGTCGACCTCGGGGTTCTGGTATTTCGCCCACTGGCTGGAGCTTTCGAACAACGGGAACAGCGTGCCGTCGGCGTCCTCGCAGCCACAGGACCAGCGGAAATAGGAGACGTCACCCGCTTCATCCGGCCGTCCCTGGCGGAGCCGAAGATAGGTGGCGGCGTCCACCGAGCTGATCTTGGCGTCGATCCCGACATCGCCGAGCATCTGCTGCAGGGCCTGCACAACGCGCTGATCGAAGATCGGTGAGGTGAGGAAGCTGACCGGCGTTTGCGGTGTGACGCCGGCTTCCTTCAGGAGCGCACGGGCACGGTCGGGATTGTAGCCGTAATCGGGAATGTCGGCCGCAAAGCCGAAGCTTGCCGATGTCAGCGGCTCGTTCACCGGCTTGGCATAGCCGCGCAGCAGCGCCTCGATGAGCGTCTTCTTGTCGATCGCCAGGGCTGCGGCCTCGCGCACGCGCACATCCTTTGTCGCTCCGGTCAGCGCGTTGAGCGAGAGCATGGTCACGCGTTCGGTCGGCGTCCACAGAACCTTGACGTTGGCTTCCGAGCGCAACGCGTCCGCGTCGTCGGTGGAGAGGATGCGGGTGATGTCCGCATGGGCGGTGCGCACATCGGCGATGCGCGTCGCCTCCTGTGGTACGGGATGCATCTCGACATGCGGGAAGGGCGGCTTGCCACGCCAGTAGGCATCGTTGGCCGCGAGATCGATCTGCACGCCCTGCGTGCGTGACACGAACCGATAGGGGCCGCTTCCCATCGGCTGCTGGTTGAACTTCGCATCCCCGGCGCGTTCGACAGAGGCTTGCGGCACGATCGAGAGCTTCACCAGTTGCGCCAGAAGCACGGGGTAGGGCGTCTTGGTGGTCAGCGTCACCTCATGCGGGCCGGTGACCTCCGCGTTGACGATGGAATCGAACTGGCTGAGTTGCGGGCTCTTGAAGGCCGGGCTCGTGATGCGCTTGACGCTGAAAACCACATCCGCAGGTGTGAGTGCCGTGCCGTCCTGGAAGTGGATATCGTCGCGGATCTCGAAGGCCACTTGTGTTGGCGACGTGTAGTGCCAGGAGGTGGCGACCTGGCCGATGATTGTCCCGGTCGCATCGCGGGCCACAAGATTGTCGAAGACATTGCGATAGACGGCGTAGCTGTCGGGGTCCCATTGCACGTGTGGATCGAGCGAGGCGGGGTCGCTCGCCAAATCGACGACGAAGACGTTCTGGTCGGCGCGGGCCGGCACGGCGTGTCCGACCAAGGCCGCGAGGGCGAGCAAGCGAATGGCGCAGCGCAATGCGACGTTCATCGATGCCTTCAGGATTTGAAACTGCTGGGACGCGAACGGATTTTCCAGATTGCGACGGTGCTGCCCGGGTCTCGTGGATTCCCGATCAGTCTGCCCCGGCCAGCGTTCCCTTGCTTACCGTCGTGTGTACTTGACAATCCGGCGCACCCGCCCCCATTCGCCGGGCTGGACGACGTAGATGTTCCTCCGCGAATCACCCCAAACACCATGGATCGATTTGTGGATCGGTGCGCCCCAACGTGCCAGGCGCTCACCATCCAGGGTGACGATACTGAACATCCCGGCGTTATGTTCCGGAATATACACGATGTCTTCGTCGTCGACGTAGAAGAACGCCGGTCCGATCAACTCCGTCGGCCAGATTGTCTGGAGCTTGCCATCGAGATCGAAGACCTGCACACGATCATTCTCACGATCCGCCACCAGCAGGCGACCCCGCCGGTCATACCAGATCCCGTGCGGCAGATTGAACTGCCCGGGACCGGCGCCCGGTTCACCCCAGGAGAGTTGATGGCGACCGTCGGCGGAGAACTTGTGAACCCGCGCGTTGCCGTATCCGTCGGTCATATACATGTCGCCGCTCGGCACGACCACGATGTCGGTGGGAAGGTTGAATGGGCCGCCGCCATGCGTCACCTTGCGCCAGGCCTGGGAGGAAAAATCGTCCTCAGGCACGCCGGTCTCCGATCGATGGCCCTTCTCGCCGATGGTCCTGAGCAGCTTTCCATCGCTGGTGAACTGCATGAATTGCTGGTGATGCTCGTCGGTGAGCCAGAGACGGTCCTGCGCATCAAATCGGATGGCATGGGGAAAGCGGAACATTCCGGCGCCCCATGACGTGACGAAAGCGCCATCGCTGTCGAAGATCACTACGGGGTGTTCGTTGGAACGATTGAAGCAGAACACGCGGTCCTGCGAGTCAACAGCCACGGCTGCCGGCTTCATCTCTATGTCCGATGGCACCTGGGCCCAATTCTCGTTCACATCGTAGGTGTATTTGCCGCTGCCGACGACCTGTTCCATCAAGACCCTCCCGGGCGCGTGAGCACCCTGACTTCTTCTTGGCGTTCATGCTTATGGCCGCCGGCGAGTATGACATGAGGTCGCTGCGGCACAAGGCTTCCGATTGGATTGCGCCACGGGACAAGACCGGTGGCTATCCTGGCTGGCAGCCGCAGGCGCTGTCCATCGACGCGCGAAGGATGCTGTCTGGGCCAGCATTCCACCGCGGTTACGCCGCGAGCGACATCTCCTGGTGAGTGAATTCCTTGATCACCGGGATTTCGTTCCGGTTCTGCGTGCAGCCATCCCATCGCGCCGGGTTGAATCCACAGCGAAGATAGAGGCGATACGCGTCGGGCACCGAATTCAGGCAAATCGAGTGGACTCCGCGCGCCCGCGCATAGGTCTCCGCCATTTTCAGCATCAGGGTGCCTAGTCCGTGGCCCTGCCATGGCGTGTCGATCGCCACCAGGCGGAAAACGGCCCGCTTCTCCGGCTTGATATCGATCCGGATCGTGCCGATCACGATGTCGTCCACGAGAAACACCAGCGGGTGATTGGCGGGATCGCGTTCATCCGGATGATCGGGATCATACTCGAAATGGTATCGAGCGCCCTTCCCATGGTACTTCTCGAAGATGCACCGCTTCCGGATATCGTGATAGCGGTTCCATTCACACAAGCTCCGCGGTGGGCGGAGCTCCATACTATGAGGGCGCACAGGGCGTCGCTTCTATTGTGTCGTAAGAGGGGCCAACCGGCTCCCCTCTTGTCGCCGGGAATCCAGGCAGCGCGAGTTCGTGTCGAGTGGGAATTGTATGACGCAGTCGTAAATGCGCGATTAATAGCAGGAGTGGGGAGATCGATACGGCCACAAGCGCCCGTTCAGAAGAACCGGATATGCCGTGCAAATTGACAACCATTCCACGCAGTATCACCGTTCGGCGAAACCGACGTTCGAGGAGGATTGCATATGGCCACGGCGCTTCAGGCGACCATCGAGGTCGTTCCCCTGACCCTGCATATCGGTGCGGAAATCCGTGGTGTCGATCTGACCCGCCCATTGCCCCCGGAGCAATTGAAGGCGGTGCGTGATGCATTCCTGAAGTGGAAGGTCATCTTCTTTCGCGACCAGAATCTCGATCACGCGCAGCATGTCGCCATGGCGCGTCAATTCGGCGAGCCGACCATCGGTCATGCGGTGTTCGGCCATGTCGAGGGTCATCCCGAAATCTATTCTGTCGCGAAGAACCGGACGGCGAATGAGAAATACGATGCGATGATGGTCACGCCCTGGTTCGGTTGGCACACCGATGTCACTGCGGCGGTGAACCCTCCCTGCGCCTCCATCCTGCGGGGCGTGACGATCCCGCCTTATGGCGGAGATACGTTCTGGACCAACCTCGTCGCCGCCTACGCCGGCTTGTCGGAACCGATGCGCGCCTTCGTCGATGGACTGCGCAGCATCCATGCCTTCGAGCCGCGCGGCGACGCCAAGGAGGGGAGTGCCTACAACGAACGCGTCAAGCGTCGCGCATTGAAGAGCGAGCATCCGCTGGTGACGGTCCATGCGGAGACCGGCGAGCGCGTGCTGTTCGCCAGTCCATCCTTCCTGAAGTCGCTTGTCGGCTTCACGCCGCGGGAGAGCGCCAAGCTACTGGAGATCCTATGGGAGCATGCCGTTCGCCCTGAATATACGGTGCGTTTCAAGTGGAACCCGGGTGACATCGCTTTCTGGGACAACCGATCGACCGCGCATCTCGCGCCCAGGGACATTTTCCAATCCGACTTCGATCGTCAGCTCTATCGCATCACGCTGGTGGGTGAGCCACTGGTCGGCGTCGACGGCAGGCCCTCCAGGTCGATCGAAGGCCTGCCGATCCGATCGGCGGTAGAGGAGCTGCGGATGATGGCGGCGGAGTAGCTCCTGGCGCAGTGTCCCATGGAGCAACTGCCGGGATTGCCGGAGGCGGCCTTCGATAAGGCGGATCCGTCGCCCGACGCCGAGTTCTACGCTTTCCCACGCTTTGTCACACATATCGACGATGGGGCGATTGCCGCGGTGACACAGGCGTATCGCGAGAGCCTGCCACCAGGCGGAGCGATCCTCGATCTGATGAGCAGTTGGGTAAGCCATCTGCCGGACGAGATTGCCTACGCCTCTGTTGTCGGCCACGGCATGAACGAGGAGGAACTCGCCGCGAACCCGCGGCTTTCGCGATGGTTCGTGCAGGATCTGAACATCGAGCCGACACTTCCGCTTGGGGACAAAGCCTTCGACGGCGCTGGCCTGTGTGTGTCCATCCAATACCTGCAGCGACCGGTCGAGGTATTCACTGAGGTTCGGCGCGTGCTGCGACCCGGCGCGCCGTTCGTGGTGTCGTTCTCCAACCGATGCTTTCCGACCAAGGCTGTCGCGATCTGGCAGTCGTTCGCCGGGCCGGACCAGCAGCGACTGGTCAGCGCCTACATGCAGGCGGCCGGGTTCGCCAGCGTTACTGGCCGCGCCGCGACGCCGCTGCACGGCGATCCGCTGTGGATGGTGATCGGCACCGGCTGAGTCACGTGGTCCCGCGGAGCAGCGGACCAACTTCCTCAGCCAGCAGGTGCAGTTGTTCAATAGCGAGGCTGTTCGGCATTCCCGGCCAGTGGATCGAAGCGACGAGGTGATTCACGCCGAGCCGGCGATTGAGCTGAATGAGCTGGTCCGCGACCTCGGCGGGTGAGCCCAGCAGGAAGCGGTCATTCAGCAGCTCATCGAAGGCATGATCGAAGTTGTCGCCCTCGGGCATGACCTTGTCCTGACCCCATGAACGATAGGCGTTGTATTTCTCCTCCAGATAAGGCTGCGCGAGCCGGATCGCCTCCGCGCGGGTTGGCGCGATGAAGACTTCCCGCCGCATCGGCACCTCTGTCGGGAACGCCCGGCCGTATTCTTCGAGGGCGTGCTTGTACAGATCCATCTGCCGCTCGATCGTGGCCAGTGTGTTGTGCGGGTTGATGTACCAGCAATCGCCGATGCGCGCCGCCCGCCGGATCGCAACATCGGCATTGGCACCGATCCAGATCGGTGGAGTTGGCTTCTGCAACGGCTTCACCGTGCAGTTCGCGTGGTCGAGTTCGAAATCGGCCCCCTTCATGGTGACGAAATCCTCCGTCCACAGACGGCGGATCGCGGTCAGGCATTCCTCGAATCGCGCACCCAGTCCACCGCGTGGCACACCGAAGGCCTTGAACTCGACATCGCGATAGCCGATCCCGGCGCCGAAGACGAGCTTGCCACCACTCAGCAGATCGAGCGCCGCCAGTTGCTCGGCGAGATCGAGCGGCTTGTGCAGCGGCACCAGCACCAGCCCGCAGATGATGCGCAGACGCGGCGCGATCGCGGCGCAATAGGACAGAAATGGAATCTGCTGCACGGACTCGAACGGATGCGCGCTGTAGTGCGAACCCTTGACGATGCCATTGAACCCAAGACGATCGGCGCATCGCACCAGCTCAAGGTCGTCATGCAGATGTTGAACGATGTCGCCGGGCGGATGCTGGCCGCGGACAATCAGACTGAGCTTCATCGTGCCGGTTCCTTCGTCATGCCGTTGTCAGCCCGCGTGCCGTATCACGACGATCGGATCTCGATGACGTCCTGGGCAAAGATCATCTCTTCTGTCCCGACCAGCGCAGGATCGTCAGCCGATGACAGGTAGCGGGCGAACAACCACACACCGTCTCGCGGATTGGCAACGATCTCGGCCTCGGCGCCCGATCCCAGCACCACCCGCGTGCCGACGGCAAGATCGCGGATGTTGATCGGATCGCTCATTCAGCTGCCCGGGCTTCGCGCGCTTCGGTGTGGCGCCATGTCATCAGCTCATCCCAGCTGTCCGCCTCCATAAACTGCGCCCAGCGGCGATACAGGTTTCGCATCGGTTCCTCGCTTGCCTG
>DATJJM010000029.1:0-4435 GCA_035492535.1 Acetobacteraceae bacterium | reverse complement strand
AGGTCGAGCTCCGCTCCTGTCGAGCCCTTTTCCGCGGCGCGTCGGAGCCAGTCGATCCCCGACGCGGCGTCGCGCCCAACGCCGCGGCCGCCGATATACATCGGTCCGAGGGCACGCATCGAGTCCACATCCCCGGCATCGGCCTGCTGCTTCAGGGCGTTGGCGATCTTCGTCTCGTCCACCTCGATCGCTTCACCATTCCGCAGGCGCTGTTGGATGTCGCGGGCCGCCGCCGGCTCGCCCTGTTCGGCTGCCTTCGCAATCCAGATCATGCCAGCCTTGCGGTCCGTCGGCAGGACGTCACCGAGCAGCAGAGTCAGCCCCAGCAGGTGCTCGGCAGAGCGGTCATGGGCGATCGCGCCCTGGATCATGGCGAGAACCTTGTCCGAGACCGGGCAGAGTGCATGCAGCATGCATAGCCACGTCAGATGGCTATAAGTGTGCTCGATGGTCTGTGGCGCGTAGTCGCCGGCTTCTCGTGCCAACGCGCCGCCGGACAATGCTGTCGTCAGCGCGAGCGTCACGATCCGCGATCGAATCCATGCGGCGCGCATGATCGCCCGCTTGCCCCCCTGGCTATTCTGCCTAGGTTAAGCCAACTCCCCGTCGCTTTTCGAGTTTATTAATCTACGACGTCTACCGGACGTCGGTCACAGGAGGAACGCATGAAGAAGCTGCTCAACGATCCGCAACTTTATGTCGAGCAGATGCTGGAAGGCCTCGTCCTGGCGCATCCGCAATACTACGAGCGAGCCGGCGAAGACGGTCGCGTCATCAAGCGCCCCGGCACACCGCGGCAAGGCAAAGTCGGCATCGTCTCGGGTGGCGGCTCCGGCCATCTGCCAATCTTCACAGGCTATGTTGGCAAAGGGCTGCTGGACGCCTGCGCGATCGGCGAAGTGTTCTCCTCGCCATCCGTCGACCAGATGGCTGCGGCGATGCGCACCGCTAACGGCGGCGCCGGCGTGCTCCGCCTCTACGGCAACTACGGCGGTGATTGCATGAACTTCGATATGGCCGGCGACATCATGGAAATGGAGAATGTGCGTTCCACCACCGTGCTGCTGGCCGACGATGTCGCCAGCGCCCCGCCGGAAGAAAAGCAGAAGCGCCGCGGCGTTGCCGGTATGGTCTACGCGTTCAAGCTGGCAGGTGCGGCGGCGGAAGCCGGAGCCAATCTCGACGAGGTCACGCGCATCGCGCAGAAGGCTGCTGATTCGGTGCGCAGCGTCGGTGCTGCGCTGACGCCCTGCACCGTGCCGCAGGCGGGCCGTCCCACCTTCACCATCGCCGATGATGAGATGGAAATGGGCATGGGCATCCACGGCGAACCCGGTGTCTGGCGCGGCAAGCTGCGTACCGCGGATGCGGTTGCTAACGAAATGATGGACTTCCTGCTCAAGGACATGCCGATTGCGCGCGGCGATCGCGTGTCCATCCTGGTGAACAGCCTGGGCGCCACGCCGCCCGAAGAGCTGTATATACTCTACCGGATCGTCGCCGCGCGGCTTGGCGATGCGGGCGCGACAACCGTAATGCCGCTGGTCGGCCGCTACGCCACATCGATGGAGATGGCTGGCGTATCGTTCACCTTGTGCAAGCTCGACGGCGAACTGGAGAAACTGCTGCACGCGCCGTGCGAATGCGCGTTCTGGCAGGTGTGACATGGCATTCACCACACTCACCTTGGCCGACGGCCTCCAACGCATCGCCGCGCACATGGAGACAGTGGCCGACGAATTGAATGCGCTCGACGGTCAGCTTGGCGACGGCGATCTCGGCGTCACCATGACGCGCGGCGGACGCGCTCTGTTGGATATCCTGCCCACGCTGCCGGCGGATGTCGGCATGGCACTGATGGCGTGCGCGCAGGCGATGACCAAGGTGTCAGGCTCCAGCTACGGCACCTTGCTGGCCACCGGCCTGCTCGCGGCTGCGAAGGCGACACGCGGCCGCACCGAGGTGCCGTGGTCCGAAACCGCCGCACTGTTGCGCACCGCGCTGGAAGCGATGATGACGCGTGGGAAGGCATCACTCGGCGACAAGACGGTGCTGGATGCCCTGGACGCCGCGGCAACTGCCGCCGAGGGAAAGGACGACCCAGGGGAAATCCTGCGCGCCGCCACCGCCTCTGTCGAAACAACGCTGGATCGCATGCGCACCATGCAGGCAAAGATCGGCCGCGCCCGTATTTTTGGCGAACGCTCCGTGGGCCTGGACGATCCAGGCATGCGTGGGTTCAAGGAGGTGCTGCGCGGCCTGCAACGGTAACAATAACGAACCTCGCCCACGAAGTGGGAGAGGTCGGCGCGAAGTGCGGGGAGAGGGTGCGGCCCCACGAACGACCGATGACTTCACTCCCCCCACACCGTCGCTTCAGTCCATCCGAGCTCCCTGAACTCGTCCGCCCGCAAAGGTGCTTCCGCGATCGAGAAGAACTCATCGAGTTGCGGCGGCGCGACCGAGGTCGCACTCAGCATCGCGTGCGCCTGCCCGCGATGATGGACCTGATGCTGGAACAGATGTAGCAACAGCCGATCAGCTCGCTCCGTCTGCACGCGCGTGCCGCGATGCACCTGGATGATCCGCTCCACCCCGTCCTGACCCATAGCTTCGCACCACGCGATCAGCCGTCGATCCACCGCCGCCTGCGCCGCATGCAGTTCCGCCACCGAAGGACACGGCACAGGGTTTGCCCAAGCGGCCGGACCCAGTGTACCGCCCTCCAGCGCATCAACGTAGAACCAGTCGATCACCAGGACATGGTTGAGCGTCGCCTGTATGGACGGAAAGAACCCGATGCGCGGCGCCTCGAACTCAGCCTGGCTCAGGCCGGCGCACGCAGCCAGCAAGCGATGATTGGCCCAGGCGTTGTTGTACGCCATGGCTCGCAGCGCCTGAAGCAGCGAGGCCGCCATCAGCCAGCTTCAGTGCCCGACTTCCACCACCGCATCGGCAGCGAACGCCCCCTGCCCATCCGGCATCGCGAATACCGGGTTCAGGTCGATCGATTGCAGCTTCGGCCCAGCCGCCACCGCGAACGCCGACAGCCGTGCCAGCATCTGCGCCAGCGCCTTGATGTCCACCGGTGGCCGTCCGCGCGCACCCAATAACAGCGGCGCGCCCTTGATCGAGCGGATCATCTGCTCCGCCACATCCACGCCGAAGGGGGCGCGACGGAACACAACGTCCTTCATCACCTCCACGAAGATGCCGCCCAGCCCGAACATTGCGATCGGCCCGAACACTGGATCGCGGTGGATACCCAGGATGCATTCCACGCCGCCCTGCATCTGCTTCGCCACCAGCACGCCTTCGATACGCGCGCTCGGCGCTGCCTGCTTCGCGCGCGTCAACAGCACCCCATAGCCATCGCGCACCGCCGCAGCGTCGCCAACGTTCAGCAGCACGCCACCGATCTCCGACTTGTGCAGGATGTCAGGAGACAGGATCTTCATCACCACCGGGAAGCCGAAGCGCTCGGCTGCCGCTACCGCTTCATCGGCACTGCTGCATGCCTGTTCCGGCGCCGAAGCAATGCCCGCCGCGGCGAGCAGTCGCTTGGCCTCTGCCTCGCTCGGCGTGCTGTCCGGCAGCGTGACCGCGGGAACCGAAGGCGCTGCCGCCCCCGCCGGAGCATCGAATGCCGCGCCGAACCGTCCCATCGCCGCGATCGCCGTCACGGCGCGTGTCGGATCCTCGTGCACTACCCAGCCATCGTCCTCCAGTTCGGCACGACGATCGGGCGGCACAATCACCGACAACGCGTACAGCCGCCCAGGATACGCCTCACGCACCTTGTTGAGCTGCTCGCGAATGCCGGGCCAGCGGCGCGACGACGCGGTCATGCTGAAGAAGCCGAGGACCGAGGAATACCCGCCATCCTTCACCAGCGCCTCGGTGAAGGTATGGATCAGCTCCACGGTGTTCGACACCTGCGCCGTCGCGTCCACCGGATTGCGCGGCGCGCAGAAAGGCACCAGCTCGCGCAGCGTCTTCTGTGTCTCCGCCGGCATCTCCGGCATCGGCAGCCCCACCGCATCGGCGGTATCGCTGATCAGCACACCAGCGCCGCCCGACACCGTGATCACGCCCAGCGTATTGCGAGCGGGATAGATCTTGCGCGTCGCCGTATGGGCGATGTCCAGCATCTCCTCGGAATTGCGCGCACGTACCACGCCGAACTCCGCCATCACCGCTTCCGTCACCGCATCATCACCGGCGATCGAGGCGGTGTGCGACTTCGCAGCCTTGCTGCCGAGTTCGCTCCGCCCGACCTTCTGCATGATGATTGGCTTCTTCGCCGCCCGCGCCGCCTCGAATGCGGCGATCAACCCGGGCGCCTCGCGAATGCCTTCGGCGTAGACCGCGATCACGTCGACTTCCGGATTTTCTGCCAGCCAGCCGATGCACTCGCCCACGGTCACGTCAGATT
>DATJJM010000028.1:0-2745 GCA_035492535.1 Acetobacteraceae bacterium | reverse complement strand
GCGATGCCCGGTTCATTGTGCACCTCCTCTTCAAGTATCTGGAAACATTGGAAGTTGGTTATCGGCAGCGATGCGACACGGGCGCCCCTTGCGGCCAACCGCCTCCACCACGGGCGGCGCGTCCAGTTCCGCGGCGAGGATCTGGAACGGCGCGCCAGGAACAACCTGCTCAGCGCGAAGAATGCCGGCCTTGATCAACCTGCGGATCCGGTGGCTGCTGACGCCATGTCGCTGGGCCGCCTCGCGCAAGGTCAGCCAGGTCCCGTCCTTCTCGGCGGACTTGTAGGCGTGGATGCCACGAACACCGCGGATCGAGCGGACCCGATGGGCGGTCCAGGTCTTGCCCTGTCCGGTCGGCAGGCCCATCCGGTTGAGCGTGGCCGCGATATCCTGGTCGGACCAGCGGCCCGCCATGCGGCGAACGACGGCCAGGGCATCGTCGGAGGTACAACATCCATGTTCGCCCGTGCGCGGTTTACGCAGGCGCAGTTCGGAATGCTGTCCACCCTTCCAATGGATAATCAGAACGATCTCCCGGGTCGCCTCGTCGATGTCGACGATGATCTCGTTGACCAGCGCGCGCACCAGTTGTTGGCGGCAGCGCATGGTGACCCGGTGGTTCTTCCACGCGGCCTCGAGATCCTCGGCGATGGCGCTCAGCTCCGGCGCAGCCGGCGTCGGAGCACTGGTCATCGTCGCGCCAAGACGCCCCTCGCAGTCGCTGACGCGGCGTAGGGCCGTCTCCCAGTTCTTCTCCAGCGTCGCTGCGATCAGCCGGTTGTCGGGGTCGCAGGCGGCATAGCGGCGTTCGGCAAGGGACGCCTCGTAGCGCGCCTGCTGGAGTTCGAGCTCAAGAATGCGGCGATGTTCGGCTTGGCGCTCCATCTTCCTCTGTTCCGCCAGTTGCGCTGCCTCGATCGCCATGGGCTCAACGGCACGAATGAGCTCTCGGGCGAATGCCGCATCGACGCGAAGGCCGCCAAACATCATACATCGGGCCACACCATGCGTCGTATTGCCACGGTCGCATCGATAGACAGGGCTGCTGTAACGTCCGCCGTAGAAAACGCTGAGCCGCCGTCCGCACCGACGGCATACCAGTAGCCCGCCGAGCAAGGCGCGGCCGCCGCGGCCGGACTTCGCGCCATCCTTGCGACCATAGGCGTTGGCGGCGAGTTGCGTCTGATTGCGTTCAAACTCCTCCCAGTCGATGTAGCCCTCGTGATGCTCCTTGAGCAGGATCTCGCAGTCCCGAAGAGGACGAAAGTGCCCATAGGTCTTACGCGCCCTGCCATCAACGATCTGGGTGCGATTGACGCTTTTGCCGTAGGCGTAGGCGCCGGCATAGAACGGGTTCTTCAGCACCGAGATGACATTGCGATAACGGATTGGCGTCCAATCGAATGTCGTCATCCTCTTGCCGTCTGACGGACGCGGAAAATGCACCTGCTCGGCCTTGAGCGCCAAATGCACCTGCCGGGCACTCCCAAGTTCGCGAAAGCGCTGGAAGATCCCGCGGGTGACCTCTTGAACGCGGCGATCCGGATCGAGGCCGAGACCGATCTCCCGATGCCAGACATAACCGATCGGCACGGGAATCCTGAGCTCACCTCTGCGCGCCTTGGACCGCGCCGCGTCCACCATGCGTGAGCGCAGAACACCAAGTTCGAATTCGCTGATACTGCCCTTCATGCCCAAAAGCAGGCGGTCGTTTGGACGACAAGGGTTATAGACACCATCAAGGTCGATGACGCGGGCCTCGACGAGGCCGCACAGCTCCAGCAGATGATGCCAGTCCCGTCCGTTGCGGGCGAGACGAGATGCGTCGAAGCAAAGCACGGCACCAACTTCCCCGGCGCACAGACCGGCGACGAGCTTCTCGAAGCCTGGACGCGCCATGGTTCCGCTGGCGGATCGGCCGAGGTCGTCATCGATCACCTCGACATTGCGAAATCCGCGGCGGCGGGCTTCATCAACGAGGTCATATTGGCGACGCTGGCTCTCGAGATGGACCTGCACCTGGGCCTGTGTGGACTGACGCACATACACCACCGCCTTGCGGCTCAGGACTGTTGGCGGCAGGGGATCAGCGTTCGTCATCGCCGATCTCCTTGGGATCCGCGCCGGCGGCTTCCATCAGCAGGCAGGCCAGACGCCGGATCGCGGTGTTGCGGTCGGCAGGGGCCATCCCGTTCAACACGGGACGGTCCAGCAATATCGCGAGCTGGCGGGCTGGCCTGGTCGGGCCCGTTGGATGCAACGGTGATCGCATGATGAGCCTCCTCGGTGGACGGAGGGTCATCGGAGCATATTCGTCGGAGTCCGAGGGTCTTCAGCAGCCGATCAAGGTCGGTCAGGCCTGCAAGGTCGACCGTCGGGGCGCCCAGGGACATTGCCGCGCAAACGACACGATCAAGCATCCACGCGGCAACGACGATCGCCACCCCCGGTTCACCCTCAACGACGACGACCTCTCTTCCGGATCGCCGTTCGGCGTAAAGCTGCCGGACCTTGCGGCCATGCAGCGCGTGCCAGCGGTAATGGATCTCAACTTCCTGGTTGATATGGGCAGAATGGCCCCTTAATCGCACTCGGCCGAAAGAACGCCCTTTTTGCCGGGGCGGACAGCGGTTGAAATCATTGCGCAATGGTCGCGACGCTGATCCAAACGGCAAAGCTTAACAACGTTGAGCCGCTGGCATGGTTGACCGACACGCTGAGACGCATCGTGTCAGGGCAGACCAA
>DATJJM010000027.1:0-2603 GCA_035492535.1 Acetobacteraceae bacterium | reverse complement strand
CTTCACGCGCCAGCAGGAGGATGTGATCGCGTGGATGGGAGTCGCAACCGGTGCCAAGAAACCCTACGACATGACGAAGCAAGAGCTGGCCAACGCGAAGGACGGGTTGAAGCGCCTGATGCCCAACATCCTGAAGTTCCCGCCGCAGGAAGAGGAACTGGTGAAGCTGATGGCGGATGAGAGCATCTGGATCACCGCGCTCAGCGCCGGTGGCGCAATGCGCATCAAGGACGCCGGTGGACCCGTGTGCAAGGGTTTCCTGCCGCCCGAGGGTTACATCGGCTACTTCGACGGCGATTGCATCGTGAAGGGAGCCGCACACCGAGAGGCGGCGCTCGCATGGATGCAGCACCGCGTGCAGGCCAAGTACCTGATGGAGAACTTCCTGAAGTACCGCCGTCCGCTCGCCTACCGTGGACCGCTGGAGGTGCTGAAAAGCGAGGGCAAGTCCGCCCTGGCGCACGAGTTGTTCTACGACCAGCCGGAGATCATCTCGAAGATGGTAGTCATCGGACCACCACCCAACATCGGCGACTATGTCGACGCTTTCAACGAAGTCGCCGGTAGCTAAATCCGACAATGGGCAGGGGTGCATGAGCCAGGCACAAACGGTCGCGGATGCGAGTCCACGTCGCAGCTTGCGGCCGAATTGGCCAATGCTGGCATTCCTGCCTTTGACGGCCCTGGATCTGGTACTGTTCGTGCTGCCCATGCTGGTCATGGGCATCGCGAGCGTGCTGGTGATTCGCGAGTTCCACGTCGAATATCGGCTGACGGCGAACAACTATCTGTTCTTCCTTGGCAACCCCCTGTACCTTACATTGCTGATCAGAAGCGTGCTGATCGCTATGGCTGTCACGGTGATCTGCCTGATACTGGCCTTTCCGTTCGCGTATCTCCTGACGCTGCTGCCCAAGCAAATGCAGCGGATGATGACGGTGCTGGTGATCCTGCCGTTCTGGACCAGCTATCTGCTGCGCGTCTATGCGTGGATGACGATCCTGGGCGAGCGGGGGCTGATCAATCGGACGCTGATGGGCGTTGGGATTCTAGATGAGCCGGTGCGCTTCCTCCTGTACAACAACTATGCTGTCGTGCTCGTCTCGGTGTACCTGTACATCCCCTACTGTGTGCTGGCGCTCTATACGGCACTCGAGCGACTCGACACCTCGCTGTTCAGCGCCGCGATGGACCTCGGTGCGCGGCCGAGACAGGTCTTTCTGCACGTCATGCTGCCGCTGGCGTTGCCGGGTGTGTTCGCATCGTTCATCTTCGTCTTCATCCCGATGGTTGGCGAATATGTCACGCCAACCCTGGTCGGCGGCGCGCGCGGCATGATGATAGTCAATGTGATCGTGTCGCAGTTTCAGGCCCTGCGGTTTGGCATTGGTTCCGCCATGGTCTTTGTCATTACGGCGCTTTCGCTGGTCATGCTGCTGGCGCTCCGGCGCGTCGCGCGACTGGAGAAGGTGTTCGGTGGCTAGCAACGGCAAGCGCATCCCGTTGACGCTGCGCGTGCATGGTGTGGCGATCTACGTGTTTCTCTACCTGCCGATCGCGTTGATGATCTTCTTCTCCTTCAACAAGTCACCGCTCGGCACATTTCCGGTGACGGGCTATACGCTGCATTGGTACGCTGATCTCGCGGACGAGGACTTCCTCGTCACAGCCTTCTGGAACAGCCTGTTCGTCGCCGGTATCGCCACTCCGGTGGCGACCGTGATCGGCACGCTGTGCGCGTTTGGATTGGTGAGAGCGCGATTCCGCCTGAAGCCGCTGTTCAGCAGCCTGATCCTGTTGCCAATGGTGGTGCCCGGTATGTTGCTCGGCGCTGCACTGCTCATCGTCATGGTGCCGTTGCTGGGGATGACCTTGTCGATCTGGACAGCGGCAGCTGGGCATGTCGTTGTCACGACGCCTTATGCGGTGCTGGCGGTTGCGACACGTCTTTACGGCTATGACCGCCGTCTGGATTCGGCAGCCGCTGACCTGGGCGCGTCGCCGTGGCGCGTGCTGCGTTATGTCACGCTTCCCCTGATCATGCCTGGCATCGTCGCTGCGGCGCTGATCGTGTTCACCGTGTCGTTGGACACGTTCGGCGTCACGTTCTTCACCATCGGCACACAAGGCACGTTGCCCATGTATATCTGGGCACAGGTGGAGAATGGCGTGACTCCGACGGTCAACGCGCTCGGCACGCTGCTGATCATTGGATCGGTGACGATCCTCGGATGCGCGAACCTGCTGTTGCGGCGACGCTAACTGATTGTGATGGTGCAGCGATCTGTGGCGCTGCGGATCGCAGCCTCCACCAGACGAATGCCGTGGGCACCGTCGGCGAACGACGGATAACGCACGTCCTGGCCCTGCATCGCCGACCAGGCGCGAAATACGACGTTGCGGAAAGCGTCGATGTAGCCTTCGGCGTGTCCCGCCGGCAGTGTGGACATCCACGTGCTGTCGTGTGGCAGAGCCTCTGGGTCGCGTTGGACGATAGTGTTCCCGGAAGCGGTTCGATGCAGATGGGTGTTGGGATCCTGTTGGTTCCAATCGAAACCACCCAGCGCTCCGTCGGCGGAAAGAATGATCGTGTTCGGGTGACC
>DATJJM010000026.1:0-4494 GCA_035492535.1 Acetobacteraceae bacterium | reverse complement strand
CGCGGCCCGGGTCGATCAGCTGCAGAAGGACGTCGCGGCATCGTCGGCACAGAGAGATGCGGCGCGGCAGGAGTTGGCACAGCTTTCGACACAGCTTGCCGACATGCGGAAACAGGCTGCCGAACTCGACAAGACCGTGCAGGTGGACAAGGACACGATCGCCACGAAGCTGTCCGATCTGGCGAAGCTCGCGGAACAGAACCGCGCTCTGGCGGCGTTGCGGGATGACCTGGAGAAGCAGGCACAGGACGCCGCGGTGCGTGCCACCACCGAGGCACAGCGCCGAGCGGCTGTGGAAGTCGTGCTTGCCAAGGAAAAGACGCTGGGTGACTCCGCCGCCGCACAGATTGCGCTGCTGAACCAGCAGGTCGATCAACTGAAGGCGCAGCTGACGACGGTGGCGCAGGCGCTGGATGTGGCGAAGTCGCAGAACTCGGCGAAGGAAACGCAGATCGCCAACCTGGGCCAGAAGCTGAATGTCGCGCTGGCGCAGAAGGTGGAGGAACTGCAAAGCTATCGCAGCGAGTTCTTTGGCAAGCTGCGCGCGGTGCTGGCGAATCGCCCCGGCGTCCAGATCGTCGGCGATCGGTTCGTCATTCAGAGCGAGGTGCTGTTTCCGCTAGGCAGCGCTGATCTGAAGCCGGCTGGACGAGACGAGATCGTCGATCTGGCGAACACCATCAAGGACATCGCCAAGGAGATTCCGTCGGACGTGCCGTGGGTCCTGCGAGTGGATGGCCATACTGATCGCCAGCCGATCAAGGGTGGATTCCAGTACGCGTCGAACTGGGAGCTGTCGGCGGCGCGTGCCATCACGGTGGTGAAGCTGCTGATTGCGGATGGTGTGCCGCCACAGCATCTGGCGGCCGCCGGGTTCGCCGATTACCAGCCGCTTGATCCGGCGGATACGCCGGAGGCTTATGCGAAGAACCGACGGATCGAGCTGCGGCTGACGGATCGGTAGCGGGCGATCGCCCCTGATTTGCGTAGGAGGCTGTCGTGCGCACGCTTACTCTGATTGCCGCGCTGCTGATCGCTGGACCGGCTACAGCGCAATTGGATGGTGAGAGCCTGACAAGCCTCATGGTCACGTGGTCCTACACCGATGAGCTATGCAGAGGAGTGAGCAAGTCTCCCGTCACAATGCCGAAAGATGAAGCCTGCAAGCAGCAGCGGGCAGCGGCAGAGAAAATTGAGCGGAAAGGCTTTTGCAGGGGTCATCGCGGCGAACCTGAAGCCAATTGGCAATGGCACCGCTGCGGGGCCGACTCGATTCGGCAGCTCGCGAGTCCATGAGTCGACCTATGACGCAACGAGGCAGGCCATCAATTGCGTATGGTGAGCCTATGGCCGCATCGTGAACCGCGACTCCCCGGGCGTGCGCAGCGGGGCCGCCATGTTGGCGAACTCGCAGAGCAGGCGGCGGGATTCGCGCGGGTCGATCACCTCTTCCACCCAGAATGGCTCCGCCGTGCGGAACGGCGAGCGCAGCCGGTTCAGGCGAGCCTCGATCTCTTCCATCTTCTCTTGCGGATCAGGGGCGGCGTCGATCTCGGCTCGGTAGGCAGCTTCGATGCCACCTTCCAGTGGTAGCGAACCCCAGCTTGCTGAGGGCCAGGCGTAGCGCACGCACAGATGGCTGACCGGCTGATGGCCGAGACCGCCGACGCCATAGCAGTTGCGCACGATGATGCTGCACCAGGGGACCGTGCTCTGATTGATCGCTGACAGCGCGCGCACGCCCCAGCGGATGACCGCACTGCTCTCCGCGGCGAGGCCGACCTGGAAGCCGGGGCAATCGACCAGGTGGACGATGGGCAGGTGGAACGTCTGCGCCATGTCCACGAAGCGGATGATCTTGCTGCATGCATCGGCCGTCCAGGCGCCGCCGGCGAACAGCGGATCGCCGGCCATCAGCGCGACCGGCCAGCCGTCCAGGCGGCAGAAGCCGGTGATGATGGAGCGGCCGAACAGGGCGCCCATCTCGAAGAAGCTGCCCTTGTCGACCAGCGCCTCGATGATGCGGCGCATGTGGTAGGCCTGCTTCTTCTCGCGGGGGATCGCGGCGATCAGGAACTCCTCGCTGCGATCGGGTGCGTCCCAGGAGCGGTAGCGGGGCGGCACATCCCAGATCGAACTTGGCAGGTAGGACAGGAAGCGGCGGGCGGCTTCGAACGCCTCGTCCTCCGTATCTACGGCGTGATCTACGCCGCCGCAGGCGAGCTGCACATCCCAGCCGCCGAGTTCCTGCTTGGTGCGTGGTTCGCCGAGGCGTTCCACCACCGGCGGTCCGGCGACGAAGACGGCGGAGATGTCCTTCACCATCACCGAGTAGTGGCTGGCCGCGAGGCGCGCGGCGCCGAGGCCGGCGACGGAACCGAGGCCAAGTGCCACGACAGGCACGAGGCCCATGTTGTTGGCGAGCAGGTCGAACGAGGTGGTCTCGGTGAGGCCGCCAGGGAGATTGGCACGTCCTGTGGTCTCGATCGTCTTGACCGAGCCGCCACCGCCGGAGCCTTCGATCAGGCGGATGATCGGCATGCGGAAATCCGCGGCGATCTGCTCCGACATCTTCGGCTTGCCTTTGATCGAGGCATCGGCCGAGCCGCCACGCAGGGTGAAGTCGTCGCCGGCGATCGAGACCGGGCGGCCGTCGACGGTGCCTCGACCGAACACGCAGTTGGCGGGCATGAAGCTGGTGATGTTGCGGCTTTCGGCGTCGTACGTGGCCTTGCCGGCGGTCGCACCGATCTCGTGGAAGCTGCCGGGATCGAGCATGCGGTCGATGCGTTCGCGGACTGTGAGGCGGCCGCCCTTGTGCTGGCGCTCGACGCGATCGCGGCCGCCGAGTTCCTTGGCGAGCGCGATACGGGCGCGCAGTTCGGCGAGTTCCGGCTCCCAGCCCACTTGGGTGGTCTGGGGGCGCGGGAGTGGGGAGTCATCGGGCATCTGCGAACGTTCCTGGGCTTTGTTGCGAACGCTATGGGGCAATTGGGATGGGCGCAAGGAAGGGCGCGAAAGAAGGGTTCACACGGAGGACACGAAGGACCACTGAGGGCCACGGAGAATTCATTGGGCCGTGGGGCTGGCAGTCGCATGGGCGGCGGCGGTACGGGTGGTCAGAAGTATCGGGCCCTGGCGAATGCGCCACCGCAGAACCAGGTCTGTACTTTGCGGGCGGCGATGGACGCCTGGTGCACGTCGCGTGCGTCATTGCGAAATCGCTCGGCGAGCTTTGCCACCAGAGTGGCTTCACCTTCTCGTTCGGCGTCATCGATGATCAGCATGAAGTCGTCGGCGAGCGCGTCCGGCAGGAAACTGAGGCAGCCGATGCGGGAGAACTCTGCGCCTTGGATATGGGCGGCCGGCCCGTCGATCAGCACGAGGTTGAAGCGGGCACCGGCGGGAAGGAAACCGGTCGCATAATAGTCGATCGACTTCCCGGCAATGGTCATCGGCGCAAGCGGCGCGACCACGACGCGATGCGAAACGTTGCTTTGTATATGCTCGGCCCAATCCGCGTCGTGCTCCACGGTCGTCACGTCCATGGCCTGTGACATCGTGGCGTTCACTGCATCGAGCAGCAGCGTCGTCTGGCCGGCGCCGACTTCGAGGACCCGGCGCGGCGCGAATTCGCGGATCGTGCGCAACAGCAGGTAGAGAAGGCTGTGATTGGCGGCACCGCTCAACGGATAATAGCGATCCTCCAAGCCCATGCGCCGCAGATCGCGCACGAAGATGTCGCGGAACACAGCCTCCATCGCCGGTTCGAGCTGGTAGGCCCGCCATACGATCTGCCGAAGTATATCGATCTTCTTGCGGACAGATGCGAACGGCATGGGCGCCTCCCTCGGATGTCGAATGGCAATGCAAGCCGGTTGGCTCCGGCTTCTCAAATTCCGGCCTTGCTGCATTGCACAATCCGCCGCATGATGAACAGGTGCCGGATGCGCCATTCGATCGTGCCAGCCCAATTGCCCAGGAACTCCTGGAGCTGACGGCGCGCACCACGGCACGGGCCGAGGAAGACCCATTCGGCAACCCTGTCCTGTTGGTATCCCTCGCAATCAGCCGGCGCATCCAGTCGGGAGCGCTGGATGACGATACGCTGGCAGCGGTGATCCGGTACTTGCGGGATGCCGCATTCGCCGACCGGGCGAAGCGCATAAACGATTACGTTGGCGGCGTGGATGTAGGGACGCATGCCGCTACGTTGAAGGACCTGGCGCAACGATTGTTGCGGCCGGATCCGAATGACAGCCCGGTCCGTTGGGCGGAGTATCGCGCGCTGGTCGAGCGCGCTCGGTTCGCGGCGGTGTTCACCGCGCATCCGACGTTCGCGCTGCCGGCCGATGTCGGGCACGCGCTGGTGGAGACGGCGAGCGGGCGCCCGATGCTGGCCGCGGGTTCGCATCGGCCACCGCGGATCACGCTCGAGGAAGAGTTCGATCAGGCGGGTGTCGCGATCGCGCATGGGCGTGATGCGATTGACCA
>DATJJM010000025.1:0-5239 GCA_035492535.1 Acetobacteraceae bacterium | reverse complement strand
GGCGCCCTGCATCGCGCCATCGACCAACCGCAGCAGGCGCGAGTCATCCGGAAGTCGTTTACGCAGCAGCTGAAGGTTGCCGAGGATCACCATCAGCAGGTTGTTGAAATCGTGCGCGACGCCCCCGGTGAGCTGGCCGAGGCTCTCCAGCTTCTGCATCTCGTGCACCTGCGCCAGAGCCAGCTCGCGTTCGTGCGTGCGTTCTTCGACACGCTGTTCGAGTTCCGCGTTGGCCTGTGCAAGTTCGGCAGTACGCTCGTCGACCCGCCGTTCCAGTTCGGCGTTGAGCTGCTCGAGCTGGCGCGTCTTACGATAAAGGTCGGCGAACACACGCACCTTGGCGCGCAGCAGTTTGGGCACCACCGGGACCGGCACGTAGTCCACCGCACCCGCCTCGTAGCCGCGCAGAAAGTCCGGTTCGCTCAGCTGGATCGCGGAGACGAAGATGATCGCGACGCGCTGGCAGCGAGGGTGCTCGCGGATCATTGCCGCCAACTCGAAACCGTCCAGGTCCGGCATCACCACGTCGATCAACACCACGGCGAACTCGTGGCGCAACAGATGATGCAGTGCCTCTGTCGCAGAGTTCGCCTTGATCAGATTTTCCCCCAGCTCGGAGAGGATGACTTCGTAGCTCATAAGCTTGGCCGGCTGGTCGTCGACCAGCAGGATGTTGACCTTTTCGCTGGGACTCATCAGCGGTGCAACCAGATACGCAGAGCGGACAGCAGCTGTTCGGTGTTCACCGGCTTCGCAAGATAATCGGAAGCACCGGCCTCCAGGCACTTCTCGCGGTCGCCCTTCATTGCCTTGGCGGTCAACGCAATGATCGGCAAACGCCGGAATGACGGTTTGGCACGGATCACCTGCATCGTCTGATATCCGTCCATCTCCGGCATCATGATATCCATCAGCACGATCGCGACGCCCGCGGTGGATTGCAGGGTGTCGATCGCCTCGCTACCGGTAGTCGCAGTCAAAACTTCCATGCCTCGGCGTTCCAGCACGGAGCTCAGTGCGAAGATGTTGCGGGCATCATCGTCGACCAGCAGCACCTTCTGGCCGACCAGGCTTTCGTCAGAGCTGTGCAGCAACTCCAGCATCCGCTGCTTTTCCACCGGCAGATCGGACACCACGCGATGCAGGAACAGCGCGGTCTCGTCCAGCAGACGTTCCGGCGATTCGACCCCCTTCACGACGACGCTGCGAGCCATGGTGTGGAGCTGCGCATCTTCCTCGGGCGACAGCTCACGGCCAGTGAACACCACGACGGGCACGTTGGTCAGTTCGTCATCGTCGCGGATCCGCTCCAGCACCTCGAAGCCGGACATGTCTGGCAGGCGCAGGTCGAGTACGACACAATCGGCCGGGGTTTTGCGCAGCAGTTCAATTGCCTCGCCGCCGGTTTCGACCGTGATGATGTCGATGTCGTCGTGGCCCAGCAGCTCCGTGATGGATAGCTGCTCGGCAGCATTGTCCTCCACGACCAGGAGCTTCTTGCGACGCGGCTTCACATAGTCAGTGATCTTGCCGAGTGCCTCTTCCAGGCCCTCCGTCGTGGTCGGCTTGGTCATGAAAGAGAACGCTCCGCGCGCCAGGCCGTGTTGCCGGTCCTCGTCGAGCGTAACGATCTGCACGGGGATGTGGCGCGTCATCGGGTTCTGCTTGAGCTGGCTCAGCACCGTCCAGCCCAGCATGTCGGGAAGGAACACATCGAGCGAAACCGCGGTCGGCTGGTATTCGCGCGCCAGCGTCAGCGCGTCCGTGCCGCGCATTGCAACCAGCACCTTCAGTCCGTGATCGTGCGCCAAGTCGACCAACACTCGCGCATAGTGCGGATCATCTTCGACGATCAGCAGCACGGTGTCGCCCTCGACGATACTGTGCCGATCATCGGCTAGTGCCTCAGTGGGACGCTCGGCCAGGCGCACCGGGCTGGGAAGCGCGACATCCGGATGGCGCGCTGCGCCGACATTCGCCGCGCCGCGAATCGGTGTTGCGGGGCCGATATAGGCGAGCGGTAGATACAGTGTGAAGGTGCTGCCGACGCCTGGCTTGCTGCGCAGCTGGATTTCGCCGCCCAGCAGGTTGGACAATTCGCGGCTGATCGCCAGACCAAGGCCGGTGCCGCCATACTTGCGGCTGGTCGAGGCGTCTGCCTGCTGGAACGCCTCGAAGATGATGCGCTGCTTTTCCGGTTGAATGCCAATGCCGGTGTCGCTGACTTCGAACGCCACAACGGTTGGCGCGTGACCCAGGATCGGGTGACCCGCGGTCCACCCCCCAGCTACCGCGGTGATGCTGAGCTGCACCCCACCGTGCTCGGTGAACTTGAACGCGTTTGACAGCAGATTCTTCAACACCTGCTGCAGGCGTTTGCTGTCGGTGGTGATACCACGCAGCGTTGGATCGACCTGGACGTTGAACGACAGGCCACGGCTTTCCGCCTCGTGCCGGAACGGCCGCGACACCGTATCCTGCAGGTGAGGCAACAGGATTTCCTCGGCGTCCACCGACATTGTGCCCGACTCGATCTTCGACAGATCCAGGATATCGCTGATCAGATTCAGCAGATCGGTGCCGGCGCCGTGGATGGTGCGCGCGAATTCGACCTGACGTGGCGTCAGGTTGCCGTCGGGATTGTCGCCCAGCTGCTGGCCGAGGATCAGGATCGAGTTCAACGGCGTGCGCAACTCGTGCGACATGTTCGCCAGGAACTCCGACTTGTACTTCGAGGTCAGCGCAAGTTCGGCGGCCTGCTCTTCCAGCGCGCCACGGGCCTGCTCGATTTCCTGGTTCTTCCGCTCCACCTCGACATTCTGTTCGGCGAGTTGCTGCGCCTTCTGCTCCAACTGCTCGTTGGTCTGCTGGAGTTCGAGCTGCCGCGTCTGGAGTTCGGTGGCCAACTGCTGCGACTGCTGCAACAGGCCTTCGGTCTGCATCGTCGCCTCGATCGAGTTCAACACGATGCCGATGCCGGCGGTGAGCTGCTCCAGGAACGAGATCTGCAAGTCGGTGAACGACCCAACCGAACCGAGTTCGATCACTGCTTTCACCTGGCCTTCGTACAGCACCGGCAGGACGACGACATTGTTCGGCGTTGCCCTGAACAGGCCGGAGCTTATCGGCACGGCATCGGCTGGGAGGTCGGTGATCAGCATGCGGCGGCCATCGATCGCACATTGGCCGATCAGACCCTGGCCCATGCGCAGGCTCTCGGGATGGCCTGCCGCAGCGTCGTCCGCGTACGCGGCGAGCAGCTTCAGGAGTGCGGCGTTGTCCTGGTTCTCCTGATCGACGCGGTAGATGACGCCGTTCTGTGCTTCGACCAGCGGCGCCAGTTCAGAGAGCAGCATGCGCCCGACGGTGGCCAGAGCACGCTGGCCTTGCAGCATGTTGGTGAACCGGGCGAGGTTGGTCTTCAGCCAGTCCTGTTCGGTGTTGCGGTCCGTGGTGAGCCGCAAATTGTCGATCATCGTGTTGATGTTGTCTTTCAGCTCGGCGACCTCGCCGCGTGCCTCCACCTGGATCGACCGTGTCAGGTCACCTTTCGTCACTGCAGTTGCCACTTCGGCGATGGCGCGCACCTGCGTTGTCAGGTTGGCCGCCAGCAGGTTCACGTTGCCGGTCAGGTCCTTCCACGTGCCTGCAGCTCCTGGCACGTTCGCCTGACCGCCGAGTCGCCCTTCCACACCCACTTCGCGGGCCACTGTAGTTACCTGGTCGGCAAACGTCGCCAGGGTGTTCGTCATGTTGTTGATCGTTTCGGCGAGCGCGGCGACCTCGCCCTTCGACGCCATCATCAGGTTCTGCTTCAGGTCGCCGTTGGCAACCGCAGTCACCACCTTGACGATGCCGCGCACCTGTTCCGTCAGGTTGGCGGCCATGACGTTTACTGTGTCCGTCAGGTCCTTCCACGTTCCCGCCACGCCTGGCACCTGCGCCTGACCACCGAGCTTACCGTCGGTGCCCACTTCGCGCGCAACACGCGTCACTTCGGACGCGAAGCCATTGAGCTGATCGACCATCGTGTTGATGGTGTTCTTCAACTCCAGGATCTCGCCTTTCACGTCGACGGTGATCTTGCGCGACAGGTCGCCGCGCGCAACGGCGGTGGTGACTTCCGCGATGTTGCGCACCTGAGTGGTGAGGTTGGCCGCGAGCAGGTTGACGTTGTCGGTCAGGTCTTTCCACGTGCCGCCCACCCCGGGCACGACCGCCTGTCCGCCGAGCCGCCCTTCGGTGCCGACCTCGCGTGCGACACGAGTCACCTCGGCGGCGAAGGAACGAAGCTGATCGACCATCGTGTTCAGCGTTTCCTTCAGCAGCAGGATTTCGCCGCGCACGTCCACGGTGATCTTCTTTGACAGGTCGCCGCTCGCGATCGCCGTTGCGACCTCGGCGATGTTGCGCACCTGACCCGTCAGGTTGGACGCCATGAAGTTGACGTTGTCGGTCAGGTCCTTCCATGTGCCCGCCACACCTGGCACTGCCGCCTGTCCGCCCAACTTGCCTTCAGTGCCAACTTCGCGCGCGACGCGCGTTACTTCCGACGCGAACGCATTGAGCTGGTCCACCATCGTGTTGATAGTGTTCTTCAGCTCCAGGATTTCGCCCTTCACATCCACGGTGATCTTGCGGCCCAGATCGCCGCGCGCCACAGCCGTGGTGACTTCGGCGATGTTACGTACCTGACCCGTCAGGTTCGACGCCATCGAGTTCACGTTGTCTGTCAGGTCCTTCCACGTGCCGGCGACGCCTGGCACCTGTGCCTGTCCGCCCAACCGTCCCTCGGTGCCCACTTCGCGCGCGACTCGCGTCACTTCACCGGCGAAGCGGTTGAGCTGATCGACCATCGTGTTCAGCGTTTCCTTCAACTGAAGGATCTCGCCACGCACGTCGACGGTGATCTTGCGCGACAGGTCGCCGTTGGCGATCGCGGTTGCGACTTCGGCGATGTTGCGCACCTGGCCTGTCAGGTTCGACGCCATGGAGTTCACGTTGTCAGTCAGGTCCTTCCAGGTGCCTGCAACGCCCGGCACGTTCGCCTGCCCGCCTAGACGCCCTTCCGTGCCGACCTCGCGCGCAACGCGCGTGACTTCGCCGGCAAAGGCATTGAGCTGATCGACCATCGTGTTGATGGTCTCCTTCAATTGAAGGATTTCACCCGACACATTCACCGTGATCTTCTTCGACAGGTCTCCCTGTGCCACCGCGGTCGCCACTTCGGCGATGTTGC
>DATJJM010000024.1:0-5658 GCA_035492535.1 Acetobacteraceae bacterium | reverse complement strand
GGCGGCGTCAGGGCTGACGTATCTCTCGGGCCTGCCTGACAAGCCACCGGCTGGTTGGGGCTGGTCGTATATGGACGATACTGGCGGCATGTACGGAGCGATGTGTGCCCTGACCGGCCTCTACCATCGCAACATGACCGGGCGCGGTCAGCACATCGACCTGTCCCAGATGGTGGCGAGCGTTCCACTCAACGGTCCGGCGTTGCTGGACTTCACGGTGAACGGGCGCGGGTCGCGCCGGCCTGGCTTCCCTCCGGGCAACCGTGTGCACTGGCCCGGTACACCCCTCGTCAACAACTACCGCGGTCCGACGGTGGCTCCGCATAACGCCTATCGCACTCACCCCGGCGGATACAACGACTGGTGCGTGATCGTCTGCCAGTCGGACGAGGAATGGCGCCGTCTGGTCCAGGTGATGGGCGCCCCGTCGTGGGCGAGTTCGGACAAGTTCGCCACGGTCGCCGGACGCCTGCAACACCAGGACGAATTGGACGAGCACATCGAGGCTTGGAGCATAACGTTGGACAAATACGAGCTGACGGAGCGCTGCCAGGCGTCTCGTGTTCGCGCCCTTCCCGTCCAAAGTGCCGAAGATCGGGTGGAGCATGATCCTCAGCTGCGCCACCGGCAGATGTATCAGGCGATCGAGCATCCAGCGCTCGGACTGCACAAGGTGCAGAATGCACCATTCAAGCTCTCGGAAACCCCAGCTTCGAATCACCTGCCTGCGCCACTGATCGGTCAACATACGAAAGAGATTGTCGAAGGCTTGTTGGGTTACAGCCACGACGAACTCCGCGCAGGTTACGCCGACGGTACTTTCTGGCCCAAAACGCGACAGCGCTTTCTTTACATGGAGGAGATACTTCTGTGATGGATGGCCCTCTGGCGGGATTGCGGGTCCTGGAGCTTGCGGACGAGAAGGGCCAGTTCTGTGGCAAGTTGCTCGGTGATCTGGGGGCCGATGTGGTGAAGATCGAGCCGCCCGGTGGCGAGCGCAATCGCCATGTCGGGCCGTTCCTCGACGATATTCCTCACCCGGATCGAAGCCTGTCCTTCTGGTACTACAATACGTCCAAACGTAGCATCACCCTCAATCTGGAAGCCGCGGACGGGCGCCACCTGTTCGCGCGCCTCGCGGCGACCGCAGACATTGTTCTGGAAACTTTCCGACCGGGTTTCATGGCGTCGCTGGGATTCGATTACGAGTCTCTTCGCAAACAGAACTCCCGGCTTGTCATGTGTGCGCTGACTCCGTTTGGTCAGACCGGTCCCTGGCGAGATTATCTCTCCAGCGATCTGCTCCACATGGCGGCGGGTGGCGAGATGGCCTCCTGCGGCTATGACGATGTCGATGTGCCGAATGCGCCACCCATCGCGCCTGGCGGCGGAAACGCCTGGCATATGGGCTGTCATTACGCCTACATGGCCATCATGGCCGCTCTGGTCTACCGAACGGTTTCGGGACAGGGGCAATATATCGACGCGTCCATACATGAGGCTTGCGCCCTTACGACCGAGTCCGCGGTCGCCAACTATGTCTATCGCGGCGAGGTGCTGCGACGCCAGACAGGCCGCCATCACGCTGCTGGTCCCACGCCCCGTACCCAGTTCCGTGCCAGGGACGGCGGTTACGTCTGTGCGCTGGTGGGCGGTCGGCTCAACCCGAAATTCGTCAAAGACCTGGCAGAGCTGCTGGACAGCTACGGCATGGCCGGTGATCTGAAGGACTCCAAATACCAGGACCAGGCAGTCATCACGGCGAGTACTTCGCACATCATCGACGATCTCATCGCCAACTTCATCGCCAGCCTGCCCGCGGAGGAGGTCTACCACGCCGCCCAGGAGCGGGGCTTCACCTGGGGCGCGGTGCGAGCCCCGGAGGCGCTGCTCGAGGATGCACATCTGCATGACCGCAGCTTTTGGAAGCAGGTGGAACACCCGGAGCTCGGTCGCGGCTTCATCTATCCAGGAGAGGCCGCGATCTATAATGGCTCTCCCTGGCGGATCTCACGACGGGCACCGCTGATCGGCGAGCACAACACCGAGATCTTCTGCGATGAACTGGGGCTGACTCGCGGCGACCTCATGATCCTCGCGGAAGGCCACGTGATCTAGATTGCACGCCGCTTTGGCTTGAGCCGCCGACAGGCATGCATCGGATAGCTATTCCGCTGCCGGGTTGGCCGCTTTCCGCGGCAGCCGCATCAACAACAGCAATAGCCATGCCGGCAAGGTCGCGATGATCAGCAGCACGTAGTCGTCCGCATACGCGACGATCTGCGCCTGCTCATTGACGATCCGGTCGAGCAAGGCCACGCCATGTGGGGTCGCAGGGTCGAGCCATCGATGCGCGGGCCCCACCTGCAAAGCCCGATTGAAGGGCGTAAGAGAGGCGCCGATCATCTCATGCATCGCCTGGGTATTGGCCGCCAGTATTGACGTCGCGACCGAGACGCCAATCGCCGCGCCAAGGTTGCGCAGCAGACTGAACAGCGCTGCACCCTCGGTCCGCATCGACGGCTCCAGCGTGACGAACGCCAGCACCTGGATCGGGGTGAACAACAACCCCATCGCCGCACCCTGGATCACGATCGCGATGATGATCTCTCGCTCCGATACGTCGGGTGTCCAGCCAGTCATCAACCAGTAGCTGTAGGTGAGCATCAGCAGTCCGATCCCCACCAGCAGCCGCGCGTCGATCCGGCCCGCAAGACGCCCGGTCATCATGGTGGTCACGAGGCTGCCAAATCCGCGTGGCGCCATGATCAGGCCCGCGGTTTCCACTGGATAATGGCTCAACACCTGGAGCCATGGCGTCATCAGCGCAAGACTGGACACCATGAAGACGCCGACCATGAACATCAGCAGGACGCCCGACGCGAAATTGACGTCCTTGAACAGCGCCGGCCGGATCAGCGGCTGGCGCGCGGACGAGACATGGACCAGGAACAGGTAGAAACCGAGGCTGGCAATCACCGCCTCCGCGATGATCTCCCTCGAGGTGAACCAGTCCTTGTCATGGCCGCGGTCCAGCATCAGCTGCATGCCGCCGATCCCGATCGCCAGAACGCTGAAGCCGAACCAGTCGAATCGCAAGCGTCCCTGCTCGCCGCCACCCGGCAGGAACATCATCAAGCCGGCGGCGGCGAGCAGGCCAAACGGCAGGTTGATGTAGAACACCCAGCGCCAGCTGTAGGTTTCGGTCAGCCAGCCGCCTACCGTCGGGCCCATGATCGGCCCGAGCATCACGCCGACACCCCAGATCGCCATGGCGAAACCGCGCCGCTCCGCCGGGTAGATGTCCAGCAGAGTGGCCTGCGACAGCGGCACCAGCGCGGCGCCGAATATGCCTTGAAGCACACGGAAAACGACGATCTGGCCTAGTGACTGGGCCGCTCCGCACATCATCGAGGTGATCGTGAAGCCAAGGACGCAGCCGACATACAACGGCTTGCGACCATAACGGGCCGCCAGCCAGCCGACAGGCGCGGTCATGATCGCCGACGCAGTGATGTAGGAGGTCAGAACCCAGGTGATTTCATCGAAGCTGGACGAGAATGTGCCCTGCATATAGGGCAGCGCCACGTTGGCGATCGTCTGGTCAAGCAACTGCAACACGGTAGCGCCGATCGCGCATGCCGTGATCATCGCCCGATGGGGTACATCGTGGTGGCCCGTTACTCCCGACATGTTGGCGGCTTCGTTGTCCGCAACGTAGGTCATGAGGATGCGGACAAGCGACGGCCAACGTCAATTGTACGGCGGTGATGCGGTTGAAGATCCCGAGACGCCTATCCGGCGGCAAGGCGGTACAGCCGTGCGGCGTTGCCGCCGAGGATGTGGTCCATGTCCGACGCCCGCAGGAAATCGCAATAGCGCCGGAGATATTCCAGCGACTGGCCATAGGTGCAGAATCGCTCGACATTCGGCATGTCGGAGCCCCACATCAGCTTTTCCGCACCGAAGCGACGATAGGCGTCTCGGATTAGCGGATGTGCCTCGCGGTACGGATAGTCCCAGCGCCCACCCCAGGTGATCGGGAACATGAGTTCGATGAAGACCCCGTCGCGGCGCAGCAATGCTTCATACGCATCCGGCAAGTCCCAGTGATCCCCGGCGGCGAAGAACTGCACCGGGATGCCCATTGCCAGATGGCAGGAAAGGCCCGCGAATCGAGCCAGCACACGGCCAAGGGCGGCGATGTTGTGCAGGTAGTTGCGCTTGTCGTAGCGCGGCGCGCCGGTGATCTCGGCGCACAGCACCATGTCATGCGCCTGCAGCCGGTCCCAGCACCCATCCAGCCGCACATCATCCAATTCCCACGGGAAGTCGTGCCGCGCGAAACCCTCGAAATTGTAGTAGAGGCCTTTGATGCCTGACGCGGCTGCGCGATCGATTTGCGCGAGTGCGTCCGGCGTGCCGGCCATTGCTTCGTCCAGGTGCATCAGCGCGGTGAACTTCTGCGGGTACTGCAGCTGTGCGAATGCGTTGTACTCCGTCATAGCGCCATAGGCGCCGCCTGCCTGGAGCACCGCATGATCGACGCCGGCATAGGTCATCTGCGCCAGCATCAACTCCGGCGGCGCTTCCAAACTCTGCATGCCGACGGGCATGTACTGGGTGTAGTAATCCTCGCCATCGACGGTGAATTCGAGCTGGCCGAAGCGGCCGACGCGGAAGTCGACATCGCGCAGTCCGCGCCATCCCGAGTTCTCGACATCCATCAGTGCTTTGGTATCGCCGGGCGCTCCATCCCGCGCACGAAAGGTGCGCGCCACTGTGCCGGCGATCACGCGCTGGAGATATTTCATGTGCAGGTCGCGCGTCGGATGGCCGCAGGCGCCAATCCAGTTCTGGATGACGTGGGCATGGCAATCGACGATCATTGGACTATTTCCGGATGGCGGGCAGGATGCAGGCTAGCGGCGGCGCGCACGATCTGTCCAACCTGTGACTCGCTGCATGCGGCGGATCTGCGTGACGATGGGTGCAGATTGGCTGATCCATGTGCATGGAGAATGGACGATGGCGGCTGATATCCTGATCCACAACGTTCGCCCGCTCGGCGCCGACCCCGTCGATATTCTGATCCTGGCAGGGCGCATTTCACGCAGTCCGACCCCGACCGGTGTCCCCGTCCTTGATGGCGGCGGCCGCATCGCATTGCCGGGTCTGGTGGAGGCCCACACCCATCTCGACAAGTCGCTGCTTGGCCTGCCCTGGTACCGCAACGAGGTCGGGCCACGCCTGATCGACAGGATCGAAAACGAACGCAGCGCGCGCAAAACGCTGCCGATCGATCCGAGGCAACAGTCCGAACGTCAGGCGCTCCTTTCCGTCACGCACGGCAGCACATTCATCCGCAGCCATGTGGACGTGGACACGGAGTGTGGCGTGGCCGGCATCGAGGGCGTGATGGGCACGCGAGAGGCTCTTGCCGATGTCGTCGATATTGATCTTGTCGCATTTCCGCAGAGCGGCCTGTTGGTACGGCCCGGCACGGTGGAACTGCTCGAGCAGGCACTGCGGCTTGGCGCGGAGACGGTGGGCGGGCTGGACCCATGCGCGATCGACCGGGACCCGAAGGGCCATCTCGATACGGTGTTCGGTCTCGCTGACAAATTCGGACGCGGCGTCGATATCCATCTGCATGAA
>DATJJM010000023.1:0-24491 GCA_035492535.1 Acetobacteraceae bacterium | reverse complement strand
TGCCGCTCGGCAATCCAACCGAGCGTGAAGAATGTCGCATGCACCCTGGCTGCTGCGAATTGCTCCAGGATGCGGTCAACATTGGCCTCGACCCGCGTCGCGATGCTGTCCCAGGAACCGCGGTCGATGCAGTGGGCAAAGGCCTGGACCTGGAAATGCTCCTCGACATCCACTGTCATCGCGTTGCGCATCGGTGCTGTCATCGATCGGCGACCGCGCTCAACAATTGCAGCACGCGACGGAACACACGATCCTGCTTGGCCGTTGTCGCTTCCAACGCCTCGACGCGCTGAAGCAGTGTGTCGCGGCCTGACGTGGCCGCGTCCGGCGTGATGGGATACGACATCACCGCAGCCGGCTGCGGTGCTGCCAGGCCCACCGCAAGATCCTGATTGAGTTCAGTCGCCGTCATCTCCACGATCGGACCCGTGATCGTGTGAGTCTCTTCGATCGCCCCGTACAGCAGCACGCGCGAGCAGAGCGTATTGATCCGACGCGGTATGCCGTCGGTATATTTATAGAGATAGGCAAATGCTGCGTCTTCCCAGGTTGGATCGCCGCTCCAGTCGACGCACTTCAGACGATGCTCGACATAGGCACGGGTTTCCGCGTCGGTCAGCGGTCCCAGGTGGTATGACGCGAGGATGCGCTGGCGAAGCTGCTCCAGGTCGGGATTGCCCATCGTGGCCCGGAACTGTGGCTGGCCCAACAGGATGGTCTGCACCGATGCTCGACCGTCCGTCGTGATGTTGGACAGCATGCGGAGTTCCTCGAGCGCCGCCATCGGCAGGTTCTGCACCTCATCCACCACCAGCACGAACCGCCGACCGGCGGCCCGCTGATCGCGCGCCAACCGCTCGAAGCGGCGCAACAAGGTCGCCTTGTCGGATTCGCCGTCATCCGGCACACCGAATCCCGCGACCGCCAGCCGAAGCAGATCATCGCCTGACACGCGCGTCGTGACGATGCGCGCCATCACGTAACTGTTGCGGTCAAGTTGCGACCAAAGTTGTTCCACGAGCGTGGTCTTGCCTGCTCCAACCTCGCCGGTAATGACGATGAACCCTTCCTCCTGAGACAGACCATAAACCAGGTGGGCGATCGCCCGGCTATGTCCGCTCGAGCCGAAGAAGAACCGGCTATCGGGCGTTAATTGAAAGGGAATCCCTGAGAAATGGTAAAATTTTTCGTACACGACACCACTTCAGAATTGTTTGTTGACGCCAACCAGGAACACGTTCTGGTAGATCGTTTCGTCAGGCAACGGCGACCCGCGCCTGAAGTAGCCGTAGCGTACGGTGGTCACGAGAGTCGGAGCGATCGTGTACTGCAATCCCGCGCTGGCGCCAATCGATGCCTGCCGGCCAGTACCGGGCGCGCCGCCAGGGGCACCGGACACGTTGCTGACGCCATATGAGGCGCTCGAGGCCATCAACAGATCCTCGCGAAACGAGTGCGTCCAGGAGGCAATCCCGGTCACGCCCTGACTGGTCGACCCAACCGGCGGCGCCACGGGATTGAACGGGTTTGTTACCACAACGCTGCTGTTAACCGCGACGGTCGTTTGCTCCGAGTATTGCAGGCTGAAGCGGAGCTGGTCGCGATCGAGGTCTGTACTGGCGGATAGAGTGAATGTCTTGGCACGGTACAGCCCGTTCTGCACGCCAACACCGCTCAGGCCCAGAAACTGTGGCGCACCCGTCGTGGCATCGACCGCATTCCCGTTCTCATCGAACGCCGCCAGATTGAGCTGGTTCTCGAGTTGCCCGATATCGGTTTGCAAACCCGTGTTGTAGCGGGCGGTGATCCTGGTGCGGGCGGTCAGGGCATAATATGCCGACACCACGGCTCCGGTGGTACCATCCTGGTGCCCATAGCCAACCGTGATCTTGCTGTCCGCGTTCGGCGTGTAAGTAGCCCCAAAGCCCCAGGTCATATCGTCGATGCGCGTCGGTGGCACGCCCCCGAAGCGCAACCGTTCGTAGCCGATCTGTCCATAGATGCTGACGGATCGGTTGATGGCGTATCCGAGTTGATTAGTGATGGTATCCTGGCTGGACCCATGCAGGACGCCGGTTCCGCTGCCCACTGCGGCGCTGGCGATGACCATATAGCGGTAAGGCGCAAACTGCTCCCCAGTCTCGAACTGTGCCAGGACCTGATTCGTCAGGCCCTCCTGGTTGCCCCCCCCAGTCGGTGCGAACCCCAGGAAAGATCCGGCATTTTGGCTGATCGACGTGTAATTGAGCTCATAGCCGAGCTTGGCAGTGCCAACGTCGCCGAAGCGGTGCAGCAGATATGGGCTGACCGAAAAGCTCGTGGTCTGCGCTATATTCTGCTTCGACAAACCTGACGAGGCGATGCCGTTGCCTGCGCCGATTTGGCCGCCTCCCGGAGTGAGGCTGGCTCCGAGCCCGCCAAACCCGCTTGCGATCGGCGTCCCACCGGCCAGAGCGCGCGCATCGATATAGAATGCGTCCGGTATGATGGTGAACTGGCCGCTTCCGGCCAGTTGCTGCGTGACGCCGTTCTGTGACGGTGTTCGGGCATCCAGCCTGAATTGTGGTGAGTAATTAAGATTCAGCTGGGCGTTCGGTGCGTCGCCGTGGATCGCAATACTCGGGGTGACAACAGTCACCAGATCCCAGCGACGGTTGGTCGGCGATTCCAGGACGTTATCGGTGAAGAACTCGTCAGCTCCCAGCGCCGGCACGAACGTCCAGACTTTGCCACTAGCGGCAGCCGCCCCGATGCCCGTTTGCAATCGCAGTTGATGCCTGAGGTCGGAATCGGTCGGTGGCGTCGCAGTTTCCACGATCGACGGTGTGCTTGCGTCCGTCGCGGGAAACGCTTTCGCCTCTCCAGCGCCGACGAAACAACCCGCCGCGATGGCGCAGATCCACCGTGTGAAGGACCCCGGCGGGACGATCGCGACACCCATGCGGGCCCACCCCGTTACGATGACGAATCTCAAGACGAGTAGTAGTTGGAGTAGGCTCCGAACGTATAGCGGGTCGACATCTGGACCTTGTTGAGGAGCATCATGATCTGCGGACAGGTCTGTATCAGGTCGAGCGCGGCTTCCACCTCATCACGCTGTGTCCTTTCGGCTTCCACCACGAACAGTATTTGCCCGACGATCGGCGCCAGTGCCGCGGGATCGCTGGTGGAAAGGCAAGGAGCCGCGTCGAGAATGACCAGCCTGTCGGAGTATTGCCGTCCCAACCGTTGAACCAATTGCATCATCTCACGACTGGCAAACAGCTCCGAGCTTCGCCCGCGCTCCTGTCCTACCGGCAGGATTGAAAAGTGCTCGATTTCGGTTTGGAGGATCACATCGGCCGCATCGACGCTTGGATCCGCTGCAAGATCCAAGAGGCCCACTGCCTCCCCGAGTCCCAACGACTGACAGATCGAGTCGCGCTTGGCGTCACTGTCGATGAGCAGCACCGGGTGGTCTCCCTGCAAGGCAACACTGCAAGCGAGATTGAGCGCCGCGAAGCTTTTGCCCTCACCAGCCCGCGCGCTGGTCACCATGAGCAGATTCGAAAAACCCGCCTGGGCGGCAGGAGCGAACGCCGCGTGCAGCAGCTGTCGTTGGGCCAGGCGGAATTCTTCCGATATCCGGCTGCGACCGCGCGTCCAGTCGAGCAAACCGGCGCGCTCCAGCGTAGCGAGGCCGATGATGGGACGATCCTGACGAAGCACTTCGGCCGCGGCTTGTTCGACTTCATGCGCGGGCAGTTCGGCGATCAGGGTGTCCCCTTGCGGGTGCGGCAATGGTGATGTTGCGGCGGTCGCGACGGCGGGCGAGGGCGGCACATTCTTCGTGGCAGGGAGGTCCTCGCGCACCGGATCGAGAAGCTGTGCAGCGGATCCTTCCAGAACACCGGCCTGGAGCAGACGCTCCGCGGCCCTCTCAACCAAATGCGCCGACTTGGAACTGATCATTCAGATCAGCGCCGCGCTGTGCAGGATGTGAACCATCAGTCCCCCGTAGATCACCATAAGGGCCATCACGGCAGCGCTGAACCGCACTGCGATCATCAGGCGCTGCAGGAACGGCGCCTGCCCCAGAAGGGAAATGCCACCAAGCACTGGGAGGCCCAGGTTTCGGAGATCATCAACAGTGGAGAAGGAACGGTCGAGCTGGCCAAGCAGGACCGGGAGCAGAACGCCGGCACCCACTCCGGCGAGCAATACGCCGGAGACCAGGAGCAAACGGTTGGGAGCCGCCGGAAGGCGCGGTACTGCTGGCGGGTCGACGATCTGCAGCTTCACCTTATCGGCCTGGGTGTCCGCCGCCTGTGCCAGGTTGGCAGATTGCAAACGGCCAAGCAGTTCTTCGTAATTCTTCCGCAGCACGCCGTAGTCGCGGTCCATATCTTGATATTCGGCCAAGAGACCCGGCTGCTCGCGCTGCACTTTCTCGAGGCGGTCAACAAATTCGGCTGCCGCTGCGCGCTGGCGCTGCAACGAAGCGGCGGCTGTACCCGCCTCGACCATCCTGACCTTGAGCTGTTCATAAACCGGATTCGGCACCGACCGTTGCCCCGACGGAGTGCTGCCTGCGGCCGCCGCCTTGCCGCTTCCACCGCGTCCCGTCGTCGGCGCAGCTGCCTCCGGGGAAGCCCTGAGCGCCTCAATCAACTTCCTTTGCGCGATGACGTCGGGGTGCCTGTCCGTATCCTTGAGCAGAAGCATCTTCAACTGATCTTCGGCGTCCTGCAGCCTGCTCTTGCCCTGAGGAATTGGCATACCGGCCGCATTCACCGGCCCTTTCGGTGCCGCTTCAACCACCAGCATCGCCGGTGTGTTGGCCAGCTCCTGCCGCAGAGTGTCGCGCGCAATGATGACGTCCTGCAGTTTGCCATCAAGGGATCGCAGATTGCTCCGCGCAGTCTCGGTCGTCGAAGTATACGGTGCATCGGTGTTCAAAGTCGGCGGCAGGATATCGGAATATTTGGCCCGGAAGTCGGCCCGGCGCTTCTCAGCAGCACGCAGTTGTTGCTCGTACGAAGAGATCTGGTGTTCGAGGAACCGCCGCGCGCCTTCCATAGCGGTTCGGTTGCTGCCGGTCGCGCTCTCCACAAATATTGTCAACAGCGCCTGAACCACGTCGTGCGCCACCTTGGCGCTACGATTCTGGTAGGTGATCGTGAACAGATTCTTGGTTTGCGACTTCACCTGAATTCCGGAGGCGAGCTCCTGCAAGAGCCGCTCACGGTCCGACGGTCCGGTGACGGACAGGTCCAGATCAGTCTTCGAAATGACCTTCTCGAGATTCGGGCGGCTCAGCAGCGTCCGCTGCAGAACCTCGAGCTGGCTGGTGGGCGCCGAATCAGCCGCCAGCCCTCTCAACAATGGCGTGAGGATGGCGTCAGCGTCCACGTATAAGCGAGCGCTCGATTCGAACTGGTTGGGCACCAGGTACACGCCTACCCAGCCGATGCCGCAGATGGCCCAGGCCACGGTCACTCCGATCCAGCGCCGGCGCCAGGCTGCCCGCAGGTACTGTTCCACCAGAAACCGCAGGGAATCCATCACGGCTTTCCTAGAACCAAGTCTGCGGAATGATCAGGGTATCGCCGGGCTGCATGCCTATGTTCTGACTGATGTCGCCGTCCTTGATGAGATCGTTGAGCCGGACCCTGATGGTCGCGTGCTTCCCATCAGGTTCAAGCCGGATGATTTCTGCCCGGTTACCTGCGGCATATTTTGTCAGGCCCTTCGTGGCGATCATCACGTCCAGCAGAGTCATGTGCTCGCGGTATGGGATTGCCGCGGGATCGGTCGCCTCGCCGATGACCCTTATCTGACGATCGGACGGACCGATGAACGAGCGCACGATGACGGTGACATTGGGATCCTGAACGTACTTCTTCAGCCGCTGTTCGATGTCCCTGGCAAGTTGCGTCGGCGTCTTGCCGGCGGCGGTGATGTCTTCGATCAACGGCACCGATATTCGTCCGTCAGGCCGCACAGACACGCCTGGCTCGCTCAAATCGGGATTTCGATAGACGAACACACTTAACGAATCGCCGGGCCCGATGACGTATTGATCAATCGTTGCAGCCCCATTCGGCTTCGCGTTGTCCACAGACCGCTCGGCGGCCGGCGGCACCACGGGCGGTGCACCGGGTTCCGGCGAACAGCCTGAAACCAACGCCGCAACGAACGCCGCAGCGACTGGCAATTTAGCCCGCACCAGGGAAATCACAGCATCTCCGAAATATCGACCCATCATTCCGGCCACACCTGCCAGGCGCGAAAGGGATCCGAACCTGCTCTTCTGCCATGGAACGGCAGCACGCCGCTGCTCAGCAGCGCGCCTCGCTCCGGTGGCCACAAGACCCAGACGGGGCGCGCCGACCGCTCGCCAGTTTGTGATACCAATTTACCATAGAGGAAGGCAACGATTAATCGCGTAATAGAAGTCTAATCCACACTGATACCCGTATTGGTAGCAAAAAAGTTTGCCAACATGATTGCGGTTGAGCGGCCGGTTGGCGTAAGCTCGCGAAATCGTCAGCACAAAGCTTAATGGTTTCAATATGAACGGGCGACAGTTACCGCCTACGAAGCGTATCCATTCGAAGTCAGATCATATAAAATTATGGACGATCCATGTCGTTCCGATGCTTGGCGGTGCCCCGACCTTATCAAGGATGCCGAACGGATCTGGCTGGCCGCCTATCCAAGACCGAATGGGAGTGATGGTTGACGGCCTCGGGGACGCCCTCCGAGGAAGGCGTGAATGACGCGGGTTCTGGGACGCTTCGTGTCGCTCGAGATGGCCTTGCTCGGGCTGTGCGAGCTGGCGTTATCGTTCCTGGTTGTTTATGCCATGCTGAACGCGCCGGGTGTCGTACCAGTACTGATCGGCCACGCGAGTCTGGCGTCACCCTTTACGGTTGCCAATGACACCGCCGGCCTGGCGGCATTGCTCTCATGCACGGTTGTCCTGACCGGCGCGGCGATCGGGCTCTACCGACCGGAGGTCTGCATTGAGCGTCGGCGGCTGCTGATCAACACGGCCGTCGCCGGGCTGTTGGCCTTCCCCGCTGTCGTCGTGGTCAGTGGTAGCTTCAACGTGGGCCTGTCGCGCTATGCTATTCTCTGGCTGACCAAGGTGATGTTCGCCTGGTTGGCCTGCATCGTGACAAGCCGTCTTATCTTCAACCGGGTCATGCGGGAACGTTGGTTTGTCCGGCGCATCCTTGTCCTGGGTTCAGGGCCGCACCTCGGCCGGATCAGAAGGTTGACCAACTCTGGCCGTGGTCGCCTCTTCGAGCCGGTCTTTGTTGATGGCTCGTTGCTTGGCGAGCCGCCAACACCGGTCACACTGCGGCGGCGACGGATCTGGGGGATCGTCATAGCGGGACAATCCGAGGCGGACAACGGTGCAGCAATTCCAGTTCGGCGGCTGCTCGACTGCAAGCTGCGGGGCGTTCCTATCTTTGATGAAGCGGGCTTCAGCGAGCAGCAGTTGGGACGCATCGATCTCGACAGCGTCCACATCGACTGGCTCCTGTTTGCAGATGGTTTCGCCAGCGGCCGTATCGCCAGCACAACACGGCGCGGCGTCGACCTTCTGGTCAGCCTTGCATTGCTGCTCCTGACTCTGCCGATCATATTGCTCACCGCAGCGCTGATCCGGCTGGAAAGCGCTGGACCGGTGCTGTATCGCCAGACCCGCGTCGGACTGCACGGCGAGCCATTTACCCTGCTCAAGTTCCGAAGCATGACGATTGATGCAGAAGAGGCTGGACAGCCCCGTTGGGCGACACAGCAGGACCCGCGCATGACGCGAATTGGCAGCTTCATACGGCCGATGAGGATCGACGAGCTGCCGCAGTTGCTCAATGTCTTGCGCGGTGAAATGAGCCTTGTCGGGCCTCGTCCGGAACGCCCGATGTTCGTTGAGGAACTTGCAAAGGTTATTCCGTTCTACACGGAGCGCAGTTACGTCAAGCCCGGTATAACTGGTTGGGCGCAGGTCAATTTGCCCTATGGGGCCTCGATCGAAGACGCGAGGCAGAAACTGTCGTACGATCTGTACTATGTGAAGAATCGAAGCCTGTTACTGGACCAGTTCATTCTCATGGCAACAATCCGGGTGATTTTGTTCCGCGAAGGCGCACGCTGACGGGCGGCATGATGAGTCGCGATTTGCCGACCGCCACGTCCGTGACACCGGTGAGCGCATGAACGAGCCGCTCTCAACCATGGCTCTGCTGCACGCGGGTTGCGCCCTATTGTATCTAGGGTTGGCCGCCCTGATCTTGATCCGCCGACCATGGAGCCGCACCGCGCTCTGGCTTGGCGGCGCTTGCCTTGTAACGGCCGCGTGGGGCCTCTCCGTTGCTGTTGCCGCGGGTTATGGCCGGTCCACCGCTCCGGCAAGCTTTGGCAGTCTGGCCAGCTGGCTCGAGATTGCCCGCTCCGCCGCATGGTACGGTTTCATCCTCCATCTTTACCGTCGCACGGTCAGCGCGCACCGTCAGATCCGACAGGCATTCACCACAATGGGATTGCTTGCGCTCGTTCTCGTTGGTGGACTGCCGCTGATCGACCTGTTGAGTAGCCAGACCACGACCACACTCTGGTCGGCTGGCATCGCCATCCGTCTCGGTTTCGCGGTCTGCAACATCCTGCTGCTCGAGAATCTCTACTTCAACACGCCGCCGGATTTGCGCTGGCACATCAACCTGCTTTGTGTCGCGCTAGCTGGGTTGTTCGTCTACGATCTTTTGCTGTACTCGGACGCAGCACTGTTCCGTCGAATCTCCCGACAGCTTTTCGAAGGACGCGCCAGCGCCGTTGCGCTCGCTGCTCCGCTCATTGCCATTGCTGCCGCGCGCAATCGTCGCTGGACGATCGACATTCATGTTTCCCGCGGCGTCGTCTTCCACACCGCCACACTGGTGGTCAGCGGCATATTCCTGCTTGGCCTGGCCGTGACAGGTGAGATCATGCGCCGCAGCGGCTCCGAATGGGGGAATGTGGCGGAAGTCACTCTTATTTTCGCCGGGGTATTGACCATCGCCGTGCTGCTCACGTCAGGCTCGGCTCGCTCGCGCATCCGATCACTGCTCGTGGATAATTTTTTCAGCCACCGGTACGATTATCGGCGTGAGTGGATGCGCTGCATCGACACCCTCACGGCCCCTGCGGCTTATGTCAGTCTGCCGGTGCGGGCTGTCCATGCAGTTGCCGAGGTAGTGGACAGCCCTGCCGGTGCACTCTTCGTGCGAGCATCGAACGAAGTCGCCTTTCAATGGACGGGTTCGTGGAACATGCCAGCCGCGACCCGCCCTATACCGCCGGGGCATGCTCTGATTGGCGAGTTCCGTGACGCCGACTGGATCGTTGAACTCGACAAAAAGGCACAGGTCACCGAGTGGACAGGTGAATTGCCGCGCACCTGGCTTGCGGTACCACTCAATCACCGTGGCGAGCTGATTGGCTTTGTCGTCCTGGCGCGATCGCGCGCCCAGTTCAAGCTGGACCGCGAGGTATTCGATCTGCTACGCATCATCGGGCGCGAGGTGGCCGGCAGGGTCGCCGAACAACTGGCGGCGCAGGTACTGTCACAGACGCAGCAATTGCGCGAGTACAGCCAGCGATTTGCCTTCGTTATACACGACATAAAGAACGTGTCCGGTCAGCTATCAATGCTGCTCACCAATGCCGAGGTTCATGCCGACAACCCGGAATTCCAGCGAGACATGCTGGCGACAGTTCGAGCATCAGTCGGCAAGATCACCCGCCTGCTCACGCGGCTTCAGGCCAGTCGTCAGGAGCGCAGCCATTCGCTCATCCACCCTGTCCAGCGACTGCGCGACATTATTGCGGCAACGCGCCAGATCAGTGCAGCCGCGCTCGACCTGTCGGCCGATGGTAGCAATTCCGGTGTGGCGATGGATCCGGAGGCATTCGACGCTGTCGTGCAGCACCTGCTCAACAACGCAATCGAAGCATCTGGCAACGCACGAACTGTGCGCCTGATGCTGCGGAACGAAGCGTTGAGCGTCGTGGTCGACATTGTCGACGAAGGTCCAGGCATGACGCCGGAATTCATTCGGGATGAACTGTTCCGTCCCTTCTCGACGACAAAGGGGGGCGGTCACGGTATCGGCGCTTATCAGGCGCGCGAACTGTTGCGCGCAGCCGGCGGCGATCTTCTGGTGCTCAGTCGCCGTCCGGGCGGTACCACGATGCGCCTGCTGCTTCCGGCGGTACGCCTTTGCGCCGTCAATCCCATGACATTATCGGCCTGAAACGCCATGGCAGCAAAACCGAAGCTTCTGGTCGTCGAGGATGATGAAGGCCTTCGCTCGCAATATCGCTGGGCATTTCCTGCGTGCGACGTGATCATGGCGGGCGCCCGCCCATCGGCTCTATCGGCCGTGCAGAAGGAACGGCCACCTGTCGTGATCATGGATCTGGGCCTGCCGCCCGATCCGGACGGCGTGTCCGAGGGGCTTGCCACCATCGAGGACGTGTTGCAGGTCGCGCCGGAAACAAAGATCATCATCGTCACCGGCAATGGCGAACGTAAGAACGCGCTGAAAGCCGTCAGTCTTGGCGCCTACGATTTCTGCGAGAAGCCGGTCGAGATCGAGGTGCTGCGCACCATTATCGACCGCGGTCTCAAACTTCATCGGCTGGAGGATGAGAATCGCCGCTTGGCAGCAATGCCTGTACGCTCGCCGATCGAGCGTATCGTCACCGCCAGCCAGGCGATGCTGAAGGTCTGCCGTGACGTGGAGAAGCTCGCGGGCACCAACGTGCCGGTGCTGTTGCTGGGCGAAAGCGGCACCGGCAAGGAAGTCCTGGCTCAGGCGCTGCACGCGCTCGGTCCACGCGCAAAGCATCCGTTTGTTGCCATCAACTGTGGCGCCATCCCGGCGAACCTGCTGGAATCCGAACTGTTTGGCTACGAGCGCGGTGCCTTCACCGGTGCGGTGAAGCAGACCATGGGCAAGATCGAGAGCGCCAACCACGGCACGCTGTTCCTCGACGAAATTGCTGACCTGCCGCACCCGTTGCAGGTCAAGCTGCTGCGCGTCCTGCAAGACCAGATCGTCGAACGTATAGGCGGACGGCAGCGCATCCAGATCGATGTGCGCATTGTATCGGCGACCAACTCCAACCTGGAAGACAGGGTCAGCGAAGGCACGTTTCGTGGCGATCTATTCTACCGGATGAACGCTGTCACCGTGCGCATTCCGCCGCTGCGCGAGCGTGGCGGCGATCCGCTGCTCCTGGCCAACTACTTTCTTGCGAAGTTCAATCGCGAATTCGGCCGCAACATTCGGGGCTTCACCGAAGCTGCGACTGCATCGTTTTCGAACCACGCGTGGCCCGGCAACGTGCGCGAGTTGGAAAACCGGATTAAGCGGGCCGTGATCATGGCTGAGCGCAGGATGATCGATGCAGCCGACCTGGAACTGGCCACTGGTGCGAACGCCGAGGCACTCCCGCTGGACCTTCGGGCAGCGCGCATGCGCGCCGAACGCGAGGTATTGCAGCTCGCGCTGGCCCGATCCAGCGGCACGCTCTCAGTGGCCGCCAAATTGCTGGGGATCAGTCGCCCGACACTCTACGGGTTATTGGAAATCCACGGAATCGAAAACGAGCCTGGCAAGTCCGCTCACGTAGGAGCGGACGCCGAAGCGACCGGGCCGGACATGGAATAAGGCCATTAAGCATGCGCTATTGCTCTGTTGGCGTGATCGTCGCGACCGTCTGGCTCAGCCTGCACCCATCGATCGTTCGCGCCGATGATCTCGCCGATGCGCGTAACGCGCTGCAAAAAGGGGACCTGCGGGCAGCACAGATCGGCCTGCGCAACGCCGTGCGGTCCGACCCACAGAATGCCGAAACTCACTACTGGCTTGGCCGAGTCAGTCTCGATCTAGGCGATCCGGTTGCTGCCGAGCGTGAGGCGCGCGCCGCCAAGGATCGTGGCTTCGATCCGCATCAGGCCGTGCCACTGCTCGGCCAGGCGATGTTGGCGCAACAGAAGTTCAACGACCTGCTGAACGATCTGCAACCGGCAGGCACGGATGCGGTGCTCGACGCTTCCATCCTGGTCGCGCGCGGTTATGCCGAACTCGGTCTGAAGGATACGGAGAAGGCACAAGCCGCATTCGCGCTCGCCGAACAGACAGCCCCCAACGCGGTGGAGCCATTACTGGCGAGTGCCAGACTGGCTGCGGCGCGTGGCGATCTCGAAGGCGCCCAGGGCAAGGTCGACAGGGCCCTCAACGCACAACCCAAATCGATAGAGGCACAGCTCGTCAAGGCAGACATTCTGAAGGTCAAGGGAGACAGCGCGGGCGCAATATCCGTGCTGAACCAGATGCTAACAGACCAGCCAGGCAACATCCGTGCCTTGACGGCTCGTGCACAGCTGCTCATCGCCGCGAAGACGCCGGACAAGGCAAAGGCGGACCTCGATGCGGTGCTCAAGGCCACGCCCGGGAACGTACAGGCGCTGTATTTGATGGCTGTCTTGCAGGCCGCGTTGAAGGACTACAAGACAGCCGACACCACGCTCGAGAAAATCAGTGCCTTCATTCCACGCATGCCGCGCGCCTACTTCCTGCAAGCCGTCATCAAGGATCAGTTGGGGCAGACTGCGCAGGCTGAGGAGGCGATCCGTCGCTACATTGCGCGCGCACCGAACGATCTGGCTGCCTACAAGATGCTTGCCCGGCTTCAGTTCGCCAAGCGGCGTCCTGATCTCGCCGCTGAGACGCTGGCGAAGGTGATCGAATCCGGCCACGCGGACGCCGATACGTACGATCTGCTCGGCCGCGCCTATGTGGCGACCGGGCGCGCGGGTGACTCGGTCAAGGCCTTCCAGAAGGCAGAAGCGTTGGAGCCGAATAATGTTGGCCTGCAGACTCGCCTGGCCAGCGCGCGCATGGGCGCAGGACAAGCTGACGCAGCTATGGGCGACCTGGAACACACGCTGCAACTGGCGCCGACCGCGCCGCAAGTCGGCGAGGCCCTGTTCTTTGCAGCCCTGGCGACCGGCGATCTCAACAAGGCGGCCGACGCCATCGACCAGGTACGCTCGGCACAGGGAGAAACACCAGTCGTCGAGAACCTCGAAGGCCTGCTCAAACTCGCGAACCTGGATCTGGAAGGTGGCAAGACAAAGTTCAACGATATTTTCAGCAAACATCCGGACTTCCTGCCGGCACGGATCAACCTTGCGCGTATCGCGGCGATGCAAGGAAAGCCCGCAGACGCCGAGCAGATTCTAGGTGGGATACTCGTCAAGGCTCCCGCCTCCGAACCCGCGTTGACGATGCTTGCCGTACAATACGCGCAGACCAATCGCATGCCGCAGGCGACCGCCTTGCTGCAAGCCGCGCATAAGGCAGCCCCGGCCAATACCCATCTGTTGGTCAGTCTGGGCGAGTTCTACATCCGCTCGGGCAGGCCTGCGGACGCCCTCGCACTCATCAGCAACGAAAAGGGCGCCGACGGCAACATCGATCTGCTTGGTCTGAAGGCCGCGGCCTTCATGGGGCTCGACCAGAAGGGCAAGGCGCGAGACACCTATAGCCAGATCCTAAGAATCGACCCGACGGTCATCACGGCCCGCCGGGCACTCGAGAGCCTTTTGGTGCAAGCGGGCGACTACGAACGTGCGCGCAACCTGATCAAGGAAGGGCTGGTTGGAAGTCCGCGCAATTATCAGCTCTACCAGGACTATGTCATGGTGGATCTGAAGGCGCACGGTGTCGATGCGGCTCTGGCAACTGCGAGGCAACTCATCGACCTGGATCACGATTTCCGGCCTGCAGGCGCATTGATCGGTGATGTCTATGAGGCGGCGAACCGTCCGTCGGATGCTGTCCAGGCGTACCAGGACGCGCTCAAGACGTCGCCCGACGAGATGCTGCAGCAACGTCTGGTCGGAGGCCTCGTGCGAATGGGGAAGGCTGGAGCCGCGCTGAAGGCTGCGACTGATTGGGTTGCCAACCATCCGGACGACCTTGTCGGTCTCGAGCAACTCGCCGACCTGGAGATCGTGGTAAAGAATTACGACGATGCGGTGAAACGCTTGCAGCAGATCTTGTCGAAGAAGCCGCACAATCCTGTTGCACTCAACAATCTCGCCTGGGTCTACTCGATCCAGGGCGATAAGAGAGCGGAGGGCCTCGCACGGCAGGCCTATATCCTATCGCCGGGAGGGCAGACAGCCGATACGCTTGGCTGGATCCTCGTCACCAACGGCCAGGTGCAACGCGGTACGCCATTGTTGCGGGAGGCCGTCGCGCAGGCAGGCACCGATCCACGCGTGCTTTATCATTTCGCGGTCGCGCTGAAGGATACAGACCAGAAAGACGAAGCGATCAAACTGCTCAACGCAGTCCTCGCCAATAAGCTCCAGTTTGACGAAAAGGCCGATGCGCAGAAGTTGCTGGACGAGCTGAACAAGGGGTGAGTCGGCAGGAGCATGTCCGCATTCGCCTGGAAAGTCCGATAAGCCATGCGTTCACTCGCTCTTTTCTGCGAGTTGATCATGCTGCTGCCGATCGCGGTGGTGCAACCATTTGTCGGCGTCCTGCTCTGGTGCTGGGTCTCGTTCATGAATCCGCACCGGCTGGTTTATGGCGGCATAGCATTGGCGATTCCGTGGGCCATGAGCATCTTTGTGGCTACGATGATTGGCTGCGTGGTGGCAAAGGAACCCAAACGTTTCCCGGTCAATGCGGTGACGATGTTGATCATCCTGTTCCTCGTGATGATCAGCCTATCAAGCTGCTTTGCGATGGCGCCCTGGGCGGACGTGTACCAGAAGTGGAATTTGACGTTCAAGGCCTTCTTCTTCCTGCTGGTCACCGCGTCTCTGCTGACAACACGCGAAAGGATCCACGCACTCGTCTGGGTCATGGTGGTTTCGTTGGCGTATTTCGGCATCAAAGGTGGAGCGTTCACCATCATTGGCGGGGGGGCCAACAAGGTATTCGGACCGTCCAGCTCCATGATCGGCGACAACAATCACCTTGCCACGGCACTGCTGGTCTGCCTGCCGCTGATGAACTACCTCCGCACGGAATCGAAGCATCGGATCATACGGGTAGGCTTCGCCACATCCATGATTCTGACGCTTTTTTCAGTCGTAGGAAGTTATTCGCGTGGCGCTTTTCTTGCCATGGGAGCGATGAGTTTCTTCCTCTGGCTCAAGACACCAAACAAGCTCGTTTCTGGAATTGTCATTGTTGCCTTAGTGGCAGCGGCGGTGGCGTTCATGCCGGAAGGCTGGGTTGAACGCATGCAATCGATCGGGAACTACCAGCACGATGGCTCGGCCACGGGGCGGCTGAACATCTGGCACGCGAGCTGGGTGATGGCGCAATCTCGGCCGTTCGGTGCAGGGTTCTATGGTCCCTACACCCAGTCTGTAGTCGATCATTTTGTATCGAACGTGGAGGCCCGGGCGGTGCACAGTATCTGGTTCGAGGTGATGGGCGAACACGGGTTTGTCACATTCGCGGTGTGGATCGGCATCATCATAAGCGGCATAGTTCACGCGCGACGCACGGTGCGGCTGGCCAAAGATGTCCCGGAGTTACAGTGGTGCGTCAACCTGGCCAAAATGGCACAGGTATCCACGGCGGCCTATTGCATTGGGGGATCATTTCTGTCGCTTTGTTACTGGGACTATTACTTTACTATTGTAGTGATTATATCCGCCGTCTACAGCTATGTGAAAGCTGAGATCGCAGCACCGAAGAGGCAGCAGCAAGGTTTGGCCGGATCGCTGTCATCACGACAATTGGCCGTGTCTGGCGCGGAGTTGATGTGACCGATGGACTCGATCTTGTTCCTTATGGTCATGATCGCAATGGGGTGGGTGATTATCTGGTATTGTGCCGATCACTCCAAGCCGTCTCGCACGTGGTGGCCATTCGCCATTCGTGAAAATGACGGGGCTGGCAGGGAACCAGAAGCGAATCCGCATGTCGTAGGAGCGCGGCGAGTGCCCACAATTGAGACCAGGCCATGGCGGCAAAGCTCGCCTCGCTAAAGGCGCAATGCAGTCCCTCTGGGCGCCAGGGATCGGCGGACACAATCCGGCTGCTGACATTATCGACGTTGTATCCCAATAACGCGCGTCCGAATCACGGGATCTTCGTCGAGAACAGACTGCGTCATGTTGTGGCTGACGGCAAAGCCTGCAGTAGCACAGTCATTGCCCCTGTCCCCTGGTGTCTCCGCATGCCACGCCGGTTCGGGGGCCGGGGACTTTACGCGGCAACTCATGCCTTCGAGTTGCGGCATGGTATACCAGTATACCATCCTCGATATTTGGCTGTACGCGGCCTCAACATGTACCTGGCGCCCGCCCTGCTATATAACAGCTCCCTTCCGGCGATCCGTGATTTACTGGCCAAAGGCGAGCGCTTTGACGCCATTGACGCTCACTATGTCTACCCGGATGGTGTGGCTGCGACCTGGCTGGGGCGCCGCTTCAACCTGCCGGTTGTTATCACTGCCCGCGGATCAGACGTCAGCCTGCTCCCGAATTATGCCCTGCCGCGCCATCTCATCTGTCGCGCCATCGCCACTTCCTCCGCTCTGATCGCAGTCAGCGCCGCGATCAAGGCAGCTCTGGTTCAACTGGGTGCGCCGGATGAGAAGGTGACGGTACTACGAAACGGTGTCGATACCAGGTTGTTTCGGCCGATGGATCGGGATGCCGCACGGGAGTCATTGGCACTCACGCAAAGGACACTCGTCTCGGTGGGTTCCCTCATCGAGCGCAAGGGACACGATCGGATCATACAGGCAATGGCACAATTGGATGGGTTCGAACTGTTGATTGCAGGGGAAGGTCCGGAACATCATCAGCTTGCGAGGTTGATCGAAGAACTCGATCTGGCAGATCGTGTCAGACTTCTAGGGCCTTGGCCGCACCGCGACCTGCCGAGACTGTATAATGCCGCCGATGCTTTAGTACTGGCATCCAGTCGGGAAGGTTGGCCCAACGTGCTAATGGAGGCGATGGCCTGCGGCACTCCCGTCGTCGCGAGCAATATATGGGGCAATCCTGAGATCGTAAGCTGTCAGCAGGCTGGTGTACTGATCAGGCAGAATACGCCGGATGGGATTGCCGAAGCGGTTCGCCGCCTGTTCGGAAACCTGCCTGATCGCGCCCTCACCCGTGCCTATGCAGAGACTCACAGCTGGGACGACACGACGTCTGGGCAGCTACGACTGTTTGCCGATCTGCGCGACCATCATCGCAACACTGTCCATGTCGCACCTTCGGCAGATTCATGACCAAACCCTGACGTGAGCGGGAGCAAATCGCACATGCGCCGCAGGGCAATTGTTTTCGGCGGTCTGACAGCCGGTCTGGTTGCCTGCTCTTCAGCGCGCAGCACTCCTGGCACTTCGGCGGGTGCACCGCCCGCGATCATGCCTGCGATGGATCCTGGAGAGGGACCATTGTCGGTTGCGATAGAATATCAAGGCGATACCTACCTCTACTCGGACGTCGACGGGACCGATCTGGGTGACTATATCGATCCGGCTGGCCGCTTCGTGCAGCGCTGCATTCGCACAACGAACCAGCAATTACCGCTTACGGTCTTCTTCCGCCCCGATCGTGACACTCATCGCGCGGAAGTCGTTTTCGAACTCGGTCGTATCAGACCGAAGACTCCACCAGCCAATCTGGACAGCTACACCGTAACGATCAAGCGGGGAGATCGCGCTGTCTTCACGGCGCGGATCCCGAACCACTATTGGTTTTCGCGCTGGCGTTGGCAGTCCAGCCCTCGACCCGTCACGGCGGACACGTCGAAATTGATCGCCAGTGGTCTGCTGCCGCACTACGACAAACGCGCGACCAAGGGGACTGCCAGATCGACACCGCGGTTCTCCTATCAGATCATGGGGCTTGCGGGGTTGAGCCCTGTTATGCCCGCCACGGGCGAACGTGACGACATCGGTCCTGTGACGGAAATCCAGGCAGAATTCATCTGCACCGGCAACGAAGCAGCTTTGGCAACCGTGCTTGCCCAAGCGGAAGGCGCTGGCACATTGCCATGGTATCTCCGGGATGAGAGCACAGGTGCGCCCATCGATGTGCTTCGCCATCCGAAGGCGAGCTTGTACAGTCCGGAGCTTGGCGATCCGTACATTGCTGCGGCAAAGACACCGATCCAATTGGATACCAATCACGAACCGGCGGTTGCCTATCTGCCATTCCTGTTGACCGGCGATCCTTATCACCTGGAGACGATACAGTTCCAGGTAACGTACGACTATGTGGCCTTGCCGGGTACGGCCCGATACTCGACCGGGCAGGTGCGAGGACAGGCCTGGCTCCTACGCACGCTCGGTCAGGCCGCTGCGGCGACGCCCGAGAAAGCGCCGCGATGGCTCATGCCCCGCCGCTATTTTCAGGAACTGCTCGCCGATAAACTCAATTGGATCAACCGATCCTTCGTGCTCGATGCTGCCCCACCGCGTGCGGTGTTCCGAAGTATGGAACAGGCATTTTCGTCACGGCCAGAGGGTGAATTCGATGCCGGGACATTGATGTCGCCATGGATGGAGGAATTCATGGCGTTCGTGCTGTGCTGGCTCGTCCAGATGGGCAATGCGGATTGGGAGCCCGTCGCCCGATGGAAGATCGGCTCGACCGTGGCGCGAACGAATGGAACGAGTGGATGGGTCCGTGTGCGCCCTACCCCTTACCGTATTGCGCTCAAGCAGCATGCGAATTCGCCCTGGCTGACCTCATGGGGAGATGCCTGGGCGCTGAACTCGAGTAGCTTCGGCTGGAAGTACAACGACGCGGATCGGCTCGATGTGGGGCGCGATATCACCTATCCCTCATACACACGTGGCGCACTTGCCATGGCGGCTCGCCTGGATCTCCCCGAGGCAAGGGCCTGTTTCAATTGGATCGACCCTCAATTAAGGGCACATCTGAGAGGTGGTGTCCGAATGGAATACAAGTGGTCGGTTGTAGCCTGACCGGCGTGAAGGGAGCAATCGCTCCGGACAGCACGCATAGGGTGTTTGGAATGTTCGCCGGCGCGCTGTTTCTAACGTGTCTGCCCATCCTCCTGACGCCGTTACCACCACTCAACGACTACCCGCAGCATATCGCCCGCGTATACATACTCGCCAACCGCGACCAGTCACAGTTCCTGACGGAGTACTACGCCCCCGACTGGGCATTCCAGGCCAATCTCGCGATCGAAGCGGTGATGCTGCCGATGGCAAAATTCCTACCTGTCCAGTCGGTTGGCAGGATCTTCCTGTTCCTGATTCTGCTTGTCACCTCGAGCGGGGTTCTGGCCCTGCATCGCGTGACCCACAGGCGATGGTCGATCTGGCCACTTCTTGTGTTCTTTGTGCTGTACAATCGCGTCTTCCTCGGCGGCATCATCGCCTATCTGTTCACGCTCGGCCTCACCATGTGGATGCTTGCCCTGTGGATCGCGATGCGCGACCGCAGGGTCCTGCTGCGCGCCACCATCTCCACGGCGCTCGCGCTGCTCGTCATGCTGGGACATCTGGGAGCATTCGCGGTTTACGCATTCTCCGTGGCCGGCTACGAATCATGGCGCCATTTATCGGGACCGCGTCACTGGTACGCCCCATCGATCCGCGATCTGCTGGCGACGTTGCCTCAAGTTGTCGTTCCTACCATCGTTTTTCTGCTCGCAAGCAAGACAAGCGGCAATGCCGGCGGCTTCCGCTACGACTTCTTGCAGAAGCTGACAGCGCCGCTCAATCTCTTCTACGACTACCACCTGATTTTCGATGCGGTTTGCTTCATCGCATTACTGATCTTTGCCCTGCTCGGCTTGCTGAATGGCTGGATCCGCATCTGCCCTCCGCTTCTCGGCAGCGTTGTGGCGCTCATCATTGCGTATTTCGCCGTGCCCTATGTCATGTTCGGTAGTCATGGAGCCGATCGCAGGCTGACCGTGGCGATCGCCCTTGTCGCGATTGCAGCCACGGACTGGTCACCTGCGACGGTGCCGAAGCGACGTGCCATCGTCATGGCTCTGGCCCTGCTACTATCCATCAGGATCGCCATCGTTTTCTATACATGGCATGCGGATCAATCGGTCTATCGGCAGTATCTGGCGGCGATCGACACTTTGCCGCAGGGGGGCCGCCTCGGCGTTCTCTATGCCCACGATTCGTCAGAGACGCTGGACGACCCGCCGGTGCAATTCGTGGCGCAGTATGCGATCATTTGCCGGCAGGCTTTCGTCGCGACCACATTCACCATGCCGGGCGAACAACCCCTTCGTTTCAGACCTCCTTACGACACGATCGCCAAACGATCTCCATCCGTTTACGGTCCGGCAGAGTTGCGGAGGCTGTGGGCGTCCCGATCATCGTCCGACGAACCGTTTCAGTGGTCTACTCTGTCCTATTACGACTATGTGCTGGTTATCGGGGGACAGTCTTTTCATCGGGAACCACCCGATTGGATCAAGCCGACCTTCGCTGGAGAAGGATTCACGCTGTACAAAGTCGCTCAGCGACAAGGGTAAGATCAAACCGTTGCCAGTAAGAGTAGCTGATGCCATTCCCGCCCGAAGCATTCATCATCGGCGCCCAACGCTCAGGTACAACCAGCCTGTCGAGCCTGCTCGACCAGCATCCGGGCATCGTGCTCTCTGTCCCCAAGGAACCCGACTTCTTCTCAGTCAATTGGGACCATGGGCTGGATTGGTACCGAGCGCGCTTTCGCCGGTATGACGCGACCCTGATCGATGCATCCGTCAATTACACCATGGTTCCCCGGATCGACGGATCCGATCTTCTGCCGGACACCGTCCCACGACGCATCCACGAACTCAGCCCGCAGGCGAAATTTGTCTATCTGGTTCGTGATCCGGGCGAGCGATGCCATTCAGCCTACTGGCATGAAGTTCGCACCGGCCGCGAATCGCAGCCACTGCGAGCTGTCGTCGAGCGATCAGCCTACTATGTGATGGCCAGTTACTATCACCGCCAGATCAGCACCTTCCTGCCGTACTTCCCGCTCGATCGCTTCTACTTCGTTCGCTTTGATGATTTCGTGCACGATCCATTGGCGATTGCGCGTGCTTGCAGCGCATTCTTCAGCGCCGAACCGGCGGATTTCAGCTTCCATCAGGAAGAGCCTCGCAATCAGGCTTTCCTGTATAGCCGCTTCGGTCAGTTCCTGCGCGACTTCATCGGACAAAAGGGCCTGGAAACGCTGTCGGGCATCGCTGCGCGCAGTTTGCCCGATAGCCTGCATCCCTATGCAAAACGCGTCGTGTCTCGCGGGGTGCCACACCTCACACCAAGCGACCGTGCGTGGCTGGCCGATTGGTTCGCCGAGGATGCGGCGGCCTTCACCCGGCTGACTGGCGTCCCCGTGCAAAGCAGTTCCGCGCGCAGCCAACGAGCCGGACACGCAACTTGATGAGCGAGCCTCGCGAAGCCGATAATCTGCTGCAAAAAACCGCCGGCGGCGCCGGCTGGACGATCGGCTGGCGCGCCACCACGCGGTTTCTTGGGTTCTTCAGCACACTCGTCCTGGCGCGCCTTCTGGTGCCGGCCGACTTCGGCATTGTTGCACTCGGAATGAGTTTTTCCCGCGCCATCGATGTGTTCGCTGATCTCGGTGTACAGGATGCCCTGATCCGTCAAACCAGTCCCGCGCGGGTGACCTACGACACGGCCTTCACGATCAATATCATTCGCGGTGTCTTCACCGCCGCGGTGATTGGTGCCGCCGCGTATCCGTTTGCAGTGTTCTTCGGCGATCCGCGCCTGCGGAATGTCGTATGGGCGCTTGCGGCCGCCGTCGCCCTGGATGCCATGGAAAATGTCGGTGTCGCCGACTTCCGCCGCCACTTCGCATTCCGCCGCGAGTTTCAACTCTCGATCATTCCACGCCTGGCACAGGTTGCGACAACGATCACCCTCGCGTTGCTCTGGCGCAACTACTGGGCGCTGGTGGCAGGCATCCTGACCCAGCGCGTTCTGGCGACTGCTGCCAGCTACATGATGCATCCTTACCGACCACGCCTGTCCCTCCGTGGCTGGAGCGACATCGTCGGGTTCTCCTTCTGGACCTGGCTCATCGGCATGTCGCGCATGATCAAGGGACGGGGAATCACCATGATCGTCGGCGCCACGCTGAACACCACCTTGCTGGGCGTATATATGGTCGGGGCAGAGATTGCCGCCCTTCCGGAACTCGAGCTGATCGCGCCTTTGTGCCGCGTCTGCTTTTCTAGCTTCTCGGCTGTGCGTCGTGCCAATATGGATGTCGCGGAAACGTTCCTGCGCATTACGTCCTCCACTCTCGTCATTGCACTGCCGGCAAGCATCGGTATCTCCGCCATCGCCGCTCCGGTCGTGGCACTTGCATTCGGCCCCAACTGGCTGATCGCCACCCCTGTCGTTCAAATCCTGGCTGCCGCATGCATCTTCAGTGTGCCGGGCCGCGTCAGTTGGACCCTCTTCAGCGCTTTCGCCTATCTGCGTTCGCTGTTCTGGTTCGGCGTGGTGATATCGATCGCACAGTTCCTGCTGCTGGTGCCGTTCATCTGGTATTGGGGCCTTGTCGGCGCTGCCGTGGCGACAGCACTCGGAATGCTGGCCGAGCAGGTGACGTATGCCGTCGTCGCCTTCCGCCGTTTTGCGATCCGGCCCAATGCCCTGCTCAACCGGACCTGGCGTTGCCTGCTTGCGACCTGCGCGATGGCGACCTGCCTCGTGGCCGCCGGCTATGGCTGGGAGCCAGGCAATACCGGAACCGCCTACACCATCAGCCACGTGCTCCTTGCGATCGGTCTCGGTGCGTGTGTCTACGCCGCGGTGCTACTCGGTCTATGGCTCGCCGGTGGTCGACCAGACGGCCCCGAGACCGACGTGCTGGAGCTGCTGCGACGCGCTGTCGCACGTATCAGTGGCACAGTCGGTAGACATGCCGCCCTCCTTTGGAGCGGCCCATCGCGCTGAACCCGTACTTGCGCCGGAAGCCAACTCGTCAGCATACTGACGATACAATGGGGCCAAGAGACGAGACGCCGCTTTGATGTGGGACTGGGGTGCATTTTTCCACTACCTTCACAGCGCCTATCTGCTGAAAGGCGCTGGCATTTCACTCGCTCTGTCCGTTGGCGCGATGATCATCGGACTGTTCTGCGGCACCGGCGCCGCGCTGATGCGCCGCTCACGATACCGGCTGTTGCGCGAGCCCGCGTCGTTCTATGTCTGGCTGTTCCGCGGCACGCCAGTGCTGGTGCAGCTCATCATCATCTACACTGGCCTGCCACAACTCGGCATCAAGCTTGGCGTCATCTCATCGGCACTGATCGGGCTTGGCGTCAACGAAGGCGCCTATCTGGCCGAGATCATCCGCGCCGGCATCTCAGCCGTGCCACGTGGCCAGTTCGAGGCTGCGCGTGCCATCGGCATGACGCGTACCACGACAATGCGCGTTGTCGTGATGCCGCAGGCCCTGCGGATCATCATCCCGCCGCTTGGCAACGCCTTCAACGGACTGATGAAGACCTCGTCGCTGGCGTCGGTGATTTCGATGGAAGAGCTCCTGCGCCGGACTGAACTGCTGATCCAGGTGCAGTTCAAGGTGCTGGAGATCTTCATTGTCGCTGCCTTGTACTATCTGTTGCTTACCACGCTCTGGGGCTTCGTGCAGCAACGCCTCGAGGCGCATTTCTCCCGGTCAGTCAGAGCGTCGGATCTTTCGCGTCGCCGGACACCGCAGATTTTGACTATCGACTCGGCGCTGACACACGATGCCACGTGATGGTGCCAGCCCGATGGTGGAAGCTGTCGGAATCCACAAGCATTTCGGCGATCACCATGTGCTGCGTGGCATCGATCTGACCGTCCAGAAAGGTGAGGTCGTGGTCATCGTCGGTCCAAGCGGCAGCGGCAAGAGCACTTTCCTGCGGAGCCTCAATCAGCTGGATCCTCCCGATCAGGGCTGGATCCGCATCGATGGCGACCTGCTGGGGTTTCGTCAGGGCAACCAAGGCATGATCGCCGTGTCTGACGTCGTTTTGTCGCGACAGCGGCAGCACATCGGCATGGTCTTTCAGCAGTTCAATCTGTTCAGTCACATGACGGCCTTGCAGAACGTCATGAGCGGCCCGCTTCAGGTGCTGCGCAGCGACAAAGCAACCGCCGAAGCCGAAGCACTGAGGCAGCTTGCTCTAGTCGGGCTGGAGGGCAAGGCCGCATCATATCCCGAGCAGCTTTCTGGTGGCCAGCAACAGCGCGTTGCCATCGCCCGTGCATTGGCGATGCACCCGAAGGTGATGCTGTTCGACGAGCCTACGTCGTCGCTGGATCCCGAGATGGTCGCCGAAGTGCTGCAAGTGATGCTGGCGCTCGCGCGGCAAGGCATGACGATGATCATCGTCACACACGAAATTCAGTTCGCCAACAAGGCAGCCGACCGGATCCTGTTC
>DATJJM010000022.1:0-4410 GCA_035492535.1 Acetobacteraceae bacterium | reverse complement strand
TCACGCCGAGCATGCCGCCGAACACCGCGGTACCGAGCGACTGGCGCATCTCGGCACCCGCGCCGGTCGCCACCACCAACGGCGCAACGCCAAGAATGAAGGCAAGCGATGTCATCAGGATCGGCCGCAACCGGCGACGGGCGGCACTGACCGCTGCCTCTGCCGCGCCGCTGCCGGCCTCCTGCGCCTGGTGCGCGAACTCGACGATCAGAATCGCATTCTTCGCTGCCAGACCGACCAGGACCACGAAGCCGATCTGCGCCAGGATATCGATCGGCATGCCCCGGAACATCAGCCCGGTGACGGAGGCGAGCAGGCACATCGGCACGATCAGCACGACTGCCAGCGGCAGCCTCCAGCTCTCGTAGTTCGCAGCCAGCACCAGGAAGACGAATAGCGCGGCAGCGCCAAATACCAGCATCGTCGGCGTGCCCTTCTGTTCCTGCTGGTAGGCGATTTCGGTCCACTCATAGCCGACGCCAGCCGGCAGCACCGTCGCCGCGAGCTCCTCCATCCTGTGCAGGGCCGTGCCGGTGGCGACGCCTGGCGCCGCGACACCCTGCACCTCCGCCGCCGGATACAAGTTATAACGCGGCACGCGGTAGGGGATGGTTGCGTCCTTCAGTTGCGCAACCGTCCCGATCGGCACCATTTCGCCGGCGCTGTTACGCGCCTTCAATCCCATGAGATCCTGGCTGTCGCGACGGAACCGTGTATCCGCTTGGGCGATCACCTCGTAGGTGCGCCCCAGGAAATTGAAATCGTTGACGTACTGTGAACCAAGATAGACCTGAAGCGCGTTGAAGACGTCGGTTGGTGTCAGCCCGACCTTCTCGGCCTTGAGGCGGTCGACATCGGCATAAACCGACGGTGACCCCGCATTGATCAGCGTAAATACACCGGCAAAGCTGGGATCCTTGTTCGCCGCCGCTACCAGCGTGTTGGCGGCTTTGACAAGCGCCTCGGTGCCGACGCCAGCGCGGTCCTCCAGCATCATCTTGAACCCGCCGGAATTGCCGATGCCCTGCACGGGCGGTGGAGGGATCGTCAGGACGTACGCTTCCTGGATCACCGAAAGGCGCTTGCGAAGATCGGCCAGTACGGAGTTGGCCGTGATCCCTGGAATGTCGTGGTTGTACAGCGACGGCAAGCCCGAGAAGATCGTTCCTGCATTTGATGCCACCGTGAAAGTGGTCGCATCCAGCCCCGCGAACGGAGCGACATGCTCAACGCCAGGCGTCTTCAGGATGATGTCGACCGCGCGCTTCACCACTTGCTCAGTGCGTTGCAGGCTAGAGCCAGGCGGGAGCTGCAGGACGGTGATCAGGTAACCCTGATCCTGTTCTGGGATGAAGCCAGTCGGCTCACGGCTGAATTCAACCCCGGCAGTGGCAATAAGGCCGACATAGACCACCACGACGACCGCTAGCGCCCGCACAAGGCGGCTGGTCAACGCGCCATAGGCGTCCGACATGCGCTCGAAACCGCGGTTGAAATAGCCGAAGCCGCCATGCAGCAACCGCCCCGCAAGTGACCGTTTGCCGGCTTCGTGCGGGTGGTGCGCCTTCAGCAGCAGCGAGCAAAGCGCCGGGCTCAACGTCAGCGATACGAAGCAGGAGATCACCGTCGAAGCAGCGATGGTCACAGCGAACTGGCGGAAGAACTGGCCGGAAATGCCGGAGAGAAAGGCGGATGGAACGAACACGGCGCACAGCACTAGCGCGATGGAGACCAGCGCGCCGCCCACCTCGTCCATTGTGCGATGCGCCGCTTCCTTCGGCATCATGCCGGCGGCGATGTTGCGTTCGACGTTCTCGACCACGACGATTGCGTCATCGACCACGATGCCGACTGCAAGCACCAGTCCGAACAGCGAGAGATTGTTCAGCGATATGCCGAGCGCGTAGAGAATGATGAAGGTGCCGACGAGCGAGACCGGAATGGCGATGACCGGGATGAGCGAGGCACGCCAAGTCTGCAGGAACAGGAAAACGACGCCGACAACGAGCAGGATCGCGACGAATATCGTCGTCACCACCTCATGCACGGACTTCCCCACGAAGATTGTCGGATCGTAGATGACGATGTCGCTGACGCCCGGCGGAAAATCCTTCTTGAGGTCCTGCATTGTCGAAAGAACCTCGTGCTCCACTGCGAGCGAATTCGCGCCAGGCTGCGCGAAGATCAGCAATGGCAGGCCCTCGGCGCGGTCCATGTAGGCAGTGGATCCGTAATCCGCCGCGCCGACTTCAACACGGCCGACATCGCGCAAACGGGTCACGCGTCCCTGCCCGTCGTTCTTCAGGACGATGTCGGCGAACTGATCAGGTGTCGTAAGCCGGCCGAGCGTTTGCACATTGAGCTGATAAGCCGGGGTCCCGGCAACCGGCGGCTGGTTGAGGATACCCGCTGATACCTGCACGTTCTGCGCACGCAGTGCCGCGAGTACTTCGTCGGCATTCAGATTGTAGGCAGCCACCTTGTCGGGATCGAGCCAGATGCGCATCGCGTAGTCGCGGGCGCCGAAAAGCTGCACATCGCCAACGCCCGGAAGCCGCGCCAGCGCGTCTTTCACATGCAACGTCGCATAATTCGACAAGTAGAGGTTGTCACGCGACCCATCTGGCGAATAGAGGTGCACGGCGAGCAGAATGTTCGGTGTCGCCTTACGCACCTGCACGCCAAGGCGCTGTACATCCTCCGGCAGCCGAGGCAACGCGTCCTGCACGCGGTTCTGCGTCAGCATCTGCGCCACGTTCAGGTCGGTGCCGATACGGAATGTGACCGTGAGGGTGAGCTTGCCGTCGCCTGTCGACTGGCTGCTCATGTAGATCATGTCCTCGACGCCGTTGATCTCCTGCTCGAGCGGCGTGGCAACGGTCTTGCTGACCACCTCGGCGGAGGCGCCGGGATAGACCGTTGTGATCTGGACGGTCGGCGGGACGATCTCCGGGTATTGCGCAACCGGCAGGATCACCAGCGCGCCGAGTCCGATCAGCATCAGGAAGACGCTGATCACCGTCGCCAGAATGGGACGGTCGATGAAGTGGTGCGTGAAGCGCATGGTGGTCGTCCTAGCTTGCAGCGCCAGACGGAGCCGGCGTGATCGTGCCGGCGGCTGGCGTCACTTTCATTCCTGGCCTTGCACGCACCAGACCATTGATGATGACGCGGTCGCTTGCCTCGAGGCCGCTGCGAACAACGCGGAGCCCATGATCGAGCTCTCCCAGCTCAACGACCTTCGGCACGACCGTTCCATCGGATGCGACGGTCATCACCATGTGCTCCGATTGGTCAGGCACAATGGCAGCCGCCGGGACCAGCAGGACCGGTGCCGGTTTGCCCAGATCCACGATAAGCCGCGCGAACTGACCCGGCGTGATCGAGAGATTAGGATTCGGCACGGTGGCGCGCGCACGGATCGTGCCGCTGCTGCGGTTCACCGTATTGTCGATGAAGTCCAGCGTGCCGTGGTGGCTGAAGTCCCCGTCGCCATCGAGGCTGATCGCAACGTCGGCATGCGGTGTGGCGCCATGATTGACACGCTGCCAGGCGTGATAGTCAGATTCGCTCATGTCGAAGTCGAGATAGATAGGATCGAGCGACACGACGGTCGCAAGCAGCGTCGTTGGGCCGGATCCGCCGCGGCTACCGCTCACCAGATCGCCGACCGATTCAAGATGCCGGCCGATGCGGCCCGTGAATGGCGCGGTGACCCGTGAGAACTCCAGATCGAGCGACGCATCCCTGATGGCAGCCTTCGCGGTTTCGATGGCAGCCTGGTTCGTGCGCAGATCTGCTGCGCGCTGGTCTACCGTCTCGGCGGTACCGAAGCTGGTCTGCTTGAGTTGTTGCGCTCGCCACAGTTCAACCCGGCTCAGGGTTTCCTTTGCCTCCGCCGTGTTCAACTGGGCCATGGCCTGATCCAGCCTGATCTGGAACGGTCGCGGGTCGATGACGAACAGCGGATCGCCCTTGTGCACGATCTGCCCATCCTTGAAGTCGATACCTGTGAGAGTGCCGCCGACCTGCGCGCGCAGTTCGACGGTATCGACCGCCGAGAACTGACCAAGGAAGCGGGCCGTGGTCTGAACCGTCCGCTGCAGGGGCGGGCTGACGGTAACCAACGGCGGCGGGGGCGGCACTGCCTGGGCGGCAGGAGCGCCGTGCTCACTCCAAAGGAGGCCACCGCCGATGACGACAAGGGCAAGCACCCCCAATCCGGCCAGGAGCCCAACCCGCCTTCTGGTGCGCGGACGTAGCTTGCCTTCCACGGTGCGGGGGATCTCGCCAATGCCCAGCGCGGTCTGCGTAACTTCGTTCATAACAGTGCCCTTGGACCGGCCGGCCAGCCCATGGGCGTGCCACCACAGTCCCTCCTCGATTGGGTTAATTGGAGCGATCGCTCCT
>DATJJM010000021.1:0-14640 GCA_035492535.1 Acetobacteraceae bacterium | reverse complement strand
GAAAATCGCGGCGCCGCATACTATCCCCTCCCGATTATTATCGGGCCCATAGTCACGCCTGGTGCATGGGCTTGCTTCAGAACTACCTCGGTCTGAAGCCGGCCGACAAGGACGGCTACGACCTGCCGCTGCCGGGTGCTGGCGGGTTCCGATCCGGGCCCCAGGACACGCATTTCGGAATCACGCAGTACTCAAAGCACGCCCAAACGTCAGGGGCGCGTGGGCGGCCGATGCGCTCAAGGAGAATGACGTGCGCAGTCCAGGGGCTTTGGTCTGAGCAGGGTGCGAACCCTCTACGCTTGGCCTGGAAGCCACCTCGCAGCTATGCGGTATCTGAATGATGAAGGACGTAATGATCCGTGATAATCGACCAGGTTGATGGATCGAAACTCAATCAGCCGCGAGGCGGTAGCCGCTTCATCATGCAGTAGTGGGGTCAGACCAGGCGGATCGCAATCAATCGTTGCGGCGATGTCGTATCCCTGCTTCTGGTAAAATCCGGGCGCCTGGACGCTGAGCGTCGTCAACGTGATCCGGGTGCAGCCGCGTCGCCTGGCCTCTTCTTCCGCCATCGCCAATACGCGGCTGCCTATTCCCACGCCGCGCAAATCTTCGGGCAGGAAGAGCCAGTCAACATAGAGGAGCCCGAGTGAGGACCGCGCATAGAGGCCGCCCACGACCTTGCCGGTCTGCGGATCGCGGACGACAACGGAGAGCCGGCGAAAATCGCGGTATCCGATCTGGCTGAAATCATAGGCGCTGAGACCATCGGCGATCACCGCAAAATCAGCCGGATCAAGCTCATCGGTCAAAATGATGTCTGGGTCCTTCCTGGCATCGTCATTCGGCATATCCGCCTCCTGCTGGGCGGGCCCGGTGGCCGTTGCTCATGTCCTCATCGCTGTCGTGGTGCAAATGGAACAGGCTTACGGTGCCGGCCGGCAAGGTCTCCTCGGAGCTTGATTGCAAAAGATCGGCCGCGCGTGGGCGAGTTGCAGAGCTTCCCACCGGCCGCAGCTACCACGAAGCCTTGCGTGATGTGACCCTTCGCTCATTCGGCCATGCCCTTGTCGGCCAATTCCTGCTTCGCCTTGTCGTTCTTGGCCAGCGCCAGACCCATGCCACGCATCACGTTTGGTGCCTTGGTGAACTGGATGTTCGCATATTCGGTGATCTCGAGCCGGTTGCCCCACGGATCGAGGAAATCGAGGAAGGGGCCATCGACGAAGCGCGCGCCGGCCGCCTTCGCCAGCTCGACGATACGGCTACGGTCGTCGACGACAAGGCCGACATGGCGCTTCTCAACGCCACTGACGGCGTAGTCGGATACCAGCGTCATGTTGATGAACTGGTCACCCATGTCGATGAAAGCATTGCGCTCGCCTTTGCCGCGCAACGTGAATGCGAAGATCTGACTGTACCACGCCAGCGCTTCGTCGATGTTGCCGACCTCGATCGCGACATGATTGATGCCGACGAGCCGGGGCTGGTTACCTTCGGCCATGATCACCCTCCGATGCCTGTGTTGTCCTCGACGTTGGATCGGGACCCAGGTCTTCATCCCGCTTCATCCCGTTCGAGAATAGCCGTAAAATGTCAGTGGCGCTGTTCAAGGAATTAGAAATGCCGAGCCCGGGGGTGCCCAGCCTCGATCAGCTCACGGTATTCCTCGCGGTAGTCGAAAACGGGAGTTTCGCGGCTGCCGGCCGGCGGCTCGGGCGCGCGACGTCGGCTGTCAGCTACGCAATCGCAAACCTGGAACAGCAACTTGGCGTGCTGCTGTTCGATCGCGACCAGGCACGGAGGCCTGGATTGACCGAGGCCGGCTCCGCCGTGCTGTCGGAAGCACGCTCTGTTTCAGTTGGCATCGATAACCTGCGAGCCAAGGTCAAAGGACTGCTTGATGGACTGGAGGCCGAGGTGACTCTCGCCGTCGATGTGATGCTGCCGACGGCACGTCTGGTCGATGCCATGCAGACATTCGAAGCGACGTTCCCGACCGTCACCTTGCGGCTGTATGTCGAGGCGCTGGGGAGTGTGACCGAGCTCGTCCATTCCGGTACAGCCGATATCGGCATCAGCGGTGTGGATACAACGCTTCCCGGCATCGAGCGGATCAAGGTCGGTGGCGTGGACCTCATTCCCGTCGCGGCGCCGAGCCACCCCTTGGCAACGGGCCACGCGCATGCGCCGGGAGCAGCGCGGGACTTTGTGCAACTGGTGCTCACCGATCGCTCGGCACTGACACTGGGTCGCGATTTTTCGGTGATTGGTGTCAGGACCTGGCGCCTCGCAGACTTGGGCTCCAAGCATGCGTTGCTGTTGGCCGGCATCGGTTGGGGCAATATGCCCGAACCGATGGTCCACGATGATCTTGCAGCAGGACGCCTGAAACGGCTCGACCTCTCAGAGTGGTCCGGCGGTTTCTACCCCTTCCACGCAATTTACCGTGCCGATACGCCGCCGGCGCCTGCGGCAGGCTGGATCATACGGCACTTTGCCCAGCAATCGGTATTGGAGGATCAACAACTCCGGCCCAATGCCCGGCGATCCGGCGCGACCAAACATGACCGGTCTCGTTGATCGGCCGGCATGGGGGAAGCCTCTTTCGCACTGCGGCTTCAGCGCCTCCGCATCAGTGAACCGCGAGCCCGTACTGGCCCTGCCCCTCGCCCGCCTCGTCTCGTGGCTATGCGATCTTCTGCAGGGTGCCTGCTGGTTAGCGTGGCCGCACTCAGTCGAAAGCGCCCTCGTCGTTTGCCTCATTGCGCCGGACGCACGTCCTGCAGACGCAGCAGTCCGTCGGCGAGCAGCGTGAACCCGGTCACCTTCCTGCTCAGGCCAACGATGTTGCGCGGTGTCCATAGGTAGATGATCGGCAGATCCTTGCTCACCTGCTGCCAGACACCTTCATACGCTGCGCGGCGCTCATGCATGTCGCTGACCGTGCGCGCACGATCCAGCAGTTCGTCGACATGCGGGTTCGAGTACCCTGCCCGATTCAACGCGCCGCCGGTATGGAGGAAACTCCACGCATTGCTGTCGGTATCCAGGAGACCGGACCAGCCGCCCTGCGTGATCACATAGTCGCCGCGCTGCACCGTCGCGAGCGCGGTGCCGAACTCCATCGCCTGCACTTGCACCGCGAAGCCGGCCTCAGCCGCCATCGATTGGATGACCTCGCCGGTCTGCACGCCCGCCGGCGTGTTGTACACGACCAGCGGCACCGTCAGCGGCGTGGTAACCCCGGCCTCCTTCAGCAGCGCACGCGCCTTTGCCACATCGCGCTTCGTCGGCGCGACCTCCTCGACATACAGCGGGCTGATCGCCGACGTGGCTTGTGCGTTCGGCTGGTACTTGCCGGCGAAGACCACCTGGATCAGCGCCTCGCGATCCAATGCCAGCTCGAATGCGTGGCGCACGCGGGGATCGCGACCAAGCGGATTGTCGGCCTTGGGAGCATTGCCGGTGTTGATCGTCAGCGCGCCGTAGCCCAGGCTCGGCGCGGAAACCACTGTGAGCTTCGGGTCGCGTGCCACTGATTCCGCATCGAGCGGCGCGATCGCCGTGAGGTCCAGAGTACCCGTCCGAAGATTGGCCAGCCGGATACTGCTGTCGGGAATGATACGGTAGGTGACCCGGCCGTAGTGAATGCGCGACGCGTCCCAATAACCGGGAAACCGCTCCAGCGTGATGTGGTCCTGCGCGATGCGCTCGACAAAGCGGAAAGGCCCGGTGCAGACCGGGTGCAACCCGAACTCCTTGCCGCCTGCCGCGGTGGCCTTGGGCGGCAGCATCATACCGGCCCGGTCGGTCAGGATGGCGACGAACGGCGAGAACGGCCGTTTCATCACGACGCGCACCGTGAGCGGATCAACCACCTCGACATGGTCCATTGCGCCGATCTCGCTGCTGCGGAAGCTGCCGCTGGCATTGAGATGGCGTTCCAACGAATATTTCACCGCCTCGGCATCGAATTTCTCGCCGTTGTGGAACTGCACCCCGGCCCGCAACTTGATGAGCAACGTCCTGTCGTCGGCCCATTCGTGGCCCGTTGCCAGAACCGGCACGATATTCAGCTTCGCATCGAAGTCGAACAGCTTGTCGCACAACGCGGTCATCACAACGGTCCCGACATAGGTGCGCGAGAAGGTCGGATCGAGAATATCGGGATCGTCGACCATGCCGATACGCAGAGTGTCGCCCTCCTGGGCCAGCGCTGGGGGGACAGATGCGCTCAGCGCGACGAGACTTGCGAACAGCATCAGGAGTCGCATGGGAACACCCTTGGTTTGGCTCTCTCTGCGATTGAGCAGATTGCACCGCCGTCGACAAGGACGGGCGCTGGGTGTGACCAGGCACCCGAGGTGACCGCGGTGAGTAGGAGTTGTACTGGCTGGAGCGGCGGATTGATGCATGGTATCGATCGAACGAGTTGCCCAACCGGCATGCTCTCCTCGCGACGCAGAATAGCGTTGCTGCTCAGCGTGTTCCGTGAACGGTCTCGGTTCCAGTTCCCCATGACAGGCGCTTGCGGAGGACAATACCTTTGCTGACCGGCATCAGTGCTGTCACCTTGGCGACGCACAACATGGCCCAGGCCGTTGCTTTCTACGAGGCACTGGGTTTTCTGCGGAAGTTTGGCGGCCCGAGTGCGCAATTCACCAGCTTCCATGCCGGCAGTGGTTACCTGAACCTGATAGCGATGCCTGGGGAATGCACCTGGACATGGTGGGGTCGCGCGATCTTTTATGTCGACGACGTCGACGCACAATATGGGTTGGCTATATCGGCCGGCCTCACACCCGAGTTCACCCCACGGGATGGATCATGGGGTGAGCGATATTTCCACATCGTTGATCCGGACGGACACGAGCTCAGCTTCGCGCGACCGACGTGACGCGCCGCATTTGCCGCCAGCGTTGGCGTAACCGTGGGTAATGTCGAAGAAGGCCAGCTCAGAGCAATTTGCCGCGACCTGACAGCGACCTGATCGACCAGGATTTGTTCAGTCGCCTCGACCGCTCAATCGGAGTTGAACGGTGCGGCGGTTGCCGCCAAGCCAACGCTCGTGCGTTCTAGAACCATGCGCGGGCAACAGAGCCGATACGTACCGACGATTGTGTCGTCGCATCGATTCATGGGCCGATGTGCGCGCGCCAGTACGGCCGACCGTGTCCCATCGCTGCTAGCCAAGACCGCAGCGTAGGACCTCCACCGGTGAGTGCCGCAATGGAACCGCCCACCACGGGGCGTCCCAGTGAACGCATTGCCGTGAATTCAGGCAAGTTCCTGGAGCTTGAAGGACTGCGTGGGCTGGCATCCGCGATGGTGGTTGCATGGCATTTCGTATGGGCATTCGCTCCATCCACGCTTGGCAGCGTCGCGGGTTCGCCTGGGCAGGGTTTAGTGGGAAGCCCAATCGCCGCAGGCATAGACGGCCCGGCCGCGGTCGTCTTGTTCTTTGTGCTCTCAGGATTCGTCATCCCCCTTCGGTTCTTCCGTTCCGGCCGAGCCCGGACCGTCGTGCACGCGGCCGCCAAGCGCTGGCCAAGGCTCGCCGGTCTCTCAGTCCTTGCTGTGCTTTTCTCCTACGTACTGTTCCGTCTCGGCCTGTTTCACTACCGGGAGGCGGCCGTCCTCACAGGGTCGGACTGGCTTGGCGAGTATGGTGGGGGCGACCCCGGCGGCACGCTGTCTGTTTCCCTAGCAGGAGCGATCCGTGAGGGCCTGGTCGGGGCATTCGTCGACAAGTCCGATTCCTATGACCCGGTGCTCTGGACCATGCGTCACGAGCTGCTCGGCAGTTTCCTCAGCATGGGCCTGGCGCTGGCTATCCGCCGTGCATCAGCGATGGCGTCAGGTGGCATCGTTGTGTTCGTCGCGCTCCTGGCGGGGACTGCCGATCCTTGGCTGGTTCCATTTGTCGCTGGAACGGGATTGGCCCTCCTTGTCTGGAATCGCAGAATGACCCTTGGGTGGCGATCCACTGCCGCGAGTATTGGCGTCGGGCTGTTCCTGTTCGGTTACCTCGAGCCGGCAGGAGCTTACTCAGGCATGCCGGTCATCCAAGATGGTGCAGGCTACCGATACGACCGGATCCTGGTGCATACATTGGCCGGGGTGCTCGTGATGTTTGGGATCATTGCCAATCACGGCGCCGGCCGCGTGCTGAACGTACGACCGCTGCTGTTCCTCGGCAGGTTATCGTTCCCCATTTACCTGTTCCACTTTCCGTTGCTTTGCTCATTCGGCTGTGGCCTGTTCCTCGCGCTGCACGAGGTAACGTCCTATGGCGGCAGCATGATCATCGTTGCGATCATCTACTCTGCGGCGGTACTCATGACCGGCGTACTGCTCACGCGAGTGGATGAAGTGTGGGGAACCTGGCTTAACCGCATGACTGATTCCCTTGTCATGCCCGATACACGTATTGCGCCCCGCTCATTGAGATCTGACAGCAGTACACTTCGCCAGTAGGGCCCAACGACACTCCGAGATTCGGTCCGCGACGCGTTCGTCCGATGCCGCACATGCGGGGCAGCGCAGGCAGACAGATCCGATGACGATGCACCCGGTTCGCCTGGAATAGACAAATTCCCCAACGCGCCCGAAGCTGCGACGCAACAGCGGTGCCCAAGGGAGCGTCCATGTCACTGAGCCGGGATTTCGCGACGTTCGTCGCCAACCTGCGATACACCGACCTGCCTTCGGATGTCGTGGACCGCGCCAAGGGCGTCACGCTGCAGGCACTATCCTCGGCGCTTGTTGCTCACGACATGGCCGCCAGCAAACAGGCGCTGGCGCTGATGCACGAGGAAGATGCCGGCGGCGGCGGGGTCGCGACCGTGCTGTGTAGTGGCAGCAGGCTGACCAAGAGCGGCGCCGCATTCGTCAATGCCGAGATGATCTTTGCCGGAGGCAAGTGGGACACATTCCGCATGCTGACTCACCCAGGCATCGCGATCCTGCCGGCTGCCCTCGTTGCCGCAGAAATCACCCAATGCTCAGGCGCGCAATTCCTGACCGGGATCGCAGCCGCCTACGAAGTGATGGAGCGCATGGCTGCCGATTTCATCCCGACTGTGATGTCGCGCGGCTTCCACGCCGGACCCGTATTCGGCATCTTCGGCGCGGCCGTCGCCGCAGCGAAGATCCACGATCTCACCGCCGATCAGGTCAACGGTGCCATCGCTCAGTGTGTCAACCTGGCGGCTGGCAACCTGGAAGGTGCCCGCAGCGGCGGTCGCTCTTTGCGCGAGGGCGGTGCCGTCCGCAATGCTCTGCTGGCGGTCGCGATGGCAAGGCATGGCACGCCTGGTGGTGACACCACATTGGAAGGCGATGCCGGCTTCTATCATGCCTACGCCGGCAACAATCTCGGCCAGCTGCGCTACAGCTTCGTCGGCGCCAACCGCGTCGACATGAGCACGATGACAGAGGGCCTGGGCCGCGACTGGGTGTTTCTTGAGACGCTCTATCGCATCTATTCCACCGCCGGCTACAACATCGCCCATGTCGATGTGACGGCACGGCTGTGCGAGGAGCACAATATCACCTATCGCGACATCAACCGCATCGAGGCCGTGGTGAACTGGCTCGAGACCGAATACCCAAGCCCAGCCTTCCCTACCCCCGGCAGCGACGGCAAGCCGAGAATTGGCAGCACCCAGTATTTCTCGGCCTATGGTGCGGTGACGCGTGGCTATCCCCTGTTGCGCGGTGCACAGCCGGGCCCGGGCGAATCAGATCCGCCTGAGGTACTCGACCTGATGCACCGCGTGACGCTGATCCCCACGGTCGGCCGCACGCTGTTCGGACCGCGCATTACCATCTTCACCAAGGACGGACGGACCCTGACCAGGGAAGGGACAGGCCGCGAGTTCGTCTGGGACTTCGAGGAGCAAGCCAGGCGCATCAAGCCCGTCGCTACCGGCCTGGCGATCACCGCGACACAATTCGCCACCCTGATCGATACCTGCCGCAACCTCGATCGCATCGATCGTGCGGCTCAGCAGCTGATCGCGCTGACCATTCCGTCAGCTTGAAGTCGCCACGACCACCGTTCCGATTGTCACGACGCCCTGCTCACCAATCAACGCGGCGCATCCCTCACCTCAATCCCGCGACCTCCGCGTAGGCCCTCAGCTCCCGCTCGACATCGTAACCGCTGGTCCCGAAGATCACGCCAGTGGCGCCCCTGGCCTCAAGCTGGGCGAGACGTTCGCGCAATTCCTCGCGCGTGCCTGTGAACGTCATCTGTTTGGCGGCGGACACGTCGACGAGCGGATCGTGGCCGTTTGAAACATCGAGGTTATTACCACGGTGAACGGAGAGGTGGCGGACATTCTCGCTCACCCGTTCGACACTCGCCAGCCACGCTTCGCCGTTCGGCAGTGCCTTCACGCTTTCCGGATCGGTCGTGTATCTATGGTGATAGGCAAGCGCGATGATCGGTTTGAGCGCGGTCGAGGCGCGCGGCGACGTGACGTCCTCGCCATCATCGAGGACCGTGCCGTTGGTGGACACAAGGCATGTCTCGAACCCTTCGGCCGGCCCGCCGAGGGAGATCAGGCCATCGGCAATCTCCTTGGCGAGCGCACGGGCCTTTGGGCCTTGCCCTGCCATGTAGACTGGCACGTTGATCGGACGGTCGGGCAGCCAACCGTCGGACGCGAGGATCTGGGCTAGACCACCGTCGATGTCGGCAACGTCGCCGCGCAGCAATGCCTTAACCTGCAAGATATGAGCACGCATGTTCGCGAGGCTCAGCGGCTTCTTGCCCATCCCCGCACGGCCCGTGAAGCCGGTGCCGAACCCGACCATCAGGCGTCCTGGCGCGATCTGTTCGAGCGTCGCGATGGCCGACGCCTGAGCCATCGGGTGGCGATAGCTCGGGATCAGCACTGAAGGGCCAAACTTGATGCGGTTCGTCTTTTCAGCGATGCGGGCGAGAGTGACCCATATGTCGTGGCCGAAGGCGGGAACCTCGGGGCACCAGACCGCTCGAAAGCCGAGGTCTTCCGCCAGAAGCGCGTACTCAGCGGTTCGCGGACCGGGCGGCAGGCGGAAATCATATGTCAGCACGGGGCACTCCAGGGAAACGTGTGCTTCAGGAGAGCATGACGATGTGTAGGGTGGTCAAGCCACTGCGCATTGAATGCAGCCTGTGTTGACGGGACACGGATGCCAGCTCAACGTGCGATGCCCCGGCCCAAACCCTGGTACCTTCCTCCCATGGCGTGGCATTTCGCATGAATGAATCGATCCGGATCGCCGAACCGGCTGACACCGATTCGATCGCTGCCCTGCTCTTCGCGAGTTATTCCCGCCTGCTAGCGGCTCACTATGTGGGACGCTCAATCGAGCGCTGCCGAATTTGACCACAGCCAACGCGAGTTTGCTTGCGAGCGGCACCTACTATGTGGTGGTGGGAAACGAGGGCCACCTGGTAGGCTGTGGCGGCTGGACGGCAGCCGACCCCGCAAGCGGACGAATCATCGAAGGGGAAGCGCACATCCGTCACGTGGCGACGCATCCCGATTGGGTGAGGCGCGGAATCGGAACGTCCCTGTTGGTCCGCTGTCTCAACGACGTTCAGTCCCTTCAGATCCACACGCTCCATTGCTTATCGACATTGAATGCCGAACGATTCTATCGAACAGTCGGCTTCATTACGGTTGGCTCGGTCCACGTGCCCATGGGCTCGAGCCTGGTCTTTCCCGGCGTACTGATGCGCCGGGACATTGGCTGATCCGCTATTCGACGCTGGCTCGCAACTCGGCCGAATGGCTTCGGATGACGCCCCCCTGATGGTAACCGGGATCAGCCCGTCGGCTTGCGCCCGACCGCCAGGTTCACTTCGCTCGGTCCGACGAAGACATCCGCGCCTTCGAAGCGTTTCAGCGCCTGTTCCACCTCGGCCCAGGCAGCATCCTGCCCTTCTTGGGATAGCCCGGCGATCAGCCCCGTGTAGAAGGCGTATCCCTCGCGCATCATCGCTGTCGTCTCGGACGCACTTTCCAGCTTCTGCACCGTCAGCATGCTGCTGACCCTGACCTCGGCAAAGCCCGCATCGCGCAACACAGCTTCCAGCCGAACGGGATTGACCAGGGAACGGATACTGCTTGTCCTCCCAGTCTGTCTTGCCACCATGCCGGGCGAGGATATCCAGGACGATAGCGTTGAAACCGGCTTTCGCCTGATCGCCTGGAACGATGACTGAAAACGCTCCACCCGGGCGCAATACGGCCAGCACGGCTCGCGCAGCGGCGACCGGATCGGGGACCAACATCAATACCAGGCGGCTGATCGCGGCATCGACTGGTTCCATGTCGGCCGACAGAGCATCCGCCGGACAGACGCGCGTCGAAACATTGCGAAGCCCGGCCGCTGCCACGTTCTTCTCGGTCGCCGCGACCATTGGCGCGGCAATGTCGATGGCCAGCACATGTCCCGCTTCACCGACGCGTCGCGCGGCGATGACGGTCTGTTCCCCGGATCCGCAGCCGACGTCCAGCACCCGGCTGCCTGCCGCGACGGCGGCGAGATCGAGCATCTTCTCCGTAGCGGGCACAAGGTAGTCACTGGCTCGCGCCGCCCAACGTGCCCAGCCATCAGAAGCAGCCTTCCATTGTTCGGCAGGTGTTCGATCGCTCATGCTGTGACTTCCTCCATCAGTCGCGATCCAATGGCAGGCCGATCGCGACCGCAAGGGGACCGGCTTGCTGACAGCATGGCATGCCTGGCGGAGGGAGCTTGGCAGTTGCAAAACTCAATCAGACCCTCTGAGAACCAGCGCTGTGGACGGGAGGCTGCCGATCTGAGTGGAGCGCGCGTCCTATCCCTTCGTGGCTGCCATCAATGTTGTGAACTCGACGACGTCGAGCACGCGTCTGAAGATCATCGTCGAGCGAGGCATCGGCAGACTTGATGAACTTCGCCAGCGATGCAGATGTGAAGTTGCGATCGTTGTTGTTCACCGCCGTGATCCGCGTGCCGACACCCGCGCAACGTCCGATCTTATCGCGTTTCGTCCCAAACCCGCATTGCCTACAACACAACGCCACTGCAATGATGCTGCAGCAACAAGCACCGGAGCGCTGCGCATGACAAGACTCTACTCTCGAACATCAGCAGCGAGCCTCGTTGCCTGCCTGCTCGGGTGCTCGAACAGCGCCCCACCTGCTTCGCCCGTCGCAATGCCGGCTCTGCCGCGGGTCACCAGCGTCAACGGGACCTATAACGGTCTCATGCAGCTGACGAGCGGCTCGCCGGACAGCTGCGGCACCAGCAACATATTCACGCTGGTCGTGCAGAATAAGGGATTCCGTTATGTCCTGAACCAGCCGCAGGTGCCGTGGCAACCGCAGCGAGTCTTCGCCGCCACGATCGCGCCGGATGGCTCATTCAACGCCGGCACAGGTGTCGCGTATATGCGCGGCACGGCGAGCCAGGGGCACATGCAGGGGCAGATCGTCGGCGATGCCTGTCAGTTCCAGTTCGAAGCGGATTCCGATGGAACTTTCTGATTGACCATGTCTCGTGCCAGCAGGACAAAACGAAGGCGCGCCGGCATTGCTGCTATAGCGGACTTTGGTTGACCTCTCGTCCAATCACCGAGCCAAGGCGGCGTCCGAGCTCATACGCCAGCTTGCTGTTATCGACCGGCTGTATCGTACATTGAAGCGTTGCGATCCAGGCTGCGACAGCAGCTCCGGCTGGTCTCACTTGCGCCCGCATGACCAGCAATGCCGACTGCACGGCGGGCTTGGGTGAAAACATCGTGTATGATGGGATGCCTGGCAGGGCAGCGGTTTCGCCTCCCTGCAGCCACGCCGCATTGCTGCCGGACCAGTTGCTCCAGCCCGTGGCATTATCGCCGGCATAAGGACTTCCGCTGCCGTTGCCCCCGCCGGTCCCGCTGGCGCCTCCCTGGCCCAGGACATTCCAGCTCAACGTGAGCACCGCGTTCGATGGCGTCCCGACCTGTTGACCGGCATCCTTCAGCCCTTGCGTGAATGCCTGCACGAGAGCCGGGGCCGTGATGGTGCTCCCGGACAGATCGAGCGATATCACCGTTGGTGAGGGGAGAGGGCTGAGTGCTGCCGCCGAGTACTGGCCGTTGCAGGAGTCCATCGCGGCAGCGGGAGCTGCCAGCATCACTGCGAGCGACGCGCCAATCACCAACTCAATGCGACATGCTCTCATTTCACCTGGTCTCCTTTGCCATCGCAGGCAAAACGATCGTGACGCAAATGGCAACACCCGGTCCGGGCATGCGATCGGGGCCATAGGAGAATAGAATGAACGGACGACAAATATCGGAGTGGCAGCAGCGTCGCGCGATCGCGAACCTGCCATGCGGATTCGCCGCCAGGCTGGGCGCCACCTTGGTCCTCATCCTGCTCTGTTCGGGATGCAGTCATCAGGAGCTCACCCGGAATTCCTGTGTCGTACACCCCGCGTCAAGCTTTGCCGGCGCCGTGAGTGCCAGCGGCGACATCACCGTCGCGCGAAATGGGTCGCCATGCGAGATGGCGCTCGTCCTGGACAGCAGAACAGGAGCAGGCTTCGTCTCCGATCCACAACTGATCACCAGGCCGGCGCACGGATCTGCGTCTGTTCGGATGTCAGGCGGTGCCGCGGTGATGGTCTATACGCCAGACCGGGATTACGTCGGGACGGATCGCTTCGTCGTATCGTTTGGTCCGAGCTACACCCTGTCGGTAGCCGTTGCCGTCGTGCCTCCTCCACACAACGAATAACCTTCTACTGTCTCCTCTGGTTGAACAGCATGCATTCACCCGACGCGGATCTGTGGATGCAGAACGAGCGCCTGATGGCGCAACTGGATCACTCCACCACCAGACCCCAACGGGAAAATTATCCTTGCTTCGTCTATAACGTTTGCGTTAATCATACCAACATGGACGACGACGCGCCCAACACCTCTGTCGCCTCCCCGCCCGATCCCGCACAGGATCACCCCGCCCCCACTCTGCCCAACAACCTCGCCGTCATCCTCCACGCCACCCGCATCCTGCTCGACTACGGCCGCCATCTCATCACCACCGTCCGGCATCGCGCCACCGCGCCCAGCTTCGACGCCATCGCGGCCTGCTTCGGCACCGCGAACCTCGCCACCATCATCGCCCACCTGAACCGCGGCATCCTGCGCGCCATGGCGCTGGAACGCGTGCTGATCGCCCGCGCCGCCACCGGCCAGGACATCGACTTCGTCCAGCGCCGCACGCACACGCTGGACCTGCACGCCACCCCGGCCGACGCCGTCCCCGAGCCACCCGCCCCCATGCCCGTCCCCACCCGCACGCACACCCCTCGGCCGCCACGCCCCGCCGGCCGCGACGATCCCGAACTCTTCATGCCGACCTTGGAGGAACTGGAACGCCAGGCGCGCCGCCGCCCCATCGGACGCACCATCCACGACATCTGTCTCGATCTCGCCGTTGTCCCCGGCTTCTGCCACAGCCTGTTCTGGAACGAACTCTTCGACATCGTGAACTATTTCGGTGGCAGCATCGACCGCCTGATGCGCCAGAAAACCCGCCGCCGCGAAGCGTTCGCCCACGAGCAGGACCGCAAGCCCGACGCCAACTGGGACTGGCTCAACATGAGCCGGGACGCGCTCCGGCAGGCCCTCGGTTTCTTCATCGGCGAGCGGCCGGTCAACCCGTTCGAACTCCACGCAGCGATCGCCACCGGCCCGCCCTGACCAGCCGACGGGAAACCGCCGGCCACACGCCCAACTGTCAACCTTAATCAAATCGTTCAGGACAAGCGGCATCATTTCGCCCACAATGCCCATCCCGACACCATTGCTGAATCAATGGTAAATTTCTGGGAGGGCTTCATCGTGTCCGATGCACCAGGTTGGCCCGGCATTCCGCCGCGCTGGACATCCAGCGCCAAGAGCGGCGTCGGCACGGCATTGTCCCCGGTCAGCCGCGTCTGGTTCACCCTCAGTCACGGCGTCCTGGACGAAATCTACTATCCACGCGTCGATCAGGCCTGCACCCGCGACTTCGGCATGATCGTCACCGACGGCAACGGCTTCTTCGCCGAGGAAAAGCGCGACTGCACGTTCGAGGTCATGCGGCTCGAGGACGGCGTCCCCGCCTTCCAGCTCATCAACACCCACGTCGGCGGCCGGTTCCGCATCTATAAGGACATCCTCTCCGACCAGCGTGCGGACGTCGTCGTCCAGCGCATCAGGCTGGAAGTGCTGGACGGCTCGAAGCTGCGGCTGTTCGCGCTGCTCGCCCCGCATCTCGTCAACGCGGGCGCCCACAACACCGCCTGGCTCGGCGAGTACAAGGGCCATCACATGATGTTCGCCGAGGGCGGTGAGACGCGCCTCGCCCTTGGCTGCTCGCAGATGTTCGCAGCGCGCTCGGTGGGCTTCGTCGGCGTCTCCGACGGATGGCAGATGTTGCAGCGCGACGGGCAGCTCACCACCGAGTATGACCGTGCCGCCGACGGCAACGTCGCGCTCTGTGCCGAAATCCGCGATCCGGAAGAGGAATTCCGCCTGGCGCTCGGCTTTGGCCGTACCGCTCCCGAGGCCGGCTTCCGGGTCCGCGCCAGCCTGCAAACGCCGTTCAACCGGCAGATGGAAGA
>DATJJM010000020.1:0-6605 GCA_035492535.1 Acetobacteraceae bacterium | reverse complement strand
GGCGGCAGGTCTTCCTGGCGAATGATATCCGAGGCTGCGACACCAGCCGGAGCGGCACCTCCCTTGGCGACGAAATGCTTGCCGACGCACGGGCCGCAGGGCGCGTCCGGCACCTTCGCCTCGGCATAGCCCTGCAGATCCTTCAGCATCAGCGTGTTGTTCGCGCTGCGCACGCGCACGGCCTTGAAGGGCAATTCCGGTACCGGCAGGACGGCCTCGATCGGTGCATAGGTGCCGGGTGCCGCGGCGTCCTGCGGCGCATTGGCGACCAGCACCAGATCGAGCACACCATCGGCGGGATTGCCACTGGTCAGCGGTACCAGTGTGCCCTCTTCCCAACCCTCTGAGCTGGTCAGACCGCGCACCGCGATCACCGCCAGCGAGGGTGAGTGCGTGCTGCGCAGGATTTCAACGCTGGTCACCGCGAAGACGGGAAAACTCGCACTGGCTCCCCCGGGGTTCGCTGTCGGTGGTGGATTCTGTGCAGCCGAAGCCGATGGCGGACCATTCTGCGCGGGTGACGGCGGAGACGCGGTCTGGGCCAGCGCGATGGCGCTGGCGGCGGCAAGTCCACCCAACGATACAAGGGTGACGCGAAGCATGCGGTTGCTCAGTGACATGACGTTCTCCAGCGTTCAGCTTGCCGCGGCCAAGGTCTGCTGGCCGTTGAGTTCCATGCGTTCCAGCGCGTCCAGGATGAGGTCGGTCGGCACCATTTGGGTCAGTTCGCAGAAGCGCGTGCGATCCGTGGTGAAACTGCCGTTCTCAGTCAGCTTGTTGACTGGGGCGCCGCCGCCGCAGACCGAGAAGTAATCGCAGGTATCGCGGCACAGCGCCACGCCACGTTCAATGTCCTGCGCCATGCGCTGCATGGACGCGCTGGTACGCATTTGCTCGAGCGTGTGAGTATGGACATTGCCGATGACGAAGTCGCCATAGCGCTCGTTCTTCAGGCCGAGCAGCTCCGGCGAGAAGCTCGAGACGTCGCCGTTGCAGGCAACATTCAGCATGCCGAAAGGAACAACCTGCTCATTGCCCAACATCGCTTCCTCAGGGCGGAGAATGCGCGGGAGCATACCGTCAATCTCGCGGATGTAGCTGAAGCGGCCGGTCTCGCGAGCCTGACGCCAAAAGCGATCGAGGAATTCAGCGAAGCGCGTCCGCAGGTCATCGGTGGCAAACAGCTCGGAGGTGTGATCGCCTTCAGACTCTTCCACGTTGAAGCAGACCTGGTCGATGCCCGAGTCGAGGTAGAAGCGCACGAGGGCGTCAGGATCGTGCAGGCTTGCGGCGGTCAGCACGCTGATGACGTGGAACTCCACTCCATGTTGCTGGAGCAGGCGGATGCCGGCCATCGTCCGATCGAAGGTGCCTTTTCGATTGCGCGTGAGACGGTGCGCGTCGTGCAGGTCGCGTGGACCATCGAGGCTGACACCGATCCCGACATTGTACTGACGGAGCAGCTCGCAATAGGCATCGGTTATCAGCATGCCATTGGTCTGAATGGAGTGGCGCAGACCGATATCCGGAGGTCGAAGCGTTTCGATCAGGTCGAAGGCGTCGCGGTAGTAGCTGGGCGGCAGGACCAGCGGTTCGCCGGCGTGCCAGATCACGGTGATCGAGGGGGCTGACCAGCCCTCGGCAAACACGCGCTCGAACAACGCGCGCATCGTATCGCGCGACATCACCGAGCGGTCGCGACGATTGGGCAAGTAGCAATACGTGCAGTCAATGTTGCAGAACGGCGTCGGCTGAATGACGACTGTCTCGATCGTTGGGCGCGTGGACATGCCCGGCGCGTCCGTGGCGCTACCAGTTCCGCCACCAGTTCGGCCAGTTGTGCCAGCCGCCGTTGCCCCAGCCATTGCCCCAGTTGTGCCAGCCGTTCGGCCAGTTGCGCCAGCCGCCATTGCCCCAATAGGGGCGCCAGTTGCCCCACCAGGCCTTCAAGATGTTGGGGTCGCCAGGTTGCAGGCCTGCCTGTTCGGCAGTGACTTCCGAGACAGCCGTGCGGATGCTCGCGAGGCGGGTCGCGACACTGGGTTTGGCAGCATCGGCGGCAGGCTCGAGCGGCTTGCCCGGCGCAGCGGCGAGAGCAACGGAGATGCCAAGCGCACCGAGCGGCAGCAGTGCGGCAAGAGCTTTCAGTGTGCGTCGTGGTGCGGACATGGCAGCGCTACGATGCGCGGATGAAACAGGATATTGCGTCCGCGAACATGTCACCTCCCGGCGTGCCAGTTGCTCATGTTCCCTATCAAGGACGCCGGTTGCTCGTCCAGTACCAATGTGTTTCCGTAATCACAGCGTCGTAACCGCGCGGAAGTCCCATTGTGCCAAAAGAGGGCACTATTGTGTATATACGCGCTACCTTCTCACAACATCATCGCCCAATCTGATCATCCGCCGGGCCCAAACGCTGCCCCTCACTCTGGTGAGTAGCCGCCGATCGTCTGTAACCATGCGTGCATCATGCAGCTCGACCGTAGCAAGATAAAAGCAATCGTACGCCGGGTGACCCAATTCGTTGGCAATGTCCAAGGCACGTACCGCCAAGTGCGTCGACGGCACCAGTTGGTCGAACAGATCTGGCAGACTGTACATCATGGCAGCAGCCTGCTCAGATACGATTTCGCGCCGGCGCAGCTTTATCCAGGCCACATTGCAGACCTCGGGGAGAATGACGTCAGGCGCAAGCAGTGTGTCGCCACTCGCCAGCAACACATCAGCGGCATCACTGCCTGTTTCCGTGACAAACCATTTGCAGGCGACGCTTGCGTCGACCACCAGTGTCACTGTCGGTCGCGTTCCTGGCGGATGAGTTCAGTGCTGTCCGACTGTTGGACGCCAGGGGGAGTCAGGCCACGGACGCGCCGCGCCGAGGCTACCCGGTCGGCCGACGTCAGCCGTGCGGCAGACGTCAGAGCTATGCGCAATTCCTGCTCTAAGGAGTGCCCGTGCAATTCGGCCTTCCGACGCAGTGCTGCGAGCACTTTGTCGTCGAGATTTCTAACCAGAACCTGTCCCATAACAGTTCACCAACTGCTATCGGATATGATAGCATCCGTCTCAGGGCAAAGTCCAGGTCAGATCACCTTTCCCACCGCCCTCCCCAGCAACTCCACACCCAGATCGATTTCAGCCTCGCTCACCGTCAGAGGCGGCGCGATCCGCATCACGCCCTGCGACGCGCCGGCGCGCACGATATTCGCGCTCAAGCCTAGCTCGAGCGCCACATCCGTCACCGCGTCCGAAATGTCCACGGCGTCGCGACCACCAGCGTTGCGGAACTCCAGTCCCATCAGCAGCCCGCGACCGCGGACGTCACCGATGCAGTCGAAGCGCTGCTGGAGACCCCGCAACCCGGCGGCCAGGCGAGCGCCAAGCACGTTCGCTCGTTCCGCAAGGCCGTCACGCTGTACGATCTCCAGCACCTTCAGGCCTACCGCGGCGGGAAGCGGGTCGTTGACGTGCGTTGTGTAGAACAGGAACTCGCGGTCGTCCGCCTCCTTAGCCACCGCGTCGCTGGTCAGCACCGCAGACAGCGGCAAGCCTGCGCCGAGCGTTTTCGATAGCGTCAAGATGTCGGGCACCACGCCGTCGCGCTCGAAGGCGAACATCAGGCCGGTACGGCCGACGCCGGTCTGTGCCTCATCCAGGATCAGCATCATGCCACGCTTGCGGCAGTGTTCAGCGAGCGCATTTAAGTAGCCAACCGGAAGATCGAGGATGCCGCCGCTGGACAGGATCGGTTCGGCGATGAAGGCAGCAAGGTTGCCGGTGCATTGGCGGTCGAGGCATTCGAACGCATCATCCAGTTCCTCGCGCCAGCCGACGCCAGGAAAACGCGGGCGGTAGGCGTTCGGCGCGGGTATCGCAAAGTTGCCGGGCATCAACGGGCCGATGCCGCGGCGCCCGGTCTTATAGGTCGCCGCAGCGGCGCCGCCGGTCATGCCGTGCCAGGACTGAGCGAAGCTCACCACCTCCCACTTGCCGGTCACCAGCTTCGCGAGGCGTATGGCTGCCTCGTTCGCCTCGCCGCCGGTGGACAGCAGCATCGTGCGAGGCAGGTCCGGCACCAACGCGGCGAGCGCCTCAGCCAGCGCGACAACCGGCTCGCATAGCATCGAGGAGAACAGGTGATCGAGCTTGCCCACGGCATCGCGGACCGTGGCGACGATGTCGGGGTGAGAGTGGCCGAGGATCGCGCTCATCTGGCCGGAGGTGAAATCCAGCACACGGCGACCGGACGCGTCATACAGGAAGGAGCCCTCGGCGCGAGTTGGGACGAAGGGGACGAAGTCGCCGCCGTAGCCCAGCATGTAGCGGCGGGCGCGGGACCAGAAGCGGGCCTCATCTGATGGCATAACGTCGTTCATCGGCTGCACCGTCATTTCCTGCGGTGCACATCCTGCCATCGCATTGTCTCAAGGAAAACCGGTCGTAGGTCTGGCCCGCGAAAGGCCAGTGCCGCCTCAACGGCCGCTGTTGTCACCTGGGGCTTCAGCAACCGCGCCAGCATGATTGCCGTGGCGCTGGCCTACACGGTCATAGGCCGCCAGGCCGGCCTTCATCCGATCCAGCATGGCATAGTCGGTGCCATTGAGCTGGGGAACAGCGTTCGGTGCAGTGGATACCGGCAGGCTGGGCGGCAGGCCTTGCCCGGCAGTTTGTGCCGCGAGCGTAGCGGCAAAGGCCGAAGCCTGTTCCTTGGACAAAGGCGTGGGGCCTGGCTTGCCGCCCGCAGAACCGCTGCCCTGGGCGGATTCGATCTGGTCGGAGAGCCAGGAAACACCCTTGGCTGCCGAAGCGACGGCACCGATAACACCGCCAATAACGATGAGTGGCAACACAGCGCGCCTCCCGCAACTGGAGTCGCGGGAGGCAACGCAGAAACCGTGCCAGGTGCTACTTCAGCGGCGAGAACGCAGCCGGGACCACCAGCATGTTCTCCTGCTTCAGCAATGCGCCCGGAGGCGATCCCGGAGGCCAGACGCCCTTGGCGACCGCCTCGGCACGGATGCGGAAGCGCTCGCCGGCATCCTTGTACGCCCAGATGTGGCACCACTTGTTGAGGCCGCCAAGTTCCGAGTACCAGGCGCCGACCAAGGGCGAGAGCTTGATGCGCTCGGGCACCTTCTCCGCCCAGCGCTCCATTACCGCGGGCAGAGTGCCAGGAGCATACGTGTACATCCGGATCTCATAGACGCTGCCGAGCTGGCGTGGCTCAAGCGGCGGCGAGAACGGGGCGGGCAGAAAAATCTCACTCTTCTGCTCGATGGTGAGCTCGCGGGTGTTGGGCGGCCAGCCCTCGGCCTTCGACGCTTCCGCACGGACGGCGGCGCGCTGATCGAGGCTGTCATACGGCCAGACGTGGATCACCTGGTTCAGCGGGCCGACCTCGGTGTGCCAGAATGCGGCGAGCCTGGAAAACTTCTCGCGTATGTGCAGTGCGCTGGCGAAGCGTTCCTCGAACGTCGGGATGTTTCCCGGCTTCAGGGTGTAGGTACGCATTTCGATGATCATGGCGGCCCTCCCGTCTCAATGACTGTCAGAAGTTAGTGCCCGCTCATCGGACTCAGCAAGTCGGGCTGATATCGCCAGTCATTGAAACGGCGGCCCGAGAGGCCGCCGTGTCCAGAAATGGGTCTTGCTATCGGCCCGGTTGCGCTCCCGTGCTTGTCGAGGTCGCTGATGCAGTCGTTGCGGTCGCAAGTTGCACCAACGCGTTGATCTTCTCATGCGTCTGGGCCGTTTCACCGCTGGGCGGGGGCGCGGCGCACATGCCGAGGGCCGAGTTTGATGGCGAGGGGACGACGGACGGGATACTCATTCTATTGCTCCTAATGCTGAACCAGCGCGCCGGTTGGTGTTGGCTTGCTGGCCGACGCTGCATAGACCGGAGCCATCCGAAGGAATGTGGGAAAGTGCACACTGCAATACGGGTTCCCGCTCCGTCACCTGAAGCTTGCGAAGCAGAGGCCCGTGCCGCTGAGAGCGGGCGTACGGTATCCCGGAACATAGCTGACCCACTGCATGTCCAGCGAACCGAGTGCGCCGGCCATGCAGATCCAGTTGCGCATCTCCGAGCTGCCCGACATCAGCTTTGTGAGCGGCGCATTCCGGAAGAACGTTGTGTCCTTGTGGCGCAAGGCGGCGATCAGCGCCTGGTCGAATGCTTCATCGACGACGAAATGGCTGAGTCCGCCGGACGCCATGATGCCGATAGATGCATTGGCGGGATACGCCTCGACCGCACGGCCCAACGCTTCGCCCAGCGCTACGCAACGCGCAGGAGACGGCTGGTTCGGCGGATAGTACGCGTTGAGGAAGACCGGAACGATCGGGATGCCTTCCGGCAGATAGAAGCGGTGCACGAAGGAATAGGCGTGGCCTTCGCGCTGGCCCTCCCGCAGCGAACGCATCACGGACAGGTCGAAACCGTCCTGCTGCAATGAACCAATTATGTGGTGTGCCAGCGAGGCATCACACGGGTAATCGGCTTCGACGATTTCCTTCTGATACGGCAGGCGGCCGCGGATGGTTTGGCCATAATAGATGCCGATAGCAGGCATGTTGTCGTGCTGGAACAGCTCTTCCTGATCGTC
>DATJJM010000019.1:0-4135 GCA_035492535.1 Acetobacteraceae bacterium | reverse complement strand
GTTCCCATTCGTCGCCACGGTTCCGGCCTTCGTCATAGCGTCACCGCACGCCGCCGCCGTGCCCGATCGGGATGTGCCCTGGTTCCGCAGGCTCGGCCACTGCCACGGGCTCATGTAGCTGCTGACACTGGTGATCGACATGCCGAATGCTCCTTGCGCCACAGCGGGAACTGCATCATGCGTGCCAGTGACCAAACTGCGGAAGAACGGAACGTTTCTCCACGACACTGGCCGGCCGGTCTTGCCGCCTGCGGCAGAATTTGCCCGGCAGTGGCGATCACCCTGGTATTCCCGATAGGTTTCCCGACATGGCCGTGCCTCGTTGGACGATCCACGGGCAGACTGAGATATCGTCAGCTTCACAGACAAGGAATCGGCACGTGGGCAAGTTGCATATCGCAGTCATCGGCGGAGGCGCCCTCGGTTTGTCGAGCGCGCTCCACCTGGCGGAGCGCGGCGTCGCGGTGACCGTGATCGAATCGGGCGCGCTGGCAATGGGTTCGACGGGGCGGTCTATCGGTGTCGTCGGAACGCAACATGTGACGCTGCTCGACGTCGCGATGCGCGCTTATGGTCTGCGACGCATCCGTGCATGGGCGCAATCCGGACTCGCATTCCATCCGATAGGCTATTTGCGACTCGGGCGATCCGATGGCGACCTTCGGCTATTCGAGCAGAGCCTGGAGTACCAGCGTGCGTCCGGGGTCGATACTGCCCGCCTGCTCGAGCCCGCCGAAATGCGCGCACTGGTGCCTGACATGAGCACCGACGGGTTGACCGGTGGCTTGTTCGGACCTGACGACGGATTCCTCGACCCCTATGAACTCTCGAGCATGCTTGCGACACGGGTGCGCGAGCTGGGCGGCACCATACGGCAGCGTTGCCAATTGATCGGCGCTGATAGAAGGAGCGCCGGGTACCGCCTCGCAACCTCACATGACGCGATCGATTGTGACGGTGTCGTGATTGCAGCCGGCGCCTGGGCAACGCGTGTGGCGAAGCTGTTTGGCCAATCCCTCCCGATTCTGCCCGAACGGCATGAGGCAGTGACAATCCGTCTTCCCGAGCCGCTTGCCTATGTCATGCCGATGGTCATGGACCTCGTTTATGGTGGAGGAGGAACCGGCCTCAATTTCCGCCATGATCGCCCCGGCCAGCTGGTGACTGAGATCCATAAGTCCGCCGATGCAGCGATATCGGATCCGGACGACTACAACGAGCAGATGGAGGATGCCGGCCAGGAATACCTGGCGGAGCTGTTGCTTGAGAGACTTCCCGGCCTGAGTGGCGCCGGGTTCGGACATGGCTGGGCGGGGCTCTATCCACAAAGCATCGATCGCCGTCCCCTCGTCGGGCCTTTCGATGGCGAGCCGCATCTTGTCGCCGCGGCCGGCGCCGGCGGCTACGGCATTCAGCTCAGTCCGATTATCGGGGCACTCGCGGCAGACTGGCTCACCGAGGGTGCGCCTATCACGTTGCCCGAAGCGGCAATGCTTAGACCGAGCGCCAAGCGAGACGGTGCACCTGATTGAGCGTCAGGCAATCTTGCCCCGACGTCCGCTTGGCCCCTACAGCAGATGGAGCGGGCAAATGCCTCCGAGGGCGTGTTCGTGAGCGGCGAATACACCTCTAATACCAGGACTCCCTGATCAGGACCGATAAGCCCACTCGCGCATGCCGTGGCCCGTTGGGCGCGGAATTTCTCGGCGATGTTCTGAACGATACAGCTCGGAATTGGCAGGAGCTAATCGTTATTTGAACGAATTTTCTAGCGCTCGTCAGGCCTTTTGCTTACTCTGAGGCGACTGCAAGTGGAGGCTTCGGTCGTGGGCTTGATTTCGATCGCCAGAGACGCCGCTTGGCAAACCGACCTATGGGTGTTCCACCTCATTAATGGGTGGGCTGGAAACCGGGCGTTGGATTGGGCCGCAATATTTGCTTCCAGAACCTATCTGTTCAATGGGGTAATCATCATGGCTGCCTACTGGTGTATCTGGTTCCTGCCCGGACCACATCAGCACCGCCGCGAGAAAGTAGTTTTAGCCCTGATCGGAGCCATCATCACGTTGATCGTGGCCCGTATCCTAGCATCAATTCTTCCATATCGCGTGCGGCCACTTTACGCCCTGGACGTAGGCTATCTTAGCCCGAACCTGCCATCCGGGCAGAACATTTCAGGATACGAGGACTGGAGTTCGTTTCCCAGTGACCAGGCTGCACTGTTCTTTGCCCTGGCTGCTGGCCTGTGGCGTTGCTCGCGTCCTTTCGGTGTGCTCGCCATTCTTGTCGCCACAATAGGTGTTTGCGCTGTCCGGATCTATCTCGGGATTCACTACCCGTCCGACGTCATTGCAGGTGCCGCAATCGGCGTGCTTTGCGTCTACGCTACGGCGCGAATCGGTGGCAACAGGCTAACCAGCACTATCTTGGCATTCGAACGGGACTTTCCACCGGCGTTCTATGCCGCGATGTTTCTAGTCACATTCGAAATCGGCTCACTCTTCGATGACGTCCGCCAGTTCATGCATGGGGTGCTGGTGGTTCTGCGGGCCTCAGGGATGCATTCATTGAATTTGATGGGAGTTCTTGCAATGGGAGCTGGAACTCTGGCGGCGATTTCTCTGACCGTTGGATTCATTGTCAAGTCGCGCATGGGTAAGCGTCCAGCGGATCCGACAGCCGCTCGATGAAGGAGTCTCGAAAACTTGAATTAGATCATCACCGCGTCGAGGAACCCCTGATTGAGTCATCGTCAGGGAGCTTTGGTATAAGAACACGCTGGCGCTTGAGATGGTACGGCGACCCGGATCAGAAGTGCTTCTCCGACGGTATGGTGGAGGACATACATCATGACCGCGCTCGACAGTTTCACGGTCCGACTGCCTGAGCTGATGGCTCCGGCGCGGCCGGCAGCCTGTAGACCTCCGTGGCAGTGTCGTGCAGAAGCTGGCGCTTCTCAGACATGCTGAAGTCCCGGATGACCTCAGTATATGCCGCGTAGAGCTGTTCAAAGCTGCACGCAAGCTTGCAGATCGGCATATGGCTCGCAAACATGCATCGGCTCGGTCCGAATATATCGATGGTCTGTAAGATCCATGGGCGGACCTGAGGCACCGTCCAGCTGAGACCGAATATGCATTCCAGAGCAAAGATCTTGACCGCAACATTGGGACACTCGCCTACCTTGGCGAGAGAGCGCCTCCAAGCCGTTTGCCCGTCGTTCGTGAGATCGATTGGCCAACCCATCACGGGCAGAACGAATTGCAGGTCGGGGTAAGCAGAAGCCACGGCCGCAAGATCGGGTAATTGCGAAGCAAAAATCTCGAATTCGCAGACGAGATTGCGATGCCGAAGCGATGCCAGCCCGCGTCGCCATGCAGCGTCTGACAGAAGGTCCGGTCTCGATGCGAAGCGGAGCGAGGCATTTGTCGGATGCCAGCCGAGGTGCTGACGAACGCACCTGACGTGGTGCATCATCGCGTAACTGTCGAGGGTACGGTCCAGATCGGGGCTTTGAAATTCGACCCGCGCAATCATGCCAGTTGGCCGGTCGCTCGCCTGCACCAATTCCTCTGCCCATTGCACCTCGCTTACCGGATTGTCCGAGATGAACTCCGCCCAGACCGTTCCGGCGACATTCAAGGCACCACAATCTCGTTCGTAATCCTCGAGGAGGTAGACCCTGGGCAACGCGCTGTAGTCGCCAACCAATGCCTCGAAGCCCGCGCTGCGTTGCGCGAACACAGGGTAATGCAGGCGTCGTGCGTCGATGAAATGCTGATGGCAGTCGAGAATCTGAATGTCGCTACTGTCCATGAGTCCCTCGCCAAGCGTACGACAAGCATATACGATAGGCGTGATCTCGGCGCATAGCGAAAGCCCATCCCATTGCAGCCGGAACCGGGTTCAGTTGCGGGACTGAATTTTCGCTGCCGGCCCGCTATTGCAACACGAATCCCTTGAGGACACGGGTCAGTTCGGCGAAGTCCGGCTACGTCTCCAGGTGGAGGATGAAGTCCAGGATGGCGTCATCGGTTCGTTCATCGACGATGCCAGCAACGATGCTCCGATGCTTGGCGATTACCTCGTCTGCCGACAACGGATTACGCGGGTCGCCTCTTGCGTGCTGCACGGA
>DATJJM010000018.1:0-11072 GCA_035492535.1 Acetobacteraceae bacterium | reverse complement strand
CGAGCAGGCGGCTGCCAATCGGGGCAGGCCGCTGCTGCGATTGGAGATGTTGGGCGCCGGCGATGTTGTGGAACGGGTGCGGGCGGTGCGGGAGGCGGCACCGACGACGAGGCTGATTGTCGATGCGCAGGAGAGCTGGAGTGAGGCGCAGCTTGGCGAGTTCATGCCGGCGCTGAGCGATTGCAGGGTGGAGTTGATCGAGCAGCCGCTGCCGGCTGATGCCGATGATGCGCTGACGCGATTGAAGGGGGCGATTCCGATCTGCGCGGACGAAGCGTGCCGGACGGTGGCTGATCTGGAGCGGCTGGAGGGGAAGTATCAGGCGATCACGATCAGGCTCGACAAGGTAGGCGGGCTGACCGCGGCGCTCGCGCTGGCGGCGGAGGCGAAGCGGCGCGGCTTGCGTGTGGTTGTGGGGGGCGGGGTTGGCACGTCGCTCGGGGTGGCACCGGCGATGCTTGTGGCGCAGCAGGCCGTGTTCGTGGATCTGGATGGGCCATTGCACCTCGCGGTCGATCGCGGTGGGCGGCTGCGGTATGAGGGCAGTACGATCCAGCCGGCGGATCCGAGCTTGTGGGGCGGTCCTGGGTAGCGGGCGGCGGCTATCCAACCACAAGGAAATGGAACGGCAAAACACGCGAAACACGCAAAGGGCGATGGTGCCTCACAGGGCCGGGACGATGGCATTCGAGCAGGTCGACGATATATCCCGGACCACGATGCCGATGTTGTTGCGAGACGGCGAGCCCATGCGGTGAGCAGGGGCATGCAACGCATCTGCGGGCGATTGGCGGCGTCGTATTGCGTGTTGGTGCGCGTCAGGTGACGGCTCCGGTGACGAGCGCCTCGGCCCAGTTCGCGAAGCCGTTGTCGCGTGCGCGGACCGCGGCCTGGTCCCAGTCATAGTCGAGGACGAGAAACTCTGCGGACCATCGGTGGCCACGGCGCGTGAGGATGGCATAACGCGCGTGAGGCGAACGCGGCTCGATGCAGTCGGCTCGAGGGATGTCGGCGAACAGCGGACAACCGACCGAACCAGGATTGATGATCAACGGTCCACCTGGCATCTGGGTCAGGCATTGGCGGTGGCTGTGGCCGCACAGCACGACCGGACGCGACATTGCCGGCCCGAGGTGTTCACGGACCTGCTGACGCGACGCCGGGATCAGCCGCTCCTGATACACTTCTTCGGTCAGGAACGCGCTGTCGTCCGACGGCGTGCCGTGCACGGCCAGGATTCCTTCAGCAAGTTCGATGGATGGCGGCAGCGCGTGCTGTGCGCGGCGCTGCTCAGGCGTGAGCGTCGCGTGGGCAAAGCGGTCCGCGGGGGACAGGCTCGCCTCGTCGCAATCCAGCAACCAGCGGTCGTGATTCCCACGCACCGTTGGCAGCTTCAGTGCGGCAAGCAGTTCAGCGGTTTCGAGCGGCCAGAGGGGACCCGCGACGTTATCGCCGAGGTTGATGGTTGCATCGACGCCGCGGGTTCGAATGTCCGCAAGTACCGCTTCAAGCGCGAGTAGGTTGGCGTGGATGTCGGCAATGACAGCTAGGCGGATGGGACGCTCCTGTGGTCTGCGACAGATGAAATGCTCGTTGCTTCTAATGTTGCGCTGGGGCGGAACGCGCAATAGCGGGCGAACGTCGCCGCAGTAAGCGTCCGACTGTTGACGAAATGGCAACGGGTCGGCGATCGCGCCGCCTCGATCTCGAAGCGGACACCGCCACGGAGACAGGACGCCCTCATCATGCCAAAAGCCCCAACACAACAGGATGTCATTATGGTCTCGTAAGTGACCTCTAGCTGTGAAGTAGTTCACACCTCGGCGGCGGGAAGAGCCGGGCAGACGCGCGACCCATGCCGCTGGTGCCACCGGTCCACCACAACCGGGTATTGGTGATGCTTTACTGGGCGAGTGCATAGTCAGCCAGAAAACAGGCATAAGATCGGGGGCGCCATGAGCATTGCCAGGGGATATGACTATGTCATTGTCGGGGCAGGTTCCGCCGGATGCGTCCTGGCACACCGTCTGACCGAAGACGCAGGAGCAACGGTCCTGCTGCTCGAGGCTGGCGGAACGGACACCCATCCATACATCCAAATTCCCCTCGGTCTTGGCAAACTCCAGCAGAACAGGATGTTCGATTGGGGTTACATGACGGAGCCGGAGCCGCACCTTCATAACCGGCGGCTGACGTTGCTGCGCGGGAAGGTGCTGGGCGGGTCGGGGTCGATCAACGTGATGGCGTACACCCGCGGCCATCGCGCCGACTTCGATCGGTGGGCGCGCGAAGGGGCGATGGGATGGTCGTTCGCGGACGTTCTCCCGTATTTCAAACGGAGCGAGTCCTGGGAGAAGGGGGAAAGCGTATGGCGTGGCGGTTCAGGTCCGTTGGGCACGGAGGGCACTCATTCGCCGGATCCCGTATTCGACGCCTGGCGCGAAGCCGCGAGGATGACCGGATGGCCGATCACGGATGATCCGAACGGCTCGCAGCCGGTTGGCTTCGGTGCGAGCGAGTGGACGATCAAGAACGGACGCAGGGCATCGGGTTCGACGGCGTATCTCAAGCCTGTGTTGCAGCGGGCGAACCTGACGCTGCAAATGGACGCCCACGCGACCAAGGTGACGATGAGCGGCAGCCGGGCCACCGGCATCGACTTCGTGACCGGGGGCGAGAACGTGCATGTGGAGGCGTCACGCGAAGTGATCCTTTGCGGGGGCGTGTTCAACTCGCCGCAACTGCTGATGCTGTCGGGCATCGGACCGGCGAGGCATCTGCGGGAGCACGGTATCGCGCCGGTCGTCGATCTGCCGGTTGGGCGGAATCTGCAGGATCATCTGCAGGTGCGGATCAGGTGGTCGCGTGCCGGCGGCAGCCCGTTCCGGCGCCTGATGCGTGCGGACCGTGCCGCGTTGGCGATGGCGCAGGCCTGGCTGTTCCGCACCGGCCCGGCCACGACATTGCCGAGTGGTTTGAAGGCTTTTCTCAAGACCAGGCCGGAATTGGAGGCGCCCGACATCGAGTTCCTGTTTCTGGCCGCGCCGCTGAATGCAGGAATCTGGTTTCCGGTTGTTACGCCGGCCTACCAGGACATCATCACCGCGAATCCTGTGCTGCTTCACCCGCGAAGCCGCGGAGAGGTCATGCTGCGGTCGGCTGATCCGTTTGAGCTCGTTCGCGTGGTGAACAATTTCCTCTCTGATCCGGCCGATGTGGCGACGCTGCGCGATGGGTATCGCATTGCGCAGGAACTTGCCTACGCGAAGCCGATGGACGCGTTCCGAGGCGACAGGCTGGCCCCTGCGACCGATTTGAAGACGGATGCAGTCATCGACGAATGGATCAGAGACGAGGTGATCACGGTGAACCACCCGCTGGGGACATGCGCCATGGGGCGTGGTGCTGACAGTGTTCTTGATCCTGATCTGAAGGTCCGCGGCGTTGAAGGTCTGCGGGTGGTCGATGCTGCGGCATTGCCGGACATGCCGTCGGCGCACATCAATGCCATCGTCATGATGCTGGCCGAGCGTGCGTCCGACCTGATCCGCGGCAGACAGACGTTGGCGCAATCAAACGCGTGAGCGGAGGGCCGTGGCGGCGGGGCGGCGGTTCAACCCGATGCTTTCGGATCGCGGTGATGCACGGGATAGCTGGAGGCAAAGATTTCGTCGACCGGAGGATGACCGAGCGTACGCTCAGGATAGCGGGCGATCAGACCATCAAACTGGGCCTGTGCCCGAACGTGCGCCGCACGCATGTCGAGGCCCGGGATTGCGCCGTCCACGACAACCATGCGCCCCGCAACGATGACATGACGCACGTCGCGTCCGGACGCGCCGATCAGCAGAGTCTGAATTGGATCGATCACCTGACCGATACGGTCGTTGGCAAAGTCGAAGACGACGATGTCGGCCATCACGCCCGGCGCCAGCCGCCCCAGGTCCGGGCGGCCCAGCGCGTCGGCGCCGCCGATAGTAGCCGCATCGAACATGTCCCGTGCCGTCACCGAAGCCGCGTCGCCATCCATGACGCGGCTCAGCATCAGGCCGATCTGCAAATTCAGCACGATGTCGGGCGGCCAGGTATCGGTGCCGATGCCGATGCGGATCCCCTGTCTGCGATAACGCGCAAAGCTGTCCAGGGCACGGCCGCCACGCGCTGATACCAGCGGGCAATGCACGACCGTGGCGCCTGATGCTGCGATGATCTCAAGGTCGCGACCGGGACGATCGATGCCGCGCGAGCCGGCAACCCATGTCACATGCGGCAGCAGAACGCGTGGTGACAGAAAGCCGAGGCTGTCCAGCCATTCCGGGGGGCTCAGGCCATGGCGCGCCACCACCATCTCGTACTCGATTTGGGACTGGCAGCAATGGAGGCGTACCGGGACGTTGAGATCGTGCGAGGCGGCGGCGGTACGGCGGAGCAGCTCCGGCGTGCAGGTTTCGATGCGGTCCGGCGCCAGCATGGTGCGGACCAGCCCGCCGTGGCGGCCATCCTGCGTACGGCAGAACTCGATCGCTGCCTCCAGGCCAGCCAACCCGCGACCTTCGTCGAAGTATGCGCCGATGGTTTCATTTGCATCGACCACCTGATTGCCGCTGCGATAGGCCGGACCGAGATAGACGCGCAGGCCAAGTTCGCCGGCTACGTCCGCGGCACTGATGAATTCCTCGGGCGTCTCGCCCCATTCGCGGTAGAACAACGATGCGATCGGCAGCGCCGTCGTGATGCCATTGCGCAAGAGCTGCGCGAAGGCGTAGCGCTTCTGGAAGGTGAGCTCTTCTGCGGTGTACATCTCGTACGGACCGCGATCCACGTAGCTCTGCGGCCAGACGCGCCCCTTCCGCCAGGCGGGTTGGTTGTCGAGACCGAGGATCGTCGTGTCGAGGTCGGCCAACGCATCGAGATCGATGAATCCCGGTGCGATCAGCGCCTTGCCGCAGGCATGGGTGACATCGACCTCACCCGGAAAATCATGGCCGACGAAGATGACATGCTCGTCCTGATAGACGACTTCGCCCTGCGCTATCAGGCAGTGCTGACCGTTCTCATGGCCGACGACCCAGTCGGCGGTCAGTCTCGTGCGCATCACATCGCGGTCATGCCACCGTCCACGAAGAGCAGGGTGCCGGTGACGTAGGAAGCATCATCGGAGGCCAGGAACAGGATGGCGGCGGCGACCTCTTCGGCCTTGCCCGGGCGCTTCAGCATGGTGCCTTCCGCCGCCCTGGCATTGTACTGCTCGATGCTCGTGCCACCCGCCGCGATGCGGTTCTGATGGAACGGCGTGAAGATCGGGCCGGGGCCCACGGCGTTGACACGAATGCCCTCAGGCGAGTGGTCGGCCGCAAGCCCGCGCGTGAGGCCCGCGATCGCGGCCTTGGTGGTGTCGTATTGCAGGTTGCCGCCGCCTGCGACGACGGAACGCACGGAGGCGACGTTGACGATCGCGCCGCCCTTGTTGGCACGCATCAGCGGGACTGCCGCCTTGGCGCAGAAGGCGTAGCTCATCAGGTTGACGCTGAGGATCTCCTGCCAGCTCGCGGCACTTGCCTCGTCTATCTTCTCGTATTTACGGATGCCGGCATTGTTGACGAGGATGTCAAGGCGGCCGAATTTTCCGGCGGCACCGTTGACGAAGGCGAGGCAGGCGGCCTCGGTGCCAACGTCAGCCTGGGTGAAGGCGATTTTGGCGCCGGCGGCTTCGAGTTCGGCCGCGATGCGCTGTCCACGCTCGCCGTCGCGATCGCAGAATGCCACGCTGGCGCCTTCGGCGACGAAGCGCCTGACCGTCGCCTCGCCGATCCCAGATGCTCCGCCTGTCACCGCTGCAATCTTGCCGTCGAGCCTTCCCATGGTCATCCCCTTCCGTTGCATTGCGAAACGCGCGGCCACCATACGGCAGATCGAGGCGGGGCGAGCATCCGGTCATTGCCGATAAGTGGCTGCCGATCCCGCCTGGCGACAGCCGTCAGCGCGAACGACGTCGACGCGCGCATGCGCCATCCACATCCGATGCGCCGTTGCCGCGTCTCGATGGCAAGGGCGGCGTTGTTTAGTGAACAACGCACGCCATGCCCGCTACCTGCCGTTTCGTTACTGGCCTGAAAGACTGATGTTGACCCCGCCCGGAGCGAGAGTCAGCCGAACACCTTGTGCGGTGGAGACCCCGTCGATGACTACGCCGTTCTGATTCCGTAGTGTCCCCACCGACCCTCCACCGCCGAGCGCTGCTCCGGCAGACACTGAAACATAATTGCCACTGAAATCGGCAAGCTTTTTCAGGTTGTGCACAGTCCCGCTGCCGGAGACCCGAGTCACGCCAACGTCCACCACCGAGAGCCCATCCAATTTGAACGGATATTGTTGCCCATGATACGTCAGGGTTCCGCTTCCCCATTGGAAGCCAACGCCGAGAGCAATTGCGCCACCGCTGAAGGAGACGGTGCCCTCTGTTGAACCGGTAGGGGCGGTTGTCACTGGCGGGGGTGGACTTGACGTGCAGCTTGCCAGACCGACGCTGAGCGCCGCGGCTATAGTCATTGAAAAGCGATGCATCTGTTCCTCCCTCGCGTTCATCGCAATCTGAGCCGTCTGCCAGGACAATGCAATCGATTGGCCCAGCACATCACCACGATGAACGCTGCATCGTGCAAGCGCGCCAATGACATTATTGCGCGGCGGCCGCCATGGTTCGGGTTTCCGCCACTGGCCGATAGGCCCGCAGGAATGTGCGGATATGGCGCACCGCGAGCGGGATCTTATCCGGCGTGTCCTTCCACGGGTAAAGGCTCACCTGCGCATTCGGCGCAAGACGCACGGTCTCCATGGCGACGGCATAGGGATGCGCGGGCACGTCATCGGGCAGCACCAATATCGGCGTCTGGCAGCCGCGCACGAAATCGCGCGTCGCGGTGTAAACGAAGTCGGCGCGGGCGCGGTACATGTTGGTCAGGAAGGTATCGACCATCGCCATCGTGATGTCGGGCCGGCGAGCGCAGAGTTCCGGACCCCAGGTCTTCATGTTGTTGTCGTAGGAGAGAGTGGGCATCTCGGGGCGCCAGCCGCTGGGCTGGGCAGGTATGGCCGCGACGACGCGGTCACCCACGCGTTGCAGCATGTTCCAGATGAAGGGACCGCCGATGCAGAAGCCGAGCACCAGGAAGTTCCGGATGCCGAGGTGATCCATCAGTCCGATCTGATCGTCGGTATAGGCGTCCCACGGACGGTCGGTCTCGAGCGGACCTATGGACTGGCCGCCCTTGGCATTGCGCAGGTCCGCGGAGATCACGCGGAATTCGTTCTTGAATTCGTCGAACGGATTGAACGGATGGGTCTGGGTCGCCAGGCCGGCGATCGTGGAGTTCAGCCCGCCGCCGGGGATGACCAACAGCGGGAAGCCCGAGCCGGCCTCTTCGTAATGGATGCGGACGTCGCCTCTTTCATAGAACGGCATGATTATTTCTCCCTTACGCAGTGAGGTGTCGGGTAAGGCGTGTTTGTGACCGGCCGTTGATGGCGTTGCTCGAGCAGTATCACCCAATTTTCGTGATCGCCAAGGGCGGATGGCTTGGTCCTCTGTCGGCTTGTTGTTACGAATGGCCGGTGCATGGCCAGTACTCCGACACAAACGGATGGTCCAGGCAACCGCGATCGCCTCGATGTGAGAGGACGTGATGAGCAGCAGGAGATCGTCTGAAAAGCCATTGAGCGATTTCGACGTCAGGCGCTTTGTGTCTGCCGACCTCGATGGCGTCATTGAACTCTGTCGGGCGGAGGGATGGGAGTCGTACTTCGCGGATCGCGCACGGACATTGCGGGCGCTCACCGGCCCCGGGGTCATTACGATTGTGGCGACACAGGAACAGGAGATCTGCGGCTTTGCCCAGATGCTGAGCGACGGCGCTATCCGAGCCTACCTGGCAAACATCGCCGTGGCCGCGAAATGGCGCGGGATCGGCATTGGCCGACGGCTCATCGATGAACTGTTCGCCGAGGCGCGACCACTCTATGTCGATCTGCTGGCGACCGAGCCTGCGGGAGCATTTTATGATGCTCTGCCGCATCGTCGCCTGCCAGGCTACCGGATTTACGATCGGTCTCCCTGCTAGAAGATGTTCTCCGGCGCGAGGCCGAGCATCACCTGGCCGACCGTCTCGTAGTGCAGGATGCGGCCCTGGCCCTGCTGCGCGACCGTGTCGATGTCGCGCAGGCGGCGTTCGAACGGCGTGTCCTCGAACACCGCCATCGAGCCGCAGTCGTGAAACAGCGTGTTGACGATCTCGCGTGACGACTGGATGGCCCAGGTGGAGGCGAGGCGCAGGCGGGTGCGCTGCTCCATCTCCATCTCGCCTTGTTCCTCGATGGTTGCCAACGCCTCATCGGCCGCCGCGTGCAGGAAATAGCGCGCCGATCGCCACCGTGCCTCGGACTGCGCCACGTGCGACTGCACGACGTTGTTCTCGACCATCGGCTTGCCTGCGCCACGGCGGGTCTTTTCCTTCGGCAGGGCCATGAACGCGTCCATCGTGCCGCGGGCGATACCCAGTGCCACGCCGCCGAACCCGATCGAATAGAGTTGGTTGCTGGTGAATCGATACAGCGGGCTGTCGCTGCGGCGGTCGCGCTTATCGTCACGATAGATGGCACGCTCGTGCGGGATGAACAGGTTGTCCACCGAATACTCGTTGCTGGCCGTGCCGCGCAGGCCGAGTGTGTGCCAGATGTCGTGGAACGTGGCGCTCGATTTCGGATAGAGGAACGTCTTGGTTTCCCTGGTGCCGGCGACGCGCAGATGGGCTCCGAGCCAGGTGGCGTTCTGGCTGCCGCTCATGAAGCGCCATTTGCCGGTGATGCGATAGCCGCCTTCGACCGGTGTGGCCTCGTAGGGCGAGCCGGGCGGTCCCCAGGCGACGATGCCGTCCGGTCGGCCGAAGATCTCCTGGGCGATGTGCGGATCGAGATAGGCGCTGGTGGTCGAGCAGCCGTTGCTTTGGCACACCACCCATCCGGTGGAGCCATCGACGCTGGCGAACGCCTCGGTCACCTTGGCGAAGATCGAGGGCTTCAGCTCCATGCCGCCGACGGCCTTGGTCTTCAGCATGGTGAAGAAGCCGCCATCGATCAGGGCTTCAACGACGGGCCTGGTGAGTTTCCGGATGGTGTTGTGTTCGTCCGCGGCTGCGGCGATCAGCGGCATGAGATCGCGCGCCTTCTGTAGCTGCGGATGGATAGTCGGCATGGTGTGTCTCCTGCTTCCGGACGGCCGGTTAGATCGATTACCGGCGAGCCGGGCGCCGTGGTCAAGCGGGAGCGACCTGGGGCGACGGAGCAGGTTGTGTGTCCGGAGCAGGGCGACGGCCGGTGTGCTGCTGGCGATCAGCCGGCTGCTCCGCACCGTGTCCCCGAACTGCCCACGCCAAACGACCTGTTCGGCGTGAGAGTTCGGAGACGACTCCGCGAATGTCGGCTCTGGCTTTTGCTTGGCGGCGCTGCCGTCAGTTTGAGTGAGAGTCCGCCTGAGCCAGCGCGGTAGCCACCGTGAACGTCACCGTCTTCCCGGTAAGGACGCGATGCGTAGGGTCAGCCAACTCGATCCGCACGCTGTGCCGACCGGGCGAGAGGTCGGCCACGACGATCGTGTTGGTGTTGCCGAAATCCGCCCAATGCCAGGGCAGCCCGTCAAGCGTTACGTGCAGATGCCCGACCCGCGGAGATACGCCGAGAGCGGGCGCTCCGACGATGGGCAGGATGCGGAAATTCTCCAACCGGTAGGGTATGACGGCGACGCCCCGTGCCAGGGCCTCGGGAAGCGGCTGGTCCACGATCAGCCTGGGTGCAGGTTCGTTCTCGACGGCGACCACGGGCGAGGGGCCGGCGGTTTCCGTTGTGCCCTGAGCGAAGGCGCTTGTGGCGAGGATTGTGCCAGCCGCGACGGCGCCGATCATTGTCTTGGTCAACATGGTCTTTCTCCCTATTTGCAGGCGGTATCGGCAAGCTGTGATATCCGCTGCGCAAAGACCTAAGGCGGCGCGTCGGAAAACGCTCATTATCCCTCGTGAGACGCTGTTAGCTGCTGGGAGCGAGCCGCCATTGCCAACTCCACCGAAGTCGCGTGTAGATACGTCGAGGATGACAACCTCCTCACGTTGCCCGGTGTGCGCAGACCTCCTGCTGCAGGTATCGCCGGGCCGGCGAGGTCGTCGTCGCAGCCTCTGCCCTCAGTCAGGCAGTCGCGCCAGCCGCATCGCCGCCGCCAGGCTGGCCCAGTCGTTCGGATCAGGGAAGAAACCCTCGAGACTGCGGATGGTGAATTGCGGCTCGAGTGCCAGCACCTGCTTGCCGGCCATGCCCGCCTGATCGGTTCGGCCAAGCCGCGCCAACGCCGCCGCGAGATAGGCATGCGCCAGGCTGTAGCCGGGGTTCACCTGTACCGCCCGTCTCGCCGCCTCGGCGGACTCCTCGAACCGCCCCGCCAGAAAACACGCGACCGCGAGAGATTGATGGGCGACGAAACTGTGCCAATCAAACGGGCTGAGCCGCAGTGCGCGCTCGGCGCGACGAATGGCTTCCTCGGTGCGGCCGGCGTACGCCAGGAGCATGGCGCTGTAGCCCCATGCCAGAACCGAGGACGGGCTGAGATGGATCGCACGGTCGAACAGGCTGAGCCCGGTTTCATGGTCCCGGTCGGTTGACATCGCCAGCGCGAAGGCGGCCAAGGATAGCGCCGTCGCATCGTCGCTGCCCAGGTCCAAAACGGCACGCGCATGGTGTATTGCCGCGGCATCGTGCTCGGGCCGCCGGGCGGCACGGTAGTAAAGCGCGTGATAGCACCAGGCGAGCGCAGCGTGGGCCATCACATACGTGGCGTCCAACGCGATGGCCTGATGGAGCAAAGGTATGGCCGTTTCGGCGCCGGTCGGCATGCGGGTCATTGCGAACGGCAGCGCGCGAAGCACCAGGTCGTAGGCGTGGAGGTTCTCGGGGCGCTTGCGCTTCACGCGATCGATTTCCGCCATGCGCAGGCTCGGCTCAATGGCAGCGAGAACGCTTAACGTGATTTCATC
>DATJJM010000017.1:0-6481 GCA_035492535.1 Acetobacteraceae bacterium | reverse complement strand
CGTCGTACTCCCAGTTTTCGTTACCGTACGATCGAAACCAGTTGAGCGAGTCGTCGTGCCATTCGTACGCGAAGCGCACCGCGATCCGGTTGCCGTCGAAGGCCCAAAGCTCCTTGATCAGACGGTAGTCGAGTTCCCGCGCCCATTTCCGTGTGAGGAACGCAATGATCTCCGAGCGGCCACGAACAAACTCCGCTCTGTTCCGCCAGTAACTGCCCATGGAATAGCCCAGCGCAACGCGAGCCGGGTCACGCGTGTTCCACGCGTCCTCAGCTCCGCGCACCTTCTGGATCGCTGTCTCGCGCGTGAATGGCGGCAGTGGCGGGCGCTGCTCAGGCATCGGGATCCTCACACTTGACGTTCGCCATGCCGCGTAATCGAAGCAGGCTGCCCAGTCTGGACTCTTTCAGGCAAGCTGGTCGAATCACGGCGGCAGGTCGATTCCGTGCTTCAGACGTCAGAACGACCCCTGAGCAATTCCTTCAAGACCCCAGAGGCTGCTCGCTTATCCTGCCTGCAGCGCGCATCCTGGCCGCCAGTGATAACATGGAAGGCCAGGGCCTCGACCTCGGCACCATGTTTGGCGTCCGAGCCGCCCACGGAAGGGAGTGAGATGACCGCAACCAACCGCACCGGCACTATTGGCGGCATCATGAACTGGCTTAGCAATCTCATGGGCGGCGTCGCGCCCATCGTCACCGGCTCGATCGTGAGCTTGACCGGCTCGTTCAGTGGCGCATTCCCTATTGCCAGCGTCGTTCTCCTGGTCGGCATTTTCGCGTACGTTGTCCTGCTGGGCGAGATCACGCCACTGCCCGACCGGGAGCCGTCACTTGCCCATGACATAGCCGGAGCGCACTGACATGGAACCGTCATCCGCGGAGCTGGAAGCGGCAAGGCATATAGACAAGACGGTGCTGCTGCTGATGGGCGTGGCCGGCAGCGGCAAGACCACCATCGCCCTGGAACTGCAACGCGTCCTGGAGTGGCCCTATATCGATGGTGATGACCTGCACCCTCCCGCGAACGTGGCAAAGATGCGCGCCGGCCATCCACTGAACGATGAGGATCGTTGGCCGTGGCTGCGGGCGATTGCGCGCTGGATCGATGACCGCATTGCCGCCGGTGAGCCTGGCATCATCACCTGCTCCGACCTGAAGCGTGCCTATCGAGACATCACCATCGGCAACCGCAAGGGCGTCATGCTGATCTATCTGCGTGGCGATGAAACGCTGATTGCCGATCGCATCGGCAAGCGCAAACATCGCTATATGCCGCCCTCGCTGCTCACCAGCCAGTTCGAAACGCTGGAAGAACCGACGGACGATGAACACCCGGTGGTGGTTTCGGTCCGCGGCCTACTGGTCGAAACGGTCACTGAGTTGCTGCAAAAAGTTGCTGCCGCCCAACACAAAGCATGAGGTTGAGCCCATGGCGCCGCGTCCCAACATCGACGAACTCTCAGTCAACACCATCCGCATGCTTGCGGTGGATGCGGTGCAGAAGGCGAACTCGGGGCACCCAGGCACGCCGATGGATGCCGCGCCCACCGCCTATGCACTGTGGCAGCGCGTGCTGCGCTACGATCCGACCGATCCGCTGTGGTTGAACCGCGACCGCTTCGTGCTGTCGGCGGGTCATGCCTCGATGCTTCTGTACAGCATGATCCATCTCACCGGCATCAAGGCCGTCAATCCGAGCTACGAGCAGGTCGGTCGCGACGCTGTCACGCTGGATGACATCAGGACCTTCCGCCAGGCCGGGAGCCGGTGTCCCGGACATCCCGAATACGGCTGGACCTCTGGGGTCGAGAGCACGACCGGGCCGCTCGGCCAGGGGGCAGCCACCAGCGTCGGCATGGCGATCGCCCAGCGCTGGCTCGCGGCCACGTATAACCGGCCCGGCTTCGACCTGTTCGACTTCAACGTCTACGCGGTGTTGGGCGATGGCTGCATGATGGAGGGTATCGCCAGCGAGGCCGCCTCCACCGCCGGACATCTGCGCCTGTCCAACCTGTGCTGGATCTACGACAGCAATCGCATCAGCATCGAAGGCAGCACGGAGATCGCCTTTACCGAGGATGTCGGAGCGCGATTCCTGGCCTATGGCTGGAACGTTCGCCGCGTCAGCGATGCCAACGACATCGCGATGCTGCAACAGGCATTCGAGGCGTTCCACAACACCACCGATCGGCCGACGCTGATCATCGTGCACAGCCATATCGCCTATGGCTCGCCACATAAGCACGATTCGGCCGAGGCGCACGGTGAACCGCTCGGCAAGGATGAGGTGCGCCTGGTCAAGCAGTTCTTCGGCTTCGATCCGGACAAGGATTTCGTCGTGCCAGATGGCGTGCGCGAACATTTCGCGGCGAATATCGGCGCTCGCGGCGCAAAGCTTCGCGCAGCCTGGCAGGATCTGCTTGCCCGCTATCGGGGCGAATATCCCGAGCTTGCCGATCAGATCGACTGCATCGCCAAGCGTACGCTGCCGGCGGGGTGGGAGTCGGCATTGCCGTTCTTCCCGGCCAGCGCCTCCGGCATGTCCACGCGCGACGCGTCCGGCAAGGTGCTGAACGCGTTGGCCGAGCGCATTCCCTGGCTGATCGGCGGTGCGGCCGACCTGGCGCCCAGCACGAAGACGCGGCTAACCTTTGACGGCGCCGGTGATTTCCAACCCGACAACCACCGTGGCCGCAACATGCACTTTGGCGTGCGCGAACATGCCATGTGCGCCGAGGTCAACGGCATGACGCTGACCGGCCTGCGTGCCTACGGTTCCGGGTTCCTGATCTTCACCGACTATGCCCGCGGCGCAATTCGCCTCGCGTCCCTGATGGATCTGCCTGTTATCCACGTGTGGACGCACGATTCGATCAGCCTCGGCGAGGATGGTCCGACGCATCAACCCGTCGAACAGATGCTGTCACTACGCGCGATCCCGGGCATGGTGGTGATCCGTCCCGCCGACGCCAACGAGATGACCGAGGCGTATCGCTGCATCATGCAACTACAGCATCGACCCGCTGCGGTGATCTGCTCGCGCCAGAATTTGCCGATCGTGGATCGAACGCAATACGCGCCGGCGGCAGGCCTGGCGAAAGGTGCATACACACTCGTTGATGCGCCAGATGGCAAGCCGGACGTCCTGCTGATTGGCACTGGCAGCGAAGTGTCGCTATGCCTCGCCGCGCGCGAAAAGCTGGCGACCGAAGGTGTGAAGGCGCGCGTCGTCAGCATGCCGTCCTGGGAGTTCTTCGAAGATCAGGACGTTGCCTATCAAGACAGCGTGCTGCCGCCGGCGGTGACAGCGCGCGTCACGGTGGAGGAAGGAGCGCGCCTCGGCTGGCATCGCTACGCCGGCGGGAAGGGCGTGGTGCTTGGCATGCACACCTTCGGCATGTCAGCACCGATGAAAGTGGTTGCGGAGCATTTCGGCTTCACCGTTGAAGCCGTGGTTGCCGCCGCTCATCAAAGCATGAAGCGCTAACAGTGGAGACCCACGCGATGAACGCAACACAAAAACTGCACGCACTCGGCCAGAGCCTGTGGCTGGACAACATCACGCGTGACCTGCTCAGCAGCGGCACGCTGCAGCGCTACATCACTGAGCTGTCGGTCACCGGGCTCACCTCGAACCCGACGATCTTCGATCACGCTGTCGCCCGCAGCAAATCGTATGACGATCAGATCAGCCAATTGGTCGCAGCAGGCAAGGCGGATGAGGCGCTGTTTTTCGAACTCGCCATTACCGATCTTACCAAGGCCGCTGATTTGTTCGCACCAATCTACCAGCGTACGGCAGGCGTCGATGGCTTCGTATCGCTCGAGGTTTCGCCGCTGCTGGCTTATGACACGGCGCGCACAGTCGCCGAGGCACGTGCGCTGCACGCCAAGGCCAACCGGCCGAACCTGTTCATCAAGATCCCCGGAACCCTGGAAGGACTTCCGGCGATCGAGGAGGCGATCTTCTCCGGCGTTCCGGTCAATGTGACACTGCTGTTCTCGTGCGAGCAATACCTGCGCGCGGCGGATGCCTATATGCGAGGCTTGGAGCGCCGTGTCGCCGCTGGCCTGAATCCCGACGTCCGCTCCGTTGCCTCGCTGTTCGTCAGCCGCTGGGACAGGGCGACGTTGGACAAGGTGCCCGCCGAGCTGCGCGACAAGCTCGGCATCGCCGTCTCGCAGCAGGCCTTTAAGGCGTATCGCGACCTGCTGGATTCCGATCGCTGGCAGTGGCTCGAAGGCATGGGCGCGCGACCGCAGCGGCTGCTGTTCGCCAGCACCAGCAACAAGGATCCGCAGGCGTCCGACGTACTGTATATGGCCGCCCTAGCTGCCCCGAATACGGTGAACACCGTGCCGGAGGAAACACTGCTCGCATTCGCTAACCACGGCGCAGTCGAACGGCCGATGCGTCGTGACGGCGACGATTGCGAGAAGGTGCTCGCGGCGATCACCCGCGCCGGCATCGACATCGCAAGCCTGGCAAAGCAATTGCAGGAAGACGGCGCCAAGGGGTTCGTCGAATCCTGGAAGGACCTGCTCGGCGCGATCGAGAAGAAAAGCAAAGTGCTAGCCTGACGACTGGTCATTGCGAGCGAAGCGAAGCGATCCCGATCGGGATGGCTTCGCCTGCGGCGCGCAATGGCACGGCGCAGTGCGTCATTTTTACCAGACGCAACCGCGCGGACTGCTGCATCCATCCTCCCGAACTCGCAGCCAGCGGAGGACCGATGTACAAGCTGTTTGCTCTGACGTTCACCGCGCTCGTCGCTCTTCCATCGTTCGCCAACGCCCGTTCCATGGAAGCGGGCGAGGCCGAGATCGTGCAACGGGACGAACCGGCGGTGGTGAGCATCTCGACCTGGAAGGTCCATCCGGCGAGCGAGCCAGGCGAAGCCCCAAGACGCGTCAAGATCTTTGCCTCGGGCTTTGTGATGGATCCGTCCGGCATCATCATCACCAACAAGCATGTGATTGATGGCGCGCTTGGACTGACCGCGGTATTCAGCAACGGCGACCGTGTGCATGCAAGGCTGCTGGTCGCCGCGGAAATGCTCGACCTTGCGATCCTGAAAGTCGATGTCGATCATCCGCTCCCGGCACTGAAATGGGGCAACAGCGATGCGCTGCAAGTAGGCAACCCGGTGCTGACGATCGGCAATCAGCTCGGCTTGGGCATCTCGGCGTCTGCCGGTATCGTCAGCGCCTTGAACCGTGATCTTCAGGACTCCCCCTTCGACAGCTACATTCAAACGGATGCCACCATCAACCACGGCAATTCGGGAGGGCCGCTGATCGATCGCAATGGTGATGTCATCGGTATCAACACGGCGCTCTACAATCCGAACGAAAACGGTGGGTTTATCGGCATTGGCTTCGCCATTCCCTCGAATACCGCAAGCTTTGTCGAGCATTTCCTGCTCAATCCGGACCATCCAAAGCCAGGCTGGCTGGGCTTCACCTTGCAGGACATGACCGCGGAACTGTCTCAGGCGTTCGGCGTCCCACAGACGGGTGGCGCGATCATTTCCGCACTTGATCCGTCCGGTCCCGCCAGCCAGGCGTCACTGCGCGTTGGCGACGTGCTGCAGACGATCAACGGCACCTCCGAAAGCGATGCGCGCGCCTTCAACCGGGCAATCGTCATGTTGAAAGTCGGCGAACCGGCGCACCTGACGATCTGGCGAGATGGCAAGCAGCAGGACGTGGATGCGAGCGTTGCGGCGTGGCCGAACTACATGCCCTATGGGGGCATGATGCACGGCGCGATGGCCGAAGCCATGATGGCAAGACCGCCTGATTCCGGCATGACCCTTGCGGCCATCAGTGACGACGATCGCAAGAAATTCGGCCTCGATCCCACGCTCGACGGGGTGCTCGTTGCGTCGGTCGAGGCAGATTGCGAAGCGCGCGAACTGGGTATCGAGCCAGGCGACGTGATCAAGGCTGCGCAGGGCGAGCCAGTGGCCTCACCGGCTGATTTTGCCCACGCCATGCGGGAGGCGCATGAGCAGCGTCGGCCCTATCTTGCCGTGCTGATGCAGAAGAAACAGCAGTTGCGCTGGCTCCCCCTGTCGATCATCGTCGCCGGGTCGTAGCTTCTGTTCCACTGGCATATCTACAATCGTCACCACCATGCCCTGACGCGGCGATAATCGCTGCCAGCTCAAACTGCTGACTGCGTACACAGAAATCCCGGATGGCGGTGAAAGTCGCCATCCGGGATTTTGCTTTGCCTGGTTTTCGCTGGCTGGTTACTTGCAGGGAGCCGCCGCGGTCTGCTGCACCGCGGACCCTGGCGTCGGCTGCCAGTTGCCACCGGCACCGCCCTCACCCTCGGTCTTGCTCGCAGATGCCGTGCGCTGCACGCCCTGACCAGGGGCTTGCTGCCAGTTGCCGCCGGCACCGCCCTCGCCCTCGGTCTTGCTCGCAGACGCCGTGCGCTGCACGCCCTGACCAGGGGCTTGCTGCCAGTT
>DATJJM010000016.1:0-11515 GCA_035492535.1 Acetobacteraceae bacterium | reverse complement strand
GCCTCCCGCCGAGACCTTCCATACGGGACGCGACATCGCCGCTTGGCTGGAACTGGCCTCGTCCCGCTGACGACACAACGCCGAAGGGAGGGTGAGCGCTCGTATTGCGTCAGATGCGAGATGACCGGGGTCTGGGTGCTCCCGCAAGGTTCACTTTGCTGCACTGCTGCGCCATCACACCCGCATCGATACGGCAGCCGGAGCGCATGCGTACGTTTTTGAAATCGCCATCGACTTACGGACGAGGCGAAAAGGATGCCAGAATTCCGCCGAGACAACGATGCCAATCGAGCGATGGCACCGGGATCCAACCTCCTGCGGCATCGGGTTCCAGTGCTGGATGGCTACTGGTCTCGCCCTCGCGTACGATGTGGCAATATGGCAGCAATTGTGACAGGGCATCGTTGCGCCGCACGTGCCCCCAATGGAGTTTGGCGCCTAGAGATCTGGACGAGCGCGCACACGCTGGGCATACACGTTGATCACCAGAGCGATCAGCAGAATCAGGCCGCGGATCAATATTTTCAGAAAACTGTCGATATTGATGTGGTCGAGCCCGTTGTTCAGCGCCCCCAACACGAACAGCCCGATGATTGTATTGCCGATCCCGCCCTGTCCGCCAAACAGGCTGGTGCCACCGACCACGACCGAAGAAATGCTGTCGAGCAGATAGGTGTCGAATTCATTCTGTTGTGCGCTGCCAAAATATGCGACGCCAAGCATACCAGCGACGCCTGAGCAGACAGCTGAGATGATCATCACCGCCGACAGGATTGCGCGAACGTTTACACCGGAATACTCCGCTGCCTCGCGGTTGCCGCCGGTCATGTAGACGTAGCGGCCGAAGCGTGTGTACGTGAGTACAAGATGGCCCGCCAACAGGAAAAGGGCAGCGACAATGACGATCCATGGTACGATGCCGAGGGAGTGTGCGCCCAGCGTGCCGATGAGCGGTGGCACCGCGTAAGCGATCTGGCCACGGACCAATAAGGCGCAAATTCCCGCGGCGATCTGCAGCATCGCGAGCGTCATGATGAAGCTGGGAATACCGATACGGGTCAGGCCAAATGCATTTATCCAGCCCAGAGCGAGACATGATGCTAGTGCAATCGCGATTGCCGCCCCACCTGGCAGGGGGACATTGGCGATCGTCACGCTTGCCTCCTGCGCAGTGAAATATGCGACGATGATCCCGGTTGCGTTGGCAATGCTCGCCACCGACAGGTCGATCTCCGCGCAGAGAATCACGAAAGTCAGCCCGACCGCGATGATGGCGGTCACCGAGATCTGCGTCAGGATGTTTTGCAGATTGCCCAATGTGGCAAACGAGTTGCTTGCGACTGTGAAGAAGCCAACCAGGACCAGCAGAGTCGCAAGCGGTGCCACGTCGCGGAGGCGACCGCGAAGCCAGTCCAGATAGCGGGGCCGCCGCCCGGCTGCGCCTGCAAGATCGGAGGACTCACTCATGCGGCTTCCAGTAGCCGGTCCTTGCTTATCGGCTCATCAACAAATTCCCGCACGATGCGCCCCTTTTTCATCACCACGATCCGATCGGCCAGCGAGAGTACTGTCTCCGGCTCGGTCGAGGTCACGACAATCGCCACGCCCTGATCGCGAAGCCCGCGCACAATATTTACCACATCATCCTTTGCGCCTACGTCCATCCCGCGTGTCGGCTCGCTGAGCACCAGCACGCGCGGCAGATGCGTGAGCCATTTGGCGAGTGCCACCTTCTGCTGATTGCCACCAGACAGAGTGCCAAGCGCACGTCCGACATGTGGAGGACGAATGCTCATGCGCCTGACGTGCCTTTCGGCGATGCCGCGTTCCACCTTTGTCCGAAGCCAGAGACGATCGATGCGATCCAGGATGGCGATGGTCACGTTCTTAAATACTGGTTCCGCAGCGAACAGCATCATGTGCCGGCTTTCCGGCAGGTACGCCATTCCGGCGCGCCTTGCACGCGCCGTCGATGACAGGTGCACCGGTCGTCCGTCGAGAAGGATCCGGCCTCTATGGGCCGGCAGGCGACCGAATAGCGTGCGTGCCAGTTCAAGCTGGCCTGAACCGAGAAATCCATAGATGCCCAGGATCTCGCCCGCCCTCACCTGCAGCGACACATCTTCATAGGCACCGTCGCAACCCAGATCCTGCAATGAGAGAACGACATTCGTACCGCGCCGGCTATGCAGCATAATATCCGAGAGATAGCTCTCCTCGAGGCCGGCGTGGCCGGCGCCTATCATGCGGTCGATGATCCATCGTTTGTCGATCGCAGCGCATGGTTCGGTTGCAACAGTCCGACCATTGCGGAACACGGTCACTCTGTCGCAGATGGCCAGCACGTCGTCGAGGAAATGTGATATGTATACGATGCTGCGGTTTGCCGTGCGCAGGCGGCGCAGCAATCCGAACAGCCGTTCGATCTCGGGTGGCGACAGAGCTGATGTTGGTTCGTCAAGGATGACGATACGAGCCCCGGAATACAGTACACGCGCAATCTCCACGAGCTGCTGCAGTCCGAGTGGCAAGGAGCCCATTGGTAGCCGCGGATCGAGATCGATTCCAAGGCTCTTCAGATGTTCGGAAGCAGTGCGCCACATCGCACGCCAATCGACAAAGCCAAAGCGGTTCAACGGCTGGACGCCGAGGTGGACGTTCTCGGCGACCGACAACGCGCGCACGGCCGACAGTTCCTGATGCACCATGCCGATACCCACGGAACGCGCATCTCGCGGTGAGGTGTAACGCACCGGCTGCCCATCCAGGCGCATCTCGCCCTGATAGTCGGTGTGCACCCCGGCAATGATCTTCATCAGAGTGGACTTGCCGGCACCATTCTCGCCGACAAGGCCGTGGATTTCCCCCGATGCAAGCAAGAAGTGCACGTCACAAAGAGCCGTGACGCCACCAAACGACTTGGTGATCCCAGAAAGTTCCAGCAGCTGTGGCGCCACGATCGAATCAGATCAGGAAATGCGTCTCCATCCAGGCCATGCCTGGTGCATTCACCTTTGTCACCACCGGACCGTCGGCGACAATATTCTTTGGGATACCGTTCGCACCGGTCTTTTCGCCAGCCACCTTGGCAGCGACGCCGGCCACAATGGCACCGCCGTGAATGCGGCAGGATGGGTTGCGGACCGTCGCGTGCATCCGGCCGTCCGCCACTGCAGTCAGCGCCGGAGGCATCGCATCGCAGCCGCCAATAAGAATGTCGGTGCGATTGTGCGCCTTCATCACATTATAGGCGGCCAGGGCCATGTCGTCGTTGTGGAAGTAGGCAGCGCTTATCTTGGGATACTTGGTCAACAGGGTTTCCCAGATACGAGCCACCTTCGTCACATCCCAGTCGGCGGGCTGAGTGTCGAGCACTTGTATTTTTGGATACTTCTTGACGACAGATTCGAAGCCCCGCGCGCGTCCCTGAGCGCCGGTGTGGCCCAGCGCTCCCTGTGTCATGATCATGGTGCCTTCGCCGTTGATCGCATCGACCAGCGATTGGGTCACCGACGCGCCCATGAATTCGTTGTCCGGCGCGATGAAGCTGTGCACTTTGATGGTATCGAGCGGCGCAATCAGCGTATCCATGTCGATCACTGGGATGCCCGCCTCGATCATCCGGTTGACGGGGGCGGTCAGCGTTCCGATGCCAAAAGCCTGGATTGCGACGAAGTCCCACTTTTCGGAGGCCATGTTATCGATGGCGGATCGCTGTTTTTGCGCGGCCAGTTCGCCGTCGAACCAGACGACCTCGACGTTGAACAGTTTACCCCAATATTCCGCAGCCTGTTTGCCCTGAGCACACCATGTCGCTTGCAAACCTGCATTGGAAAAGGCGGCCTTCAGGGGTTTTTCGGACCGACCGGCGATTTTGCCAACCTCCTGTGCCAGCGCCGGATTGATGCCGAAAGACGCAAGCGCAGCAGCGGCTCCAGTCAGCGCGCCTTGGAGAACGCGTCTGCGTTGAGCCATGACCGAATCCTCCGTCGTTGGTTGACGCAACAGTAATCAGGCGATGTGAGATGACGCAACAGGGATGGAACGTCGCCGACCTCGGCAACTGCGTGAGGGCGTCGACTGCCCGCGCCCCTGCGCCCTGGCCGTGCATGTCCGAATGAGACACATTGCTGGCCGGCGCGCATATGGGGAGGAACAATATGGAGAAAGAGGCGCTCGGCCCGACGAGCACGCTGGATCAAGCAACTCTCGATGCGTTACGGGAAAGCATCGCCAGCGTCTTGGCCGAGCAATGCGGCAGCATCGAGCTGCACACGTTCGTCGACGGCAAGAACGCGCTCGATAAGACGCTGTGGGCTCAAGCCGGGCAACTCGGCTGGTTGGGACTAGGGATTCCGGAGCAGTTCGGGGGTCTCGGCATGGGCGCCCAGGGGCTCGCCATCCTGCACGGCGAACTGGGGCGTCAATCGGCGCCCGGCCCCTACATCGCCACCTTGTCGGCCGCCCAGACCATCGTCGAAACCGGCGGCAACGATATTCGCCAGACTTGGCTGCCGCGGCTGGGATCCGGGGAGGTCAGTGCCGCTGTGCCAGCAACACTGGACAGACACAGCCTGACCCGCTCTGGCGCCGGTGTTTCTGGCACATTGCGCTGCCTGGGCGGCGTCGATGCGGCATTCCTTCTCGCGCCCGCCGACGATGCCTGGGCGATCGTCGACCTGGCCGGGGCCGAGGTAACTGTGGCGCCGATGTGGGACCGGACGCGGAACGTGATCGACGTTCGCCTGACGAATGCATCTCCTGTCGGCATTCTGCCCGATGCGGCGGCGACCTGCGCAGCACTGACACGGACCATGGCGCTCGCCGTTGCTGCCGACAGCGCCGGCGGTGCCCGTTCCATCACTGAACGCACCATTGCCTACATGAAGACCCGCGAGCAATTCGGCCAGCCGATCGCAGGGTTCCAGGCACTGAAACACCGCGCCGCCGACTTGGCCACGAAGCTGGCTGTCGCGGACGAGATGGTCAGACACGCCGTGCAGCGAACGGTGACCGACGAGCCTGACGCCGAACTGTGGGCAATGCTTGCGAAGTCGGAAGTCACGGAAGCTTGTGTGTTCGTCACCACGGACTGCGTCCAACTGCACGGCGGCGTCGGGTTAACCTGGGATTTCGATCCGCACATTTTCCTCAAGCGAGCGCGCCTGAATGAAGTGCTGATCATGGCGAACACCGCGCTGCGCGATCGGGCTGCCGCTGCACTGGCCGCCATGACATCGTCCGGGCGTTCCGCGCTGGAGTTGGAACTATGAGCATCCTTGAAGCGCAACATGACCTGTCCGCCTTCCGCCAGGCAATCCGCGACTGGTTGGCCGAGGTCGTGCCCTCCGACTGGAAGGCCCGCATGGCCCGGGCGTCAAACGAGGAATACATCGCGTTCCAGCGCTGGTGGATGGCGGAGCGCAGCAAGGTCGGCCTCGCTATTCCGCACTGGCCAAAGGAGTACGGCGGCGCTGGGCTTTCGCAACGCCACCTGATCGCCGTTGCCGATGAGATGGCGCGTGCGGATGCGCCGCAAAACCGGCTGTTCACCATCTCGCTGATCCATATGCCCGGCACATTACTGCCGCACGGCACCGAAGCGCAGAAGCGCCGCTACCTGGCAGGTGTGGCAAACGGCGAAGTCTGGTGCCAGGGCTTTTCCGAGCCGAACTCTGGGTCCGACCTGGCGTCACTCCGGTGCCGGGCGGTGCGGGATGGCGATCATTACGTGATCAACGGACAGAAGATCTGGTCGTCAAACTCGATGTACGCCGATCACTGCCTGTTGCTGACGCGGACCGATCCGAACGCACAGAAGCACCGCGGCATCACCTACTTCATCATGGACATGCGATCTCCGGGCGTGGAGGTGCGGCCGATCCGGCAGGCCAACAGCCGCGCGGAGTTCGGCGAGCTGTTCCTGACCGATGTCCGAATCCCGGCCGGGAACATGATCGGCGCCGAGAACAATGGCTGGCGCGTGGCGCAGGCGACGCTGGCGTCGGAGCGCGGCGTGATCTCGTTCGAAGGCGGCGAGCGTCAACGCTACGAGATCGAGGCGTTTTACCGCAAATCGCTGGAAGCCGGTGCGGCCTGGTTGCGAGATGCGCAACTCCATCGCGAGTTCGTCAGTTTTCTTGCGGAAATGCAGGCGGCACGGCGTCTGCTGCGGCGCGTTCTGCAGGAGAGCGAAACGCCGAGCGCATCGGCCAGCGTCCTGCCGTCCATCGTCAAGCTGTCCTCGACGGCGTTGCGCCAGCGGATCTGCTCTTTCATGGTCCGGATCGGCGGCGTCGATGGCCAGGCGTTCGCCCTGTTGGCGGAGGAGCCATTCGGCAGCCCGATGTTCGATTTCCTGAGTGCGTTCTCCGGCACGATCGCCGGCGGAACGAACGAAATCCAGCGCAACATTGTCGCTGAGCGTGGCCTGGGCATGCCACGGGTGTGACAGCGGAATAGGGGTGAACTTGCGACGGGAGCGCGCTCGCACTGAAGTATGGCCGTGGCGCGTCACTTGTTACCTGTCGCTCCGAGCGACCGAAGGCTGAAAGCGGGGGGCGGATGGCACTTGAGATTGGATCGGTCGACAGCCTGGTCGGCACACCGATTTCATACGCCTATGCGGTGAAGGCTGGTCTCTGGGTGTTCCTCACGGGACACGAGGCGTTCGACTGGCGAACGGGGACAATCGACGCGAGCGTGAGCGGCCCGGCCGGATTTCCGGCCTACGGCACCCGCCACCCGAGCCGTCGCGAGGCGGACTTCGTGCTGCGGCGGATGACGGACGTGCTGCGCGAATATGGGACCGACCTGTCGCATGCGATCCGGCTCGACCAATACTACCCAAATCCGCGTGCAGTGGCCGCTTATCACCTGTCGCGGCACGAGAATTTCGGCGATTACATCCCGCCGAGTACTTCGGTGGTCATGGAACGCCTGTTCGGCGCCAGCTCGACAATTTCGACCTCGCTGGTTGCGGTGTTGCCGGAGCCTGGGCGGGAGATCCGTAAGGTGTATCCACCTGGCGTTGCCTCGGCCCCAACCTCGGGGTTCGTCCCGGCCGTCGTATGCGACGAGTTTGTTTTCGTCGCAGGGCAGATGGCGCATAACCCGGGTACGGGTCTCGACCCGCGTGCGGCGGTACCGGATCACGCGGCTTGGGCCGGCATCCCCATCCGCCGCCAAACGGAGTTTCTGATTGAGCACAAGCTGAAGCCGGCGCTGGAGGCGGCAGGCTCGGCACTGGGACATTCGATCAAGGCGCAGATCTACCTTGCTGACATCGCCGACGCGCCAGATTGCCTCGATGTGTGGAACGCGCATTACGCTGGCATTCCGTGCGCACTGACAGTGGTGCCGACCAAATCGTTTGCGACAGCAGGCGGCATCATCGAGATCAATCTGATTGCGCTCGTCAACGACGCGAGGCGCAGAAAGGAGGTTATCGAGGCCGATGTCCCCGAGATGGCTGCCTATGGACCGCACCTGAAGGTCGGCGAATTCATGTTGCCGTCTGGTCTGATGGCGGCCGGCCACGACGGCCGCATCATCGGCAGCGATATCTCGCCCTCCTTCGTCAGTCTCGCGCACGCGGGCTACACTCAGGCTGCTGCGCTATACAGCTATGCGGAGGCGCTGTGCCATGCTGCCGGCACGGCAATGGATCGGCTACTGCGCGCGCAATACTTTGTCGCCGACGTCGCCGCGTTTTCCGGGATCGCGACGGCATGGTCATCTCGCTATGGCAGCCGACCGCACCCGTTTCTCTGCGTCCAGACGCCATCTCCGATGCCGGCGCCGGGCTGCGCCCTGATTGGCGACTTTTGGATTTCGACTGCGACGCCGTGATGGGCAGGGGAACATGCGGCGACGCGCAGGAGAATAAGCCCGCGCCATCGTCGGAGTGGCCGCCTGCATGAAGGGTTCCGGCACTCGGTCGCTAACTGCACTGTACGTCGCCGCGCCGTTCAGCATGGGCTATGTCGATTTCTACACCTTCCTGATGCCGCTTTACGCGCTGTCACTTGGGTTTGACGCTGGCGAAGTGGGCATCCTGGTGGGCGCCCGCTCCGTCGCGGGGATGTTTCTGTCGATCCACATCGGCGTGCTGATGGACCGTTTCGGCACACGCAAGGTCACGCTGTTCTTTGTCGGGACAAGCATCGTTCTGGCGCCATTGTTTCCCCTTGTGCCGTGGTTCTGGAGCTTGTTGGTCTTGCAACTGGTCAACGGCGCCGCGGTGTCCTTTGCCTGGTCCGGGGCGCAAACACTGATCGCGCAACTGGCCATAGGCGAGGCGCGCCATCTCGGACGATTTACATTCTTCGCCCGGCTCGGTTCGACAACTGCGCCGTTACTCGGCGGTGCGGTGTGGGATTTCGGCGGCACCTGGCCGTCCTATCTGGTCGGCGTCGTATGGGGCGGCGTACTGATCATCGCCTTGCTGTGTGCCCCCGAGGCTGAGTTCGTCGCCTCGCCACACCAAGAGGGTGCGGCGCGCGCACGGTTCCGTGCTCGTGATGTCTGGCCCCGGCTTTCGGATTATTGGGCCTCGCTGATGCTGCTCGCCATTCCGGCGATCGCCCTGTCGCTGACGATTATGGCGATGCGCAACAGCACTTACAGCATCCAGACATCGGTCTACGTTGTCTATCTCAAGCAGGTGGGGCTGGTAAGCACAACAATCGGCATACTGTTCTCGGCGGCCGAAATAGCCAGCGGGTTTGGAGCGCTGTTTGCCGGGCGCGCCATGGGCCTCGGCAATGCACAGCGCACGATGCTGAGTGGCACCGCGATCTCGATCCTGCTGATCGCGTTGACGCCGCTACTCGGCGGCATCCTGGCATTGCTGCTGCTGTTTCAGGTGATGCGCGGATGGCTTGAAGGCGTGATCCAGCCTTTGGTGTTGTCCGTACAAGCGCGCGCCGCCGGCCGTCATCAGCAGGGCGCTGTCGTCGGTCTACGTCAGACGGGCCAGCGGTTCACGTCGATCGTGGTTCCGCCGATCATGGGCGCGATCGCCGACCGCTCTGGCGTCAACGAAAGCTTCTTTGTCCTGGGAGGCTTCATGCTGCTGCTTTGTCTCCCGTTGGCAGTGATCATCCACCGGGTCGGCAGACGGCAGTCTCTTGACGAGTCGCTCGCAGGCGCCACCGATTAGCGCAGGAACAACATGCCCATCACCAGGCTCCTGATCGCCAATCGCGGCGAGATCGCCATTCGCATCGCCAGGGCGGCGGCCGATCTGGGCCTTCGCTCTGTCGCCGTGCATTCGCGCGACGACGCGCGCTCGCTGCATGCGCGCGCGGCCGATGAGGTGCGGGAACTGCCGGGCCAGGGTGTTGCAGCGTATCGGGACGCCGATGCCATAATCGCGGCAGCCAAGGCCAGCCGATGCGACGCGGTCCATCCGGGCTACGGGTTCCTTTCCGAGCGGGCCGACTTCGCCCGCTGCTGCGCGCAGGCGGGACTGATCTTCGTCGGTCCCACGCCGGCAAATCTGGAGTTGTTCGGCGACAAGGCGCGGGCGCGGACGGCGGCCGTTGCGGCTGACGTGCCGGTGATCCGCGGGATCGATCGCGCCGTCACGCTGGACGAGGCGCAGGCGTTCTTCGCGTCGCTGCGCGGCGGCCCGATGATCATCAAGGCGGTTGCCGGCGGCGGCGGGCGCGGCACCCGCGCAGTGTTCAGCGAAGCGGAGATCGAGCCCGCCTGGCAGCGGTGCCGCTCGGCAGCCGCGGCGGCGTTCGGCTGCGGCGATGTCTATGTCGAACAGTACATCCCCCGCGCTCGCCATATCGAAGTGCAGATCCTGGGCGACCTGAACGGGTCCGTGACGCATCTCGGCGAACGCGAGTGCAGTGTCCAGCGGCGATTCCAAAAGGTCATCGAGGTGGCTCCGGCGCCCTCCCTGGAGGACGATCTGCGCTACAGGATCATCGACGCGGCCGTGCGGTTCGCGAAGAGCGTCGGCTACACCAACCTGGGTACGTTCGAGTTCCTGGTGGACGCCACGGGCCAGACGGGGGCGCAGGCTTTCGTGTTCATCGAGACGAATGCGCGCTTGCAGGTGGAGCACACCGTCACCGAGGAAGTGACGGGCGTCGATCTGGTGCAGACGCAAATCCTGCTCGCGCAAGGCAGCACGCTGAATGAGCTTGACCTCAGCCGGGAACCGACGCTGCGCGGCTTCGCCATCCAGGCGCGCGTCAACATGGAGACCGTGGGTGCCGATGGCAGCATTCGCCCCGGCGGCGGCACGCTTGCGGCGTACGAGGCGCCAAGTGGCCCCGGCGTTCGGACCGACGGATTCGGCTATGCGGGCTATCGCACGTCGAGCGCATTCGACTCGCTTCTGGCGAAGGTGATCGCGCATTCGCCCCGGCCCGAGTTCGCGGCCTCGGTAACGCGCGCCGCTCGTGCGCTGAGCGAATTCCGCATCGACGGAGTCGATACCAACATCCCGTTCCTGCAAAACGTCCTGGCCCACCCGGACTTCATGTCGGGCAATATTCACACGCGCTGGGTGGATGAGCACATCGCCGAGCTGGCGCATACCGGCGAGACCCGGCAGCGGCATGCCAAACCATCGCTCGCGGGCGCGGAGGCGGGGTTTGCCGGGGCACGGGTGAAGAGCCGCGATCCATTGGCTTTGTTCGAGCACGATGCAGCCATGAAAGCCGAGCAGCAGACGGCGCGGCTGGCCGAAGACGAAATCTCCGACATGATGGGCCCCGATGGATCGGTTGGGGTTGCATCACCTATCCAGGGGATGATCGTCGCCATCAATGCAGCGGTTGGCGACGAGGTGCGACCCGGTCAACAGGTCGCCATCGTCGAGGCCATGAAGATGGAGCACGTCATCACCGCGCCCCACGGCGGCATCGTCCGCAAGGTGACGATGACGGTAGGCGACGTCGTGCGCGAGGGCTTTCCGATCGTGTTCGTGCAGCAGACCGGGATCACGGCCGACATCGTGGAGGCAGGGGACGAGCTTGACCTCGACCACATCCGCGACGATCTGCGCGAAAGCATCGAGCGCCACGCGCTGAGCCTGGACGAGAACCGACCGGAGGCGGTGGCGAGGCGGCGCAAGAACGGATACCGGATGCCGCGCGAGAACATCGCGCGTTTGGTCGATCCGGGCTCGTTCAACGAATATTGGCCGCTGACCGTGGCACGACAGCACCAGCGGCATTCGATGGACGCCTTACGCAAGAACACGCCGGCGGACGGCGTCGTCGCAGGCACCTGCTCGATCAACGGCGACCTGTTCGACGAGAGCCGTTCGCGCGCCGCTGTGGTGCATTACGATTACACGGTACTCGCCGGCACCCAGGGGCATCGAAACCACTACAAGCAGGACCGGATGTTCGAGCTGGCGCACCGCTTCCGCATGCCGGTCGTACTGTTCGGCGAGGGCGGCGGCGGCCGTCCGGGTGAGGACTACATCGGTCCGCGTGTCGCGATCGACACGCCCACCTTTACCACGTTCTCACGACTGAGCGGGCTT